>CAYUQR010000049.1:0-26099 GCA_964446825.1 uncultured Rikenellaceae bacterium
GGCGGTAGGTAGTAATCAGTGATCAGTAATCAGTAATCAGTAATCAGTAATCAGTAATCAGTAATCAGTAATCAGTGATCAGTGAGAGATCAGTCATAAATACAAATACTTATCGAATACTGATTATTCATAGTCTGGAGACTGAAGGTTTAAGCCCAGCGTCCAGCGTCTAGTGTCCAGGGTCTTTACCAGCTCGAATCGTACCATGCGCGAACATCGGTGGGTATCATTCCTGCGGCTATTGCCGCTTCGATACCCAGGTCACCATCTTCAAAAACCTCAATGAATTGAGGATCAACATTCATTTGTTCAGCGCATTTGAGAAAAGTTTCAGGATGTGGCTTGAAATTCTCCACATCGTTGGCCGTTATTATAATATTGAAATATTTTCTAAGTCCTGTAATTTCAAGAGTTCTCTCCACAGCTGCCCTGTGGCCTCCTGTGCCTACCGCCATAGGCAAAATGCCAAAATACTTTTTTACAATTTCCACAACAGGAGAAATGGGCTGAACCAGGTGGTGCTCCTTGTTAAACTCATTGAGTTTCTCTTCAATTATCTCATCAATAGTTACAGTTCCCTCAAGGCCGCACTTTTTAATTATTTCATCTGCTATTATCCATCCCGGAGTACCTGTATGTTTTCTCAGAAATGCTGTATCAATATCGGCACCAAATTTTCTGCAGGCGGATCTCCATCCTTTAAAGTGATATGGCATTGTATCTGCAAGCGTGCCGTCAAGGTCAAATATTAATCCTTTTACTCCGGGTTTTATATCGTATTGCATTTTTTTTTATTGTCGCCGCAAAGGTATAAAGAAAAATGAATTGGGAATCTTTGTGGTTCAAAACTAATCACAGCTATTCATTCAATAAATTTCTACTACTCATCAAATGATATATTGCAAAGTATTTAGAAATTCATATCTTGTGTTTTTATGCATAATGGGGACTTATTGCTAAAAAATAAATGTTTAGTTGTGAAAAGTAAAAGGCAGGGAGGGAATAGTTTAATCCACAATTATGAATTATAATGACAGATCGAAAGATTTCATTATTAATGATTTGATGAAATTGCAGCAATTATTTAATGACTTAAAGGAACGATCTGAAAAAGATGGCTCTCTGATTAAAGAACTTGAGGATAAAGTAAGGAAGAGTGAGGAAAAATGCCGCGCGGCTTTCATGACAAGTCCTGACTCGGTCAATATTAACAGGTTATCAGATGGAATGTATATATCTATTAATGATGGATTTACCAAGATTTTAGGATATACTGAAGTTGAGGCGATCGGGAAAACTTCACTTGAATTGGATATATGGACGAATCCTGAAAATCGTGATGACCTTACAAAGAAACTCAGGGAAGATGGTAAAGTCGATAATTTCAGTGCTGTCTTTCGTAGAAAAGATGGCACCCTGGTTAACGGAATAATGACAGCATCCGTTATAGATATCGATGGTGTGCCTCATATACTGAATGTTACAAGAGATGTAACCTTGACATTGAAAACAGAAGAGGCCCTCAGGCAGGAGCATATGATAATTGATGCCCTGATGAATAACCTTCCCGACCATATCTATTTTAAAGACAGGCAAAGCAGATTTATAAGAAATAATAAAGCTCAAGCTCAGTCATTTGGGTTGGATGACCCTGAGCAGGCTGTTGGCAGGTCAGATTTTGATTTTTTTACTGAAGATGCCGCAAAGAAGGCATTTGAGGATGAACAGAAGATAATAGAGACAGGCCTGCCTGTTTTTAAAGAAGAAAAATTAACGAGAAAGGATAATACAGATGTTTGGTTCCAAGCCATAAAAATGCCTCTTTTCAATAACAATGGCAATATCATTGGCACATTTGGCATTTCAAGAGACATAACAAAACAAAAGTATGCTGAGGAGACATTAAAACATAGTGAAGAAAGATTCCGGTCGGTAGCACATTCAGCCAACGATGCTATCATTACAATTGACTATGATGGAAATATTCTTGGTTGGAACAGGGGTGCTGAAAATATTTTTGGGTATAAAGATACAGAGATTATTGGTGAATCTCTGAATACCATTATACCGGAAGATTATATTAAGAAGCATATAAAAAGCAAAATATTATTAGAAAGAAGAAGACTTAAAGATGACAGATATATACCGATTGAACTGGCGGGTCTGAGAAAGAATGGGGAAACTTTCCCTATCGAATTATCAATATCTGAATGGGACACAACGGAAGGCAAATTCTTTACTGGAATAGTACGCGATATTACCAGCAGGAAAAGGACAGAATTGGAAAATCATATCATTTTCGAGATAACTCAGGGTGTTACATCGACCTCTAACCTTGATGAATTACTAAAGTTGATACATCACTCTCTGGGAAAAGCCGTTAATGCCGAAAATTTTTTTGTGGCGTTGTATAATGACGATACAGGTCTCTTTAGCTTTCCGTATTTTGTTGACAAGTATGATCAAACACCTTCACCTACTTCTATGGGAAAGAGCTGCACTGCTTATGTTTTTCGTACTTTGAAACCATTCCTGTTTAATAAAGATGTTTATAACCATCTTCTTGAACAAAATGAAGTGGAGGACATGGGCTCCGCTTCCCCCTCCTGGATAGGCATTCCTCTCCAGGCACCTTCTAAAGTAATGGGGGTCATGGTTCTCCAGCATTATGAAAAGGCAGATGTTTATACTGAAAATGATGTTAAACTCTTAATGTCAATCGGAAGCCAGATTGCAATAGCAATTGAAAGGAAAAAGGCAGAAGAGGAGATATTATTGAAAAATGAATTGTTTCAGGCTTTAAATGCCGAGAAAGATAAATTCTTTTCGATTCTGGCACATGACCTGCGTGGTCCTTTAAGTGCATTTGTTTCTGCTACCCAAATACTTGCGGAGCAGATACAATCAATGAACCTTGAGGAAATCCGGGAAATTTCATTCGATATGAAAGAATCGGCGACTAATATTTACAGACTTTTGGAAAACCTCCTTGAGTGGTCGCGTCTTCAGAGGGGAGTGATGGACTTTATACCGGAGAAGTTTAATCTTAAGAAGGAAATCAAAGAATGTACTGACGTAATGAATGAATCAGCAAGGAAAAAGGAAATAGGAATTGATTTTTCTATTCCTCCGGATTTGGAAATAATTGCTGATAAACATATGTTCGACACTGTTACCCGCAACCTGGTTTCAAATGCAATTAAATTTACTCCTTCAGGAGGAAATGTGCGGATAGAGGCTTTGATTAACAGTGATAAAGAAAATGAGATACGTATAAATGATAATGGCATCGGAATGTCCCCCGAACTCAGTAACAAGCTGTTTCTTTTAAATGAAAAGACAAACCGCGAAGGTACAGATGGCGAACCCAGTACCGGGCTCGGATTACTCCTTTGTAAAGAGTTTGTTGAAAAGCATAACGGTAAAATTTGGGTTGAAAGTGAAGCCGGACAAGGGAGTACATTTTATTTTACCATCCCGGTTGTTGAAGCATCAATGTAATTAATACGAAATAAACTAAGCAGATGCAAAAAACATTGACCAGCAATAATTCATATTACTTATCTATTGTTGAAAACAGTCCTGACTTTATAACGAGATATGACAGAGATCTGAGGTAGTAATAAGTATCAAGTTATATTTAGTATTAAACAGGAATTTTAATAAGAAGTAGTTAAGGGATTATGGAGTCAAAGAAATTGCTTAAAATTTTATTTGCTGAAGATTTGCCTTCTGATGCTGAACTCGCTGTAATAGAATTACGCAAAGACGGTCTTAAATTTGATCACCTCAGGGTTGATACACGGCGTGAATTTAATTCAGCCCTCTCAGAATTCCACCCTGATATTGTAATATCTGATTATAATATGCCTTCTTTCAACGGGTTACAGGCACTTAAGGATTGCAGGGAATTTGATCCGTTAATGCCTTTTATTCTCTTTACAGGTTCAACAAATGAAGAGATAGCAGTTAAGTGTATGAAAGCCGGTGCTAATGATTATTTAATTAAAGAACATATGACCAGACTTCCTTTTGCGGTAAAGGAAGCCTTGGTGCAAGTCAGAATTCAAAAGGAAAAACTTGCCTCAGAACATTTATTGGAAGAGAGCCACCGATCCCTTAATACTCTTATAAGCAACCTTCAGGGAATAGTCTACAGGTGCAGGAATGATAAAAACTGGACCATGGAATTCATGAGTGATGGAACAAGGGATCTAACAGGCTATTCACCAGAAGAATTAATCTTGAACAGCGAGGTCCCTTATAACAGTATTATTCATAAAGACGATCGCGAATATGTTTGGGATGAAGTTCAAAACGCTTTAAATGCCAGGAAACATTACCAGATTAAATACAGGATTATAAAAAAGAACAATGAAATCTGCTGGGTTTGGGAAAAGGGAGAAGGGGTCTTTTCAGAAAACGGAGAACTTGAATTTCTTGAAGGTTTCATTACAGATATAACTAATCAAAAATTAGCAGAGGACTCCCTGAGGGAAAGTCAGCAGCGTTTTGAAACACTTGCATTTACAGCACCTGTTGGTATTTTCCGGACCAGGGAAGATGGATACACGACTTACGTTAATCCCAAATGGATGGAATTTTCAGGTATGGCACTTGAGGAAGCTGTCGGTTTTGGATGGTTTAAGGCAGTCCATCCTGACGACCTGGAAGCACTGAAAGAAAGATGGAAATCCGATGTTGACTCAAAAATAACATCTTCTGCGGAATACAGGTTCCTCAGACCTGATGGTACAATTTGTCGGGTAATAGGTAGTGCAATTCCTGAACGTATTAATAATAAAATTACAGGTTATATAGGTACAATAACAGATATTACTGAACGACACCTGGCTGAAACAGAATTACATAAACTTTCAAGAGCTGTTGAACAAAGCCCTGCATCAATAGTGATAACAAATACAGAGGGTATTATTGAATATGTAAACCCTAAAATGTGCGAAATAACAGGCTATTCATATGATGATCTAATTGGAAAAAACCCAGGGATATTGAGTTCCGGAGAAAAAAACCTTAATGAATACAGGGTTCTTTGGGAAACAATAAAAGGAGGAAATGATTGGTCTGGCGAGTTTCATAACAGGAAAAAGAATGGAGTATTATACTGGGAGAGCGCCACAATTTCCCCTATAAGAAATGAAAAGAATAAGATAACTCATTTCCTGGGGATTAAAGAAGATATTTCTGAGAAAAAACGATCTGAACAAATACAAAAGGCTCTATTTGTAATTTCCAGCACTGTAGTAACTACAAATGATATTGATATACTTATTGGAGTCATAAAAGAACAGATAGGTACAATAATAGATTCACGAAATTTCTATTTAGCCTTTTATGATGAAACAACTGGAACCCTGTCATCTCCCTATACAAATGATGAAAAGGATGATTTTGTCACCTGGCCTGCTGAAAAGTCTTTGACATATTATGTAATTAAAAATAATAAGTCAGTTCTGTTAAAAAAAGAAGACATACTGAGAATGGTTGGGGAAGGAATAATAAAAATGGTCGGGACAGTGGCTGAATGCTGGCTTGGTGTACCTTTAACAATAGGAGAAAAGGTTTATGGTGCCTTTGTCATTCAGAGTTATGAAACCTCCAATGCTTATAGTATGCAGGACATCGGCATGCTGGAGTTTATTGCTAATCAGATAAGTCAGTCAATTCAGCGTCAGAAAGTAATTGCCGAATTGAAAGGTGCTCTGCTGAAAGCCGAAGCAGGAGACAGGTTGAAAACAACATTCTTAAATAATATTTCACACGAAGTTCGTACTCCTCTTAATGGCATTTTGGGATTTGCTGAATTAATCTCCAGGAAAGATCTCTCTGAAAAAGACAGAAAGGATTCATTGTCGATGCTTGCTGAAAGTAGTGACAGGCTCCTGAACACTATTACAAATTATATGGATATTTCCATGCTGACATCAGGAACTTTGTCAGTTCATAATAAAGACTTTTATCCGTCACAGATTCTTAAGGGTATGTTTATTAAATATAGTTCGCCATGCGTTAAGCGAAACCTGGAGTTTAAACTTGATGTCCCTTCTCAATCTGAAAGTATATCTTTGCATTCTGATTCTGAACTTTTCAGAAAAATCATGTCTCATTTTCTCGATAATGCTTTAAAATTTACGGAAAGAGGAATTATAACTTATGGTTTTCAAATAATCGAAGAAGATCTTGAATTCTTTGTTAAGGACACTGGAATTGGTATCAGTTCAGAATCGATTAATAATATTTTCGAACGTTTTATTAAAGAAGACCGTAGACCTTTTAGAACTTCTGAAGGAAGCGGACTGGGTTTGTCAATAGCCAAAGGCATGTCAGACTTAATTGGAGGAAATATAAGTCTGAAGTCAGAAGTTGGAGAGGGGTCAACATTCTTTTTAAGAATTCCGTTAAAAAAAGGATCAGTAATTATTCCGGCAGACATTCCCGGGAAATATAGTAAAAAAAGCACAAGAGACTCTCAAATACTTGTTGCTGAGGATGATGAGATTAATTACATTTATCTTAATGCCCTGCTTACTCATGAAACAAACCATAACATTTTGCATGCACAAAATGGAAAGGAAGCCATCGAATTATTCAAGGCCAATCCTGATATAATATTGATTCTTATGGATATTAAAATGCCTGAAACTGACGGTATTGAGGCCATCAGGCAAATCAGGCTGATTAATCAGGATATCCCTATAATAGCTGTAACAGCCTATGCGATGCTGGGTGATGAGGAAAAAATTCTTGCAGCAGGATGCGATGGTTATCTAAGTAAACCAATAAACAGGAACAGTTTATTGAAAACCATATCAAAGTATATTAAGATCTAACCCTGGCGAGGTAAACTTTTACCTGGGTATAGACATTTTCTGGAGTGAATCCAAATTTCTCATCAAGGACTTTGTAAGGAGCGGAATATCCGAAACTGTTCAATCCCCAAACATATCCCTTTGGACCAACCAGTCCCTGTAATGTAACTGATAATCCAGCTGTTAATCCAAATACAGGGATGTTATCAGGTATGATCGATTTGCGATAATCATCGGACTGATTCCTGAACAAACCTTCTGATGGAGCAGAAATGATTCTCACATTGAGTTTGTCATTTCTCAGAAGTACTGCTCCTTCAACAAGTGTTGCGACTTCCGACCCGCTTCCAAGAAGAATTACATCAGGTTTCCATGGGCAATCCTGAACAATGTAAGCGCCCATATATAATTTAAGTGCATCTGCAAACCTGTTGTTGCTATCTGATGGAAGATCTTTTATATTTTGCCTTGAAAGTATCAATGCGGTAGGTGTATTTTTGTTTTCAAGCGCAATCTTCCAGGCAACTGTTGTTTCCGCAGCATCAGCCGGCCTTAGTACAAGCATGCTATTTTCCCCGTGATGATTTTTCAGGTGTTCCAAAAGCCTCAACTGGGCTTCCTGTTCAACGGGCTGATGAGTGGGTCCATCTTCACCTACACGAAAAGCATCGTGCGTCCAGATATATTTAACCGGTAATCTCATCAGGCATGCCAGCCTGACAGCGGGTTTCATGTAGTCAGAGAAAACGAAGAAAGTTCCACAGGCAGGTATTACACCACCATGCAGGGACATACCGTTTATCAATGCAGCCATTGTCAACTCTGATACTCCAACATGTAAAAATGCTCCTGTAAAATCGTCGTGCTTAAAAGGATGTGTAAATTTAAGGAAACCATCTGTTTTATCTGAATTTGCAAGGTCGGCTGACGCCACTATCATGTTTTCAATTTTGGCAGCATAAATACCAAGCACGGTTGAAGAGGCAGCTCTTGTAGCAGATCCTTCTTTTTGCCGGATTGAACTATAGTCTATTTCAGGAATATGTCCTTCATAAAAATTATTAAGTTTTTTATTAAGGTCCGGATTCTTTTCAGACCATTCATCTTTACTCTTTTTCCATTCAGCAACTTTTATGGCCTTCGCAGCGAGAATATTTTCGTAATACCCCCTGACATCCTCAAAAATCAGAAATGGATTTGAAACATCTCCTCCGAGATTAATAATTGATTTTTCAAAAGAACCTCCGGCTTCGGTTACAGTCATTCCATGGGTGGAGATCTTCCTTTCAAAATTATTACCCTCGTTATCCACAAGTCCTTTGCCCATCACTGTCTTGCCTATGATAATAGTGGGTTTGTGCTTTTCACTTATCGCTGAAGTAAGAGCTTTCCTTATCTGTTCATGATCATTACCGTCAATCTTTATTACATTCCAGCCCCACGACTTGTACTTCATTCCGGTATCTTCAATAGTAACTGTCTTAGTTTCGGTTGATAGCTGAATATCATTTGAGTCATAGAACATAATAAGATTATTTAACCCGAGAAATCCGGCCAGTCTTCCTGCACCCTGTGATATCTCTTCCTGTATTCCACCGTCTGAAATGTATGTGAATATCCTGTGAGAAAAAAGTTCCCCGAACCTGGCTGCCAGAAATCTCTCTGCAATCGCAGCGCCAACAGCCATTGTATGGCCCTGACCAAGAGGTCCGGATGTATTTTCAATACCCCTCGTGATATCAAGCTCAGGATGGCCCGGTGTCGGGCTGCCCCATTGCCTGAAGCTTTTTAATTCGTCAATTGTAAAATGACCCGCAAGGGTAAGTATTGAATAAAGCATGGGTGACATGTGCCCCGGATCAAGGAAAAACCGATCACGATTTATCCATGCAGGATCTTTCGGTTCGAAGTTCAGAAACTCGGAAAATAGAATATGAATAAAATCTGCACCCCCCATGGCACCTCCCGGGTGGCCACATTTTGCCTTTTCTACCATCGCCATTGCCAGAATACGAATATTATCCGCTGCTTTATGATTTATATCTTTATTCATCTGAATAATAATTGTTAATATGATGTTTAATATTTACAAAAATAGAATTATTAAGCGAGAGAAAAAACAGAAAGGAGTAATTGATATATTACATCTTTTTGTACATTTAGCATGAAAAGTCTAACACCCTGATTGATGGAAGGAAAACTGAGTGCTTTAATCGTTGATGATGAAGAGAGTGCCAGAAAATTGCTAAAAGCATTGTTGGAGGAAACTCTCTATTTCAGTGAAATTAGAGCTGTCAGTTCAGCTGCCTCCGCTCAAATAGAATTATCTGATTTTGAACCTGATATTATTTTTCTTGACATTAAGATGCCTGGAAAAGACGGGTTTGCATTTATAGAAGATTTTAAAAAGGAATCTCCTAAAACTGAAATAGTATTTGTTACCGCATATGATCAATTTGCTATTAAAGCCATTAAAAACCAGGCTTTTGACTATCTACTTAAACCGGTGAACAGGAAAGAGCTGAAACAATGTATTGTAAGATTTAACGAAAGAAAAAAAGAAGATTTTCTGACCAGTAATTCAATAAAAGTTATACAAAAAGAAGAAGGTTTAACCAGGATCCGTGTAAATACGCGAACAGGTACCGTATTTATTAATCCTTCTTTAATCCTGTATTGTAAAGCTGATGGGAATTATACAGTTATCTGTACAGGAGAGAAGCAACATTTATGTTCCCTAAATCTTGGAAAAGTTGCTGAGATGCTCCCTGGAAAAACATTTATAAGATTAGGAAGATCTCATATAATAAATTTTGAATTCATCACTCTTGTCGATCGCAGGGAAAGTACCGTTACATTGACAAGAAATGGTGAGTCTGCAGCGGTCAAGGTTCCTAAACAGCATCTGAAGGATCTGGATATTTTCTAAACAATGAAGATTGGCCATCTATTAAAAAAAATCATATTTTCTTCGTTTTTTCTGGCGGGCTTCCCTGCCATTTTAATTATATTCTTTCTTCCTCCTTTGGCGACTAAGTCAAAGCTGATTGTTGAGCCTGTGGGTAAAAACTCTTCCATCAATGTTTATGAAGATCTGAATTCCGACTCCATTTCGGAAATTGTCCGCACAGGGAAAGGCATTCCATATTATTTTATCCTGGTTCTGGATAATGATATGCATGTGTACGATCAATGGAATCTATCGGACAGTATGGACCTGGATATGTCAGATGTTTTCTTTGGAAATTTTGATCATGACCGTTATAAAGAAATATATATTTTTTCATTCAAAGATGATTCGCTATTCCTTAATATCAATGAGTTTTTTGATCCCCCGGGAATAAAATCAAATCATTTATTCATTACAAAAATCAGGGTTATTAATAGAGTGATAACCTCCAGTGTATGGCCAGCTGGTTTTTATGATACGAACGGTGACGGGAAAGATGAACTTTATTTCGGCATTTTTACTGGTTTTGGTGTTGACCCGCGACGTCTATTTTCTTATGATATTGTTAACAGGAAATTGAGATCAAGTCAGTTGACCGGAGTGAACATTCAATACCCAAAGATGGTTGATGCCAACGGAGATGGAAGACGGGAAATTTTTGGAATAAATGGTGCAGGAGGAAATACCAAAACATGGTACCCCTTCAGTGACTGGAGCAGCTGGTTGATGATATACAATGATAGTTTAAAATTTAAATTTCCACCAGTTGAGTTTCCCGGACTTACAAGTCGACTGGAAACGGAAGCTTATACAAAAGGCGGTTTTAAAGGGTATATAGTATCTTATTCAACAGGATCAGCTGATTCAGCTTTGCTTGAACCGAGAATAATGGTTTTTTCTTTAGAGGGAAAGAAAATAAGAGAAAGACTATTCAGTGATATAGGTTTAGCCCAAGACATACATTTGGTGGTTTTAAAAAACAGAAGCTCTTACAGAATTTATCTTTTGGCAAAGAATATGATAATTGAACTCAATGATAAACTGGAAGTTATAAAAAAGGTCATCTCTCCTTTTAGTTCAGAGTACCTTAATTATCACAAAGATATTGACTTTGATGGCGAAGATGAATTGCTTCTTTATAATTTAGAAGAAGAAGAACTGGTTATTTACAATGCAAATTTAGAAAAAGTTGCTGAGACCAATCTTAAGGGCACAGAGCAAATTTTCAGGTTTTCGCATTATTCATCCAGGGGACACGAGAATAAAATATTTGTTAATGCCGGAGGCGGGTATGGTTACTTTCTGAAATTAAAAGCGAATAACTATTATTATATGGGATACCTGGCATATCCGGGCATTTACTTTTTATTCTTCTTTTTTATTGTCCTGATAAAAAGGATTAATACCCTCCAGATAGTACAAAAAGAGAGTCTGAAACAAAGACTTGTAACACTTCAGCTGCAGGGAATAAAAGCCCAGCTTGATCCTCATTTCACTTTCAATACTCTGAATTCAATAGCCTCACTTATATATCTTGAAGAAAGACAGGCAGCTTATGATTATATGATCAAATTTACAGAATTGCTGAGAGGAATGTTAAATGATGCCGAGCGTATTTACAGAAGTTTAGGTGAAGAGCTTGAATTTCTCACTACTTATCTTGATCTTGAGAAACTGCGCTTTGGTGAAAAATTAAAATATGAAATTGAAATAGGGGACAGTGTGAGCCAGAAAGAACAGGTTCCAAAACTGGTATTACAAACCTTTGCTGAGAATGCCATCAAACACGGTATTATGCCAAAAGCAGAAGGAGGATCACTGAAGATAAGGATTGAGCAAGAAAATGATTACCTTAAGATTACTGTTGAGGATGATGGAATTGGAAGAGAGGCCGCTGCCGGACACAGTAATTCAACAGGCAGAGGATTAAAAATTACGGGTGAGTTTTATGATATTCTGAATCAAATAAATAAAAAGCCTATCAAACATAAAATTACTGATCTGTATTCTGATACAGGTAAGGTTGCGGGCACCAAAGTGGAGGTATGGGTACCTCTGGTTGAGGTCCAGGGAAAAAACAAAAAATAATTTTATAGATACTTGCGATCTTCCTCAGGAATATCAAAATATTTATTATAGATTTTTGCATCATGCCCTTTCTTTTCCTCAATCTTGTTACCGCGGATCTTAAAAGTAACCTCTTCACCGGCGATGCCTGAAAAGTAAATATTGAACTCTTTACCATTCTCGTCGAGCATTATTATTCTTACCAGGTGGAGGTATTTCATGCTATTTAATTGTGCAGAGCAGATCGGACAGTTGTAGATGTACTCTTCACCTTGTGTTATTTGAAATGAAGGATGGGTTGTTTTAGTATAATTTCCAAGCTCGGGATTTAAAAATACCAATCCTCTCTGGGAACGGTCTTTAATTTTTGTGGCAGCAAGGACAATAGATGTTTTGACTTTAAGATGGCCCCTGCATACTTTGCACAGATATTCGTTACTCATAGCTTACCTCCTGTTTATTTTAAAGTTCTTTTTTATAATGTAATGTTTTATTAATTTATCTTATGCAACTTTCTCACTAAGATAATAAATTATTATCCAAATCCAATATTATTGTTTCCAAAATGGACGGTCAGGCAGCGATTTTTTGAACTCAATAAGAAGTGCTTCTTCATAGGCACCCGAATAGGTGCCTTTGACAAATTTCGTCATAGCTTCTGTTATAAACCTTTTCCAGGCATCATCTTCATTACCTGGAATAACAGGGTAGAACAGAATGCCATTATTTCTGGCAGCATCAAGATCTCCTTTCGCGTCACCTATCATTAGAATTTTACTGTCAGGATATTTCCCTTTTGCAGCCTGAAAAATATGTTCGGTTTTTGTTCCATGTTCCTGCCCTGCAATGATCCTTACATATTTCCTGATATCATGTTCTTCCCATTCTCTCTCAAGTGCTTCGAGCGGGGTTTGTGAAACAATAACGATATCGACAGAAGAAGAGATTTCTCTTATTGCTCTGAGTGCATGTGGAAATGGAGGAATACTACCAAACCCGTTAGCAATCTCTTTATTAATTGCTTCGCTCCAAAGCAGAACTCTCTCAAGTTCCGGATCCCTGTTTGACTCAAAATATTTTCGGAGATTATGGTTACTTAACTTCGTTTCAAAGTTTATCCAATCTCTCAGAGAATCAAGATCCGGTAACCTCACCCCGCTGTCTCTGACCTCTTTCCTTTCTTTCAGAAAGTCAAAAACTTTTATTAATGATGTGAAACGGTTTCCGCCCCTGTAAATTGAATACAGGTTTACAAATTCCCAGGTTTCGCGAAGAACCCCTGAAATTGAATGTAGGTCAAAATATCTTAATGCATTTGGAATAAAGAATTCCTTTTGCTTTATCTCCATGGTATCGAAGACGCAGCCGTCTGAATCAATACCGATAAAAAATTCATGTTCAGGCTGTATATTACTTAAAATAGATTGATAATCCATAATTGCCACATGGTCTCAATGTCAATGTATCGGGTTACATTATTTCTAAAGGTCATTTTGTGAGTTTTTTAGTTGGATTGACATTATGTGTCTGTACAAACCCGTCAAAAAAAGCTCTTGCATTTTTGCCAAGCGTCTGGATCTTATATCCACCTTCCTGGACAATTATTGTTGGCAGGCAAAGCTCCCCGATCATCCTGCCGTTTTTTTCAAAATCTTCTGCTACCAGTTTCCATGTACCGGTAGGGTCACCCTTTGCTGTATCCAATCCTAATGCAACGACAAGATAATCCGGTTTGTAACTTCTGATTCGTTTAGTGGCTTTAAGCAGAGTATCCCGGTATTCTTTCGGTGTAATATTTTCGTGCATGGGAAAATTGTGATTAAAATCTGTCCCTTCATCCTCGCCTTTTTCTTCAGCAAAACCTGAAAAATACGGATAGGCAAAAGACGGATGGCCATGAATGGAAATTGTTAATACATCGTTCCTTGAATAGAAAATTTGCTGCTGCCCGTTCCCATGATGATAGTCAATATCCAGAATTGCGACTTTCCCGAAACGGCTCAGATAATTTGCTGCAATAGCATTGTTGTTGAAATAACAGAACCCCCCGAATATAAATTTCTCTGCATGATGACCTGGAGGCCGCGTAAGAACATAAGCTGCTTTTGTCCCTGATAAAATTTCATTTACCGCTGTTAAAGCACAATCAACTCCTTCTCTCGCTGCAAGAAGCGCATTTATATTTAGCGGTGTAAATGTATCAATACAATAATAACCAGCCCTCACGGAAAGCTCCTTGGGAGGACGTGCTATATTTCTTATCGGGAATACATAAGGATAAATAGATTTTCCTGCAGGAAGATTGGAACAGACTTTCTTGAAATACTGAACATAACCTTTATCATGAATATCAAGAATATGCTTTTCAGGAAATTTTTCAGACTTTCCCAACCTGAAGTAGCCTGTTTTTTCCAGTTCAGCCTTAATATGAGGTATTCTTACCGGCGATTCAACATAGCCTCTCTGATGTATATTATGAATTGAACTCTTATCATTAATAATCCAGAATATCTTGTTCCTTTCTGATAATTTTGTCTGGAATTCAGCTGGTTTGGTTGTTTTTCGGTATTTGAAGGGACGAAGAGTCACAGGATCTGTTTTAATACTGTTGACAACCATTTTTATGTATCTTTCAGTGCAATAATCGCCATAAATCCTCTCAAGGATAGCCTTTACAATTTTACGTGTTTTAAGTTTTGGCAGTGAGGTCATTACGCCCAGGCCGTCAAATAAAAGATATGGGGGACAATCATCTTCAGGTTTAATAACTGATTCATATTTTGTATTTGCAATGGGGCGGGCTCCGAAACGTTCGTAAAAGGCCAGCCGGTTACGGTTTTGTTCAATATATGTCTGGTTCCGGCAAAGAGCAGGATCATCAGGAAGACACTCAAAAAAGAGCCCGATGGAATTAAGCGCTTCTGCCTCTTCCCTTACCCTCTGATAAAGAAAACTGCCTACCCCCGAGGACGTTTTCCCGGGTAATGCAGCAATGAAATCGAGAAAACAAAAGCCTTGATCCGGCATAAATTTCATGGTTGCAAAACCGAGTATTGTCTCATGGATGTTCTCTGCAACAAAAAGGCTGGTGTGATATTTAAATTTTAATGGATTAACTAATTGTTCATCAAGTATTTCTATTTTACCCTTCCATACAAGCGGAAACTGCTTAGCCATGATATTTTTTACACTTTCCATGGCCGCCAGGTTTGATTCGATATATGGGTTTGATATCTTTCTTATTCTTAGCATCTAATCAGGTTTGTTTTTAGTTAAGTATTCTGTGTTTATATGAACTACCCTCTGAGGGAAAGGAATAGTAATGTTATTCTCATGGAACTTCTCCAGTATTTTTATCCTGATTTCACTTTTTATGTTCTCAACTCTGAAGATCTCATCTGACCAGAAAAGCAAAACCAGGTCTATAGATGAATTACCAAAATCAAAAAGCCTTACAAATGGCTTACGTTCCTTTATTACCATGGGATGTTCGTCGGCAACGCTCTTAATCAGTTGCATGGCCAGAGGTATATCCGTTGAATAATCAACGGCTATTTGAATTTCAAACCTGGAAGTTTCGTGACCATGAGTCCAGTTGATCAACTGGCTTCCTGTAAGGGTGGAGTTGGGTAAGATTATGTATTTATCGTCGCGTGTCAGCACTTTGGTTGTCCTGATGTTAATCTTTTGAACCTTGCAGAAAAGTCCGTCTACCTCAATGATATCGTTTACCTTAACTGTGGAATCCAGCAAGATTATTATTCCCGAAACAAAATCATTGAATAGATTCTGCAGTCCAAGCCCTATGCCTACGAGTAAAGCAGCCGATCCTGCAAGCATTACTTTTACATCTACCCCCAGTATATTCAAAGCTACAAGAAAGGAAATAACTAAAATAAGGTATTTTATTATCTGGTAAACGGCAAACTTTTTTGATTTTCTCAGCCGCCTGTTGTTTGTAATGAAAATTTTGAAAACTTTCAGCATGACCCATACTGCAACGATCAATAGCAGTATAGCTGCTATATTATTTACCGATAAAGAGTAAGTTCCAATCTCCAGTAATTTGTATTCAAGTATCTCTTTCATTCTTTAAATCATGTTATTTACTGTTTAAAATTAGATTTTAAACTGTTGGCAGGAGAAATGGCTGACCTTCCTTTATCATTATATTATGTCGGCCGGTTAAGAACAGGCAATTTTCCAAGGTAGCAATAAATATTCATTTTACCAAGTCCTTAGTCCTGCTATAAAGGTCTTTAAAGAGATATTGCCGGCACTTTATTTTGATTTACAAGAGAATCCAAGTGTCGTTCCACTTTGTTATTTTCCTGTAAGATTTTATTTCCTGCCAGGTTGACAAAATATTTTGCAAATGAAGAATAAATCTAAATCATAAGTCTTTTTGTCGATTTTTGATTGTTGATACCACTCCTGAAACTTCAGGATATCTAGTTTATTTTCATTCTAAATTATAAAGACTGACAAATGATTGCTATTTTTAAAAGTTATTGTTATTAAATTCACGGCGCTTTTTAAAACATAAATTTGTTGCTTAATAATATTTTTAATTACTTAAAAATCAAATAGAAATGTACCAGGTAGGAAATCTAGTTAAGGAGTTGTCCGACAAACATGGCAGGAAAAGGGAGAGCCTTATGCCAATTCTCCAGGGGATTGTTCATAAACACAACTATCTCACTGATGAGGTTATGGTTGAGGTTGCCAGGGAACTTGATATCTCGGCTGCTGAAGTCTACGGAACGGCTTCCTTTTACACCTTTCTTGATACCCAGGTTAAGGGTAAGTATGTTATAAGGGTGTGTAAAACAATAACATGCTCTATGAAGGGGAAAAGCGATATTATTCAAACTCTTGAAGAAATGCTTAAAATAAAGGTTGGGGAAACAACTGCAGACAATCAATTCAGTCTGCTTGAGACAAATTGTATCGGTTGGTGTCACAAAGCTCCGGCAATTCTAATCAATGAAATGCCATATACTGAGCTGACAATTGAGAAGGTGACTGAGATCATAAAAGATTATATGCAAAAATAAAAATCCGCCAAAATCATGGAAAATACAGGTTTAAATAAGGTTGACCTTATATTTGAAAAAATTAATAATAGCGAAGTGCTGACCAAAGCCTTCAGCATGACCAGAGAGAAGATAATTCAGGAGATGCTTGATTCAGGTCTCAAAGGAAGAGGTGGTGCCGGTTTCCCAACAGGATTGAAATGGAAATATACCGCAGCCGAAAAAAGCGATGAAAAATATGTGGTATGTAACGCAGATGAAGGAGAACCAGGAACTTTCAAGGATCGTGAGATACTTGAAAGAGTGTCTAATAAGGTTCATGGTGGTATGGCTATTGCAGGCAAAGCTATTGGTGCTAAGAAAGGCATAGTCTATCTGAGAGGTGAGTACAGGTATTTATTGCCCAAGCTTATGACTGAACTTGACTCTTTTCATAAAATGATTAAAGAGATAGGTTATGATTTTAATATTGAGTATTGTATGGGCAGCGGTGCCTATATATGCGGTGAGGAAAGCGCTCTTTTCGAGTCAATAGAAGGCAAGAGGGGAGAACCGCGAAATAAACCTCCTTACCCTACTGCTTCGGGTGTATTTCATAAACCTACTTCTATAAATAATGTTGAGACCCTCGTTACGGCAATGATGATAATGAAACATGGTTCAAAAGACTTCACACAATACGGGACCAGCGATTCGCGAGGATCAAAAGTGTTTTCTGTTTCTGGAGATACTCCCACTCCGGGTATCTTTGAACTTGAGCTTGGCATGACTGTCCAGCAATTCGTGAATGAATTTGGTGATGGTGATACAAAAGCTGTACAGGTGGGAGGAGCTTCAGGTTTTTGCGTACCACGAAAGAAATTCATGGAAACGATCATTGGTTTTGAAGGTGTACCTACAGGGGGGTCAATGAAGCTCTTCAACAGCTCAAGATCAATGTATAATGTTCTCCATAATTACCTCGAGTTCTTTACTGAAGAATCATGTGGTCAGTGTACTCCCTGCCGTGTCGGTTGCCAGCAACTGTTATTAGGTGTGGAAATGGTGAAAAAAAGCGAGGTTAAATCTACGTATCTCAACGAGCTTATTAAACTAGCCGACACTATGAAAATTGCTGCAAAGTGCGGCCTCGGACAATCTGTCGGAAATGCGTTCAAATCGATAGTTGGTAACTTCAGAGAAGAGATCATCTATTAATTACTAATTCTAAATACCAGAAATATGATAAATTTAACTATAAACGACCAGCAAATAGAGGTAAAGGAAGGTACGACAGTTCTTGCGGCTGCCAGACAACTCAAAATAAATATCCCTACCTTATGTAATCACGATGACCTCTGTGTTGCAGGGAATTGCCGGGTATGTCTTGTTGAGCAGAAAGGAGCCAGAACACTTATTGCATCCTGTGCAACACCTGTATTCGAAGGAATGGAGATACATACCAACACCCTCAAAGTGCGTAATGCGCGTAAACATGTTGTTGAACTATTACTTTCAGAACACAGGTCGGATTGCACAAAATGTTATAAAAATCAGAATTGTGAATTACAGGCTCTGGCAAATGAATTTGCTTTTGGCGACCATATCCTTCTTTCACTTGTTGAAGGGAAAAGTTATGATATTGACAGGTCTTCTCCTGCATTTGTCAAAGACGACAGTAAATGCATTCGTTGTCAGCGTTGCGTCAGAACCTGTTTCGAATTACAGTCTGTATCGGCAATAGCTGTTGCCAATAAAGGTGCTCACCAGAAAATTTCATCGTTCCACGACAAGCCCATGAGCCATGTGGTATGTACAAATTGCGGGCAGTGCGTAATCCGTTGTCCAACAGGCGCGCTTGTTGAAAAGACCTGTATTGATCAGGTATGGGATGCAATTTATGACACTGATAAGCATGTGGTTGTTCAGACTGCACCTGCAGTAAGGGTTGCTCTTGGAGAAGACCTGGGTTATGATCCCGGTGAAAGAGTAACTGGTAAAATGGTTAATGCACTCAGACAGCTTGGTTTCGACTCAGTGCTGGATACAGACTTCAGTGCCGACCTTACAATTATGGAAGAGGGTACGGAACTTTTAGGCAGGTTGAAAAAAGCACTGGTGGATGGTGATCATAAGATATCACTACCGATGTTTACCTCATGTTCTCCGGGCTGGATAAAATTTATTGAGCATAAATACCCTGAATTCCTGCCAAACCTGTCAACATGTAAATCTCCTCAGCAGATGTTCGGAGCACTTGCAAAAACCTATTTTGCCAGTAAACGTAATATTGATCCTTCAAAGATAGTATCTGTTTCAATCATGCCGTGCACAGCCAAAAAGTTTGAAGCTGACAGGCCTGAAATGCGTGCAAGCGGTTTCAAAGATGTTGATTATGTACTTACAACACGTGAGCTTGCTATTATGATCAAACAGGCAGGCATCGACTTCAGAAATCTGAAACCGGCAAATTATGACTCAATAATGGGTGTTTCAACAGGCGCTGCTGTTATTTTTGGCGCTACAGGAGGGGTTATGGAAGCTGCATTACGTACAGCTTATGAGATTGTTACAGGTCGTGATGTGCCGTTTGGTAACCTGAATATTACACCTGTACGAGGTATGGATGGAGTAAAAGAAGCTACCCTGAAAATTGAAGGATGTATTGATGCATGGAAATTCCTCGAGGGCATTGAACTTAAAGTTGCTATTGCTCATGGCCTGGTTAATGCCAATAAGATCATGAGAATGGTCAGAGAAGGGAAAGCACCTTATCATTTTGTTGAGATAATGGCTTGCCCGGGCGGCTGCATCGGCGGCGGCGGACAACCTATTCCTACAAATATGGAGATCAGAAAAAAAAGGATAAAAGCTATCTATGCTGAAGATGAAAATATGGCCTTTCGAAAATCACATGAAAATCCGGAAATTATTTCGATTTATAAAGAGTTTCTCGATGAGCCCAACAGCCATAAATCGCACGAACTGCTTCATACACATTATGTGGAAAGAGATAATTATTAAATAGTTTCTGATAGTTGAAAATATGAATGACGTAGGGCCATAGCATGCTATGGCCCTACAATTTTTATCTTTTAGGTTTTTCCTTTAGTCTTCTTCAGAAGCCAGGCCATATTCTCTCCCAGTACCCTCATTGTCTTCATTCCCTCTTCGTCTTTAAGTACCTCTCCTTTTTCTCTTCCAATACCTATATTCCAATACGAGGATCCGGGTATTATCATTTCATTTATAAGAAAAAAATGATTTATACTGTCAAATGCATGTATGGCCCCGGCCCTTCTGACAGCTATAACTCCGGCTCCTATCTTACGTTTGAGGGGGCTTCCTGAAGCGCCTAAAGAATAGCTTGCCACTTCAATAAGAGCTTTTGTATCTGCATTAATATCAGCGTGATAGACAGGAGACCCGATTATAATAGCATCAGCTTTAACCATTTTTTTTATGCATTTATTTATTACATCATTGTCTTGATGGCATCTTCCATCGCCTTTCTTTTTGCATTTCATGCAAGCAATACATCCATTAACATTTTTCCCGCCCAGCTGAAAAAATTCAGTTTTGATGCCTTCCTTCTCAAGAGCACTAAAGACCTCTTTTATAAGTATTTCAGTATTTCCTCCTTTTCTGGGACTGCAATTTATTCCAAGTACTTTCATAATAAATTAGAATTATCCGATTATGTTTAATATCTGCTGTATATCAATGTCTTTAAGCGGGTTGTTACTCGAAATGAAGGTATCAGCAAGCTTTGATTTTTTTTCCTGTAGCCTGACTATTTTTTCTTCAATACTGTTACTGGTTATATACCTGTATACAAATACGCTTTTGTCCTGGCCTATTCTGTGAGCACGGTTTAGTGCCTGCATTTCCGAAGCAGGATTCCACCATGGATCAAGAATGAAAACGTAGTCTGCTGCTGTAAGGTTGAGACCAACTCCGCCGGCTTTTAACGAGATAAGAAAAATCCTGTTTTCTTTGTCATACTGAAAGGAGTTAACAATTTTCTCCCTGTTGGTGCTTGCTCCTGTAAGCATTGCAAATAATATTCTTTTCTTCCTGAATACTTCAGCATAAAGATCGAGATGCCTGACAAAAGATGAAAACACCAGGATTTTATGCCCTTCCGAAACAACACTTTCTATATCCTGCAGAACGGTCTCGAATTTGCCGGAGCTCCAGCCATAATCTTCGTACGCCATCACAGGATGATTTGATATCTGTCTCAGTTTCATCAAACCCTGCAGGACTACAATTGATGATTTTTCTGCGCTTGTAGAGTCAATACTTTTTAATATACTGTTTCTGACCGATGATTTCTCTTCATCATAAAGCTTATACTGTTCATCTGTCATATCACAAAAAACTGTCTGTTCAGTTACGGGAGGGAGGTCGCTTGCAACCATCTCTTTTGTGCGCCTGAGGATAAATGGCTGGATAATCTTTCTCAATTTAACCTCTTTCTCGTCATCTCCCATTTTTTCTATTGGTTTTGCAAATTCCCTCCGAAAGAAAGATATATCACCAAGGAGTCCGGGATTAACAAAATTTAATTGGGTCCACAGATCGGTAAGCGAATTTTCAACAGGTGTACCTGTAAGAACAAGTTTGAAGTCTGATTTAAGACGGATCACTGTTTTATATAACATCGATGCTGGATTCTTGATTACCTGGCTTTCATCAAGAATTATATAATGGAAAGTAATAGAGCTTATTAAATCTATATCCTGCCTGATTGTATGATAACTGGAAAGGATAATATCAAAATTTTGAAAATATACAGTTGACTTTATTCTATGGTTCCCTTTATAGCTGTATACTTTCATGCCAGGCACAAACCTTTTGATTTCATTTTCCCAGTTGTAAATAAGTGATGCCGGTACAATCAGGAGAGAGGTAAGCTGTGTTTCAGGATTGTCGAAAAGGGTCAGTTCGGTCTGCCCTGTATTACTTAAAACAGGAACAATATTCTCCTTGTTATGCTGCAGCATAGCGAGTGCCTGGATTGTTTTCCCAAGACC
The DNA here is from genome assembly GCA_964446825.1 of uncultured Rikenellaceae bacterium. Taxonomy (GTDB): domain Bacteria; phylum Bacteroidota; class Bacteroidia; order Bacteroidales; family VadinHA17; genus LD21. The sequence continues at coordinate 21,902 of CAYUQR010000049.1, forward strand.
CATATCATCGGCAAGGCAACCGCCTAATCCTGCATTTTGAAGGAAATTTAGCCAGTTAAGACCATCAGACTGATATTGTCTCATTTTACAATTAAAACCGGAAGGTGACTTAAGCAGTGGTATCTGATCGCGATCCAGAAGTTTTTCAAGTTTTTCTAACCCATTATTCTTTTCATCCGACAGAGTATCTTTTATTAATGAAAAATGCTGTTTATGAATTCTGAGAGAATCATTTGAGCTTTTTCCGAATTCGAAAATATTTTTATACCTCGAGAACCAGGTTTCAGGCAGCACTGCTATTGATCCGTCAGGCAGAACGTACTCCCTGATACCCGATAGGATGTTCTTCCTGAACAAAGTAAATGGAATTTTCCATTCTCCGATTTTAACTGTAGCCCTCAGATCAAACCAGTCATTTTCCAGCTGACTGCTCAGTTCTATACTTACTGACCTAAGATTATAATTATGGTCAAGGCTGGATTTCAGAACAAAACCTGAATTTATAATCTCAGGATAATTCCGGTTTATGGATTCTATTATTGTATAGACTTCATCCTTTCTTACGTTTTCACCATAAACCGGGAAAAAATTGATATCATCATCAGAAAAATATCCCAGCTCGCCTAATATTTTACGGCATCTTTCTTCCCATTCAAAATCGCGATGATATTTTCTGAAAAGGAAATTGTCTCCTGCTTTCTCAAATAATGTGAATGAGGAATCCTGGTCATTTGCAAAAATGAAATTTCCCTGGTAGTTGTATTTCAATATCATTGCAGGCGCGCCTTTAAGAGAAGTTTCAATTTCAAGAACGGCCTCTTTCTTAGGATCAGATTCAATTATTTCAAATCCTCTGCCTTCAACTTTATAGTTATTTACGGCATTTAGAACAAAACTGCTGAAATATTTTATTTCAGTCTTTTTGGGGATCGTAATGAATTCTTTGACAGTAAAAGGTTTAAGTTTGGGTCCGTCAACATCAGTTACAAAGAGCAGACGGAAATTTTCCCTTATCAGGCAAGGCGACATACAGATCAGATCGATGGAATTGTTTCTCATATTTATGAGTTTCCCTCCCGCTTCCAGGCTCAGATTATATGTACTATGGTCTTCCTCCCTTATAAACCTGAAGACAGGAAATGCTTTTTCGGCACTGAGCATAAGCCTGTCTTCAGTATGAAGTGTGCCTGTCTTTGTTTTCTGGAAATAAACTGGTATGTTCTCATCTCTTGAGATTAATATTGATTTATATATTCTTCTCTCTATATAAGGTCTGATAAACTCCTCAAGTTTTTCCGCTGTGACTTTCTCAAGAAATTCTTTTACAGTTTTATCTTTCGAGAATAACCTGAATAACGTCCTTTCAGAGTATTCATTAATAATCTTAACAAGTTCTCTCTCTTCAGAAGTAATTGAACTCAGGGTATCAATATTTGGAAAAGGGAAAAGACATTCAGATAGTTTAAAATAGCTCCTGTTTGTCTCCTTTACTATAATATATGGCAATAGTATCGATCCCCATATTCTGTGGTTAGTAAGCACAAGAACGAAGAGCCTGATTTTTTTTTCTGAACCGGTTTCCAAAACCTTCATAATTAAATATCCTGCAATGATGGTTAATGTTGGGCAATTATCAAAGCTTTTTCTTATTAGTTTTGCTTACCAATGAGAAAGATCATACATATTGACATGGATGCTTTTTTTGCATCTGTTGAACAGCTTGATAATCCGGAACTGAGAGGCAAGCCAATTGCAGTGGGAGGGAGTGGAGAAAGAAGTGTGGTAGCTGCAGCAAGTTATGAAGCCCGAAAATTTGGCGTACGATCAGCTATGCCATCGGTGATTGCAAAAAGACTATGTCCGGGGCTGATATTCGTAAAACATCATTTCGATAGATATATACAGGTATCTGAAAGTGTTATGGAGATCTTCAGGGAATATACCGATGAAATTGAACCCCTTTCAATCGATGAGGCTTTTCTTGACGTTACTCATGATAAACAAAAAATCGGTTCAGCTACAGTCATCGCAAAAAAAATAAGAGCTGAGATAAAAGAAAAAACAGGACTTACTGCTTCTGCAGGTATTTCGGTAAATAAGTTCCTTGCTAAAATAGCCTCTGATATAAATAAACCTGATGGCCTGTTCCTGATCCGTCCTGAAGAAGCTGAAAAGTTTATAGAAGAGCTGCCAGTGGAAAAATTTTATGGCATAGGAAAAGTGACAGCCGAAAAAATGCATAAGCTCGGAATTCATAAAGGTTCTGATCTTAAGAAATGGGATATGCCTGATCTGGTGAGGAATTTTGGAAAAGCCGGTGTATTTTTTTTTGATATAGCAAGGGGGAAAGATGACCGTCCGGTCGAACCGGACCAGGAAAGAAAATCTGTAGGCACTGAACTCACATATGAAAAAGATCTTACTACCAGGTTCGGGATAATTGCAGAGTTGTATAAGCTTGAAAAAGAACTTATGGAGCGCCTGGTGCATGCCGAAACAGCGGGAAGGACGATAACCTTGAAGGTTAAGTTTTCAGATTTCAGGCAATTGACGCGCAGTAAAACTCTGCCATATTATATTCGCGATTTTGAAACGTTGCATAGGGAAGTTTCAAAGATCAGGAAAGAAATGAATCTCGAAGAGGTACGTATAAGGCTTCTGGGAATAAGTATATCCAACCTCGAAACAGAAGATTGTGCTGACAGACAATTATTACTTTTTGACGAATTTGACTGAGGTAAGGTAATCAGACAATCATCCCTGCAGCAACAGTTTCATTTGTGCCTTCATCAATAAAAACCATACTGCCTGTAACATTATTCTTTGTGTAGCTGTCAAAAAATACTGGTTTTGATGTCTTAATTGTAATGTGTGCGATATCGTTAATATTTACTGCGAGGTTATCAGTATCATGTTCCAGTGTGTTGATATTCATCCTGTAATTGACCGATTTGACAATACATCCGGCTTCATTACAGTTTATTTTTATCAGATATTTTCTTCCAGTCTCAAGTGGAAGATTATTGAACCAGCAAATCATAAGATCTATATCCTGACTTATAACTGGTAAGTCGTCAGGAGAGACAAGCATATCGCCACGACTAATATCTATCTGATCCTCAAGTGATATTGCTACAGAATCTCCGGGTACTGTCTCCGAAAGAGTCTTCCCCAGTACATCAATGCTTCTAATTTTTGATTTCTGTAATGACGGCAGCACTGTTACCTCATCGCCGGGCCTGAATATGCCTTCTGCTACCCTTCCAGCATATCCGCGATAATCGTGAAACTCAGATGTATGAGGACGGATAATGGTCTGTATCGGGAAACGTTTATTTTCTGAATTTTTTATCTTCTTAATCTCAATGGTCTCGATCAGATCGAGGAAAGTTTTTCCTGTGTACCATGGCATATTCGTCGAGCCGTCAACAACATTGTCTCCGTATTTGGCACTAATGGGAATATAATGAACATCAGATATCTTAAGTTTATTAGCAAGGGAGCCAAGGTCATATTTAATATTATTGAATTGTTGTTCCGACCAGTTCACCATATCCATTTTGTTGATACAAAATATTATATGCCTTATATCAAGCAACGATGCAATGTATGAATGTCTTATTGTCTGCTCCAGTACTCCTTTACGTGAATCAATAAGTATTACAGCCAGGTCAGCGGTACTTGCGCCTGTAACCATATTTCTTGTGTACTGAATATGCCCCGGGGTATCTGCAATTATAAATTTTCTCACCGGAGTAGCAAAGTACCTGTAGGCTACATCTATGGTGATCCCTTGTTCGCGTTCTGCTCTCAATCCATCTGTAAGCAGCGACAGATCAAGCTCTTCCCTTCCCAGACGTTTACCCGACTGTACAATATGGTCCATCTGATCTTCAAAAATTGATTTACTGTCATAAAGAAGCCTGCCTATAAGCGTGCTCTTGCCATCATCAACACTTCCTGCTGTTGTAAATCTTAACAGGCTTTTATAAATTTTCTTACCGTTTACTTTCATATTATTCTTAACCCTTTTGTCTTAATACTTTTATCTTTTTTTCCCCCCCTCAGCACCCGAAGTCCGGCTCCCGGCTCCCGGCTCCCCACTCTCAGCTCCCAGCTCCCAGCTTCCAGCTCCCAGTGCCCAGTGTCTAGTGTCTAGTGTCTAGTGTCTAGTGTCTAGTGTCTAGTGTCTAGTGTC
>CAYUQR010000050.1:0-25452 GCA_964446825.1 uncultured Rikenellaceae bacterium
GAATATGTTAAGAACCTGGCGTCGGATGAATTCATGGGTAGGAAACCTTTTACTGCCGGTGAAAAGATTACTGTAGATTACCTGGCTGCACAATTAAAACGAATTGGCTTCGAACCGGCTTTTAACGGTAGCTACTTTCAACCTGTTCCCATGGTGGAGATAAGTTCAATTGTAAAAGGACCTTTAATAGTTAAATATGGAAGTAATAATCTTTCCCTGAGTGCGCCGGACGATATAGCAATTAACTCTCCCAGTCTTGATAATGAAGTGAACATAAAAGGCTCTGCTTTGGTATTCGCCGGCTTTGGTATTGTTGCCCCGGAATATGGATGGGATGATTATAATGGTCTGGATGTTAAGGGGAAAACAGTTGTTGTGCTTGTAAATGATCCGGGTTTATATACAGGTGACAGTACATTATTCAAAGGCCGTGAAATGACCTATTACGGAAGATGGACCTACAAATTTGAAGAGGCAGCGCGACATGGTGCAGAGGGTATTCTGATCATTCATGAGACGGAAGGGGCCGGTTATCAATACACAATTCCGAGGAAAAGTTCTATCACACCCAGGTTATACATGCAGACAGCCGACAGCAATAAAACGATGTGTGCTTTCTCAGGCTGGATGTCATCAGAGTCGGCTGATAAGCTTTTCGGTAATCTGGGATATAAAGTAAACAATCTCAGACAATCAGCAACAAAGAAAGGATATAAAGGATTCATTATGAATGCAACAATGTCCCTTTCCATTCAGAATAAAGTGAGATATAATACTTCCACAAACGTTGCCGGTTTGCTGAGAGGAACTACCCGAGCCGATGAATGTATAGTTTATTCAGCCCATTGGGATCATTTCGGTATCGGAGAGAAAGAGAATGGTGATTCTATCTATAACGGGGCTGTTGACAACGGAACTTCAATGGCCTGGGCACTTGGTATCGGCAAAGCCTTTTCGAAACTTAAGAAACGCCCGGCCCGTTCGATCCTTATCCTCTTCCCTACTGCTGAAGAACAGGGTCTCCTCGGATCGCAATACTATACAGAAAACCCCGTGTTCTCAATGGGCAAGACAATTGCATGTTTTAATAATGACATTATATTACCCATTGGACGAATGCGCGATGTAATGATCACCGGTTACGGACAGTCAGATCTGGATGACATGATAGCAGAAGCGGCTGGTGAACAGGACAGATATGTTGCAAAAGATCCGAATTCCCAGACCGGTATGTATTTCAGATCCGATCATTTTTCATTTGCGAAAAAAGGAGTGCCTTCAATGTTTGCGCGTGGCAATGTTGACAGCCGTCAACATGGAAAAGAATGGGCCGCAATGATGGAGAAAGATTATATTGAAAACAGGTATCACCGGCCTGCAGATAACTATGAACCTGACAAATGGGATTTGAATGGCATAGTAGAAGACGCCAGACTTGCATTTAAAGTGGGTTACAGACTCGCTAACTCAGATTTCTTCCCGGCATGGAAGACAGGCTCCGAATTTAAAAACTTAAGAAAATAAGTTCTTTCTGTACATAGAATAACAGTAATTTTTTTGCATCCAAGCCTGCTTATTATTTAGAATTACAATATATTTCTGTTATTTTATTAACATTGTTATTTTATTAACAATAATAATACTAATTTTGTGCGGAAATTAATTTAATAAATCCTGAAAGGGAATTGCAAAGAATAAGAAATTAAACATTAAGTCTAAAAGAATGTCAAAGATCAAGTCATTTTCGGATCTGAAAAAGAAACGCGAAGAATTGAAAAGAAGTACAGAAGCGGGGATCAGTGCAGTTGAACCCGGGGCTCCTGTGCAGGTTAAGGTAGCCATGGCAACGTGCGGAATTGCATCCGGAGCAAGAAACGTGATGGAGTTTTTCCTGGAGCAGCTTGAGAGGAGAAATGTAGCAGCTGTCGTTTCCCAGACTGGATGCATGGGATATTGCTATGCAGAACCAACCATTGAGGTAAGACTACCCGGACAGGAGCCTGTAGTATTTGGTTTTGTCGACCTGAAAAGAGCTGATCAGATAATTGAAAAATATATTAAGACCGGGGAGCTTGTTGACGGTATTATACCTGTGAATTATGAAACTATTGACTTAATGAATAAGGAGGATTAACTATGTCAAAATACAACAGACATCTCCTGGTTTGTGGTGGCACAGGATGTCATGCCTCGGAAAGTGATTCTATAGTTTGTAACTTAAGGGATGAACTTGAAGCGAAGGACCTGGCTGATTCAGTCCAGGTGATCATTACCGGTTGTTTTGGATTCTGCGGGAAAGGGCCTATAGTAAAAGTCATGCCCGACAATACTTTCTATGTCGAGGTTAAACCCGATGATGCAAAGGAAATAATTGAAGAACATATTATTAAAGGCAGAAAGGTAACCAGACTCCTATATAAAGATCCCTTAAGCAACCAGCCAATTCCTGATTCAGCTGCCATAAGCCAGTTCAGGAAGCAGCTAAGGATAGTCCTTCGCAATTGCGGATTTATCAATCCTGAGAATATCGACGAATATATTGCCCGCGAGGGCTACCAGGCGCTGGGAAAGGTGTTGACCGAAATGACACCTGAAGAAGTAATAAAAGAGGTAAAGGACTCAGGTCAGAGAGGCCGCGGAGGTGCTGGTTTCTCAACAGGTCTCAAGTGGGAACTAGCCCGACGGAACCAGTCAGATGAAAAATATGTTGTTTGTAACGCGGATGAAGGTGACCCGGGCGCATTCATGGACCGCTCAGTGCTCGAAGGTGATCCTCATTCTGTCCTCGAGGCAATGGCAATTTGCGGGTTCAGTATTGGAGCTTCCAATGGTTTGATATATATCCGGGCAGAATATCCACTTGCAATTGAACGGCTTAAAATAGCAATTAACCAGGCAAGAGAATATGGTCTGCTGGGCAGCGATATTCTGGGAACAGGCTTTAATTTTGACATTAAGCTTCGTTATGGAGCCGGCGCTTTTGTCTGTGGAGAGGAAACAGCCCTTATTCATTCAATGGAAGGGCTTCGCGGTGAACCAACTGTAAAACCACCATTCCCGGCTGAAGCTGGTTATCGTGGTAAACCCACCAATGTTAATAATGTCGAAACATTTGCTGCAATTCCTGCAATCATTCTTAAAGGAGCTAAATGGTTCAGCAGTATAGGAACTGAAAAATCAAAAGGAACCAAGGTTTTTGCACTTGCCGGAAAGATCAATAATGTTGGACTGATTGAAGTGCCGATGGGGACAACACTAAGGGAGGTTATCTTTGAAATAGGAGGAGGTATAAGGAACGGGAAAAAATTTAAAGGTATACAAACAGGAGGACCATCTGGCGGTTGTCTGTCGGACAAACACCTCGACACTCCCATCGATTTCGATAATCTTCTTGCTGCCGGTTCAATAATGGGATCCGGGGCAATGATCGTTCTCGATGAAGATGATTGTATGGTTTCGATGGCTAAATTCTTCCTCGAATTTACAGTTGAAGAATCATGCGGGAAATGCGCTCCCTGCAGGATCGGGAACAAACGCCTTCATGAACTTCTGGGGCAGATATGCGAGGGGAAAGGGTCACTTGAGGACCTTGACAGACTGAGGAACATGAGCATTGTCATTAAGGACACTGCACTCTGTGGGCTTGGACAAACATCACCAAACCCAGTTCTCTCCATGCTGGATAATTACTACGATGAATATGTTGCTCATGTGACTGATAAGAAGTGTCCGGCCGGGCAGTGTCGCAGCCTTATGGAATATGTAATAAATGCTGAGAATTGTGTGGGCTGTACCGCATGTGCCAGGGTGTGTCCTGTCAATGCTATTTCCGGCGAAAGAAAAGAGGTGCACCTTATAAATCCGGCAATTTGCATAAAATGTGGTGCGTGTATGGAGAAATGTAAGTTTGATGCAATATTTATCAGATAATCAATAACATAATGGAAACTATAAAGCTTACTATTGATAATAAGGAGATTGATGTACCAAAAGGTACTACAATATATAAGGCTGCAAAGGAACTTGGCATTGATATTCCTACTCTTTGCTATATGGACCTTCATGATATGAACATCGAGAACAAACCAGCTGGTTGCCGGATCTGTGTGGCAGAAGTCTCGGGCAGGAGAAATCTTGCACCTACATGTTCAACAAATTGCGAACAGGGAATGGTTGTTAAAACACATACTCCCAGGGTTCTGAATGCAAGACGGACTGTTATGGAATTTATTTTGTCCGACCATCCGAAAGATTGCCTTATCTGTGCCAAATCAGGTAATTGTGAACTTCAGGCTATGGCTCATCGTCTTGGCATAAGAGAGATTCCCGGAGCTGAATATGCTGAAGTATCAACATACAGGGAAGATACATCGCCATCGATCATACGCGACCTTGACAAATGTATTATGTGCAGGCGTTGTGAAATGATGTGTAATGAAGTTCAGACAGTTGGAGCTTTGTCTGCAGTTAACAGAGGATTCATGGCAACGGTTGCTCCGGCTTTTGAGCAAAATCTCGAACATTCAACATGCACATATTGCGGTCAGTGTGTTGCCGTGTGCCCGACCGGAGCTCTTACAGAAGTTAACCATGTACCGAGTGTATTAAGAGCCCTGGTTGATCCTTCCAAAACAGTTGTTGTACAGACTGCCCCGGCAGTGCGAGTAGCGCTTGGTGAGGAATTCGGACTCGAACCAGGCACTATTGTAACAGGGAAAATGACTGCAGCTCTTAGAGCTCTCGGATTCGACTATGTTTTTGACACCGATTTCGCTGCCGACCTGACAATAATGGAAGAAGGGACGGAGTTTCTTGAAAGGCTTACCAGGTATCTGAAAGGTGATAAAAATGCCAGGATCCCCATATTAACTTCATGCTGTCCGGGCTGGGTTAACTTCTTTGAACATTATTTTCCTGATCTCAAGGATGTACCCTCAACAGCTAAGTCACCACAGCAGATGTTCGGGGCAATAGCCAAAACGTACTTTGCCGATAAGATAGGAGTCAATCGCAAGGATATGGTTGTTGTTTCAATTATGCCATGCCTGGCAAAAAAATATGAATGTCAGAGAGATGAGTTCTCCGTGGATGGTAATCCGGATGTTGATTTTTCAATATCTACAAGGGAACTTGCAAATTTCATCAAACAGGCCAATATAGATATCAGTAATCTTCATGACGAGGAATTTGATTCACCGCTTGGTGAATCGACGGGAGCAGGTGTTATTTTTGGCGCTACAGGAGGAGTAATCGAGGCAGCCTGCCGTACAGCCTACGAATTATATACCGGCAAGAAACTTCAGAGACTCGATTTCACTGAGCTGAGAGGGATGGAAGGTGTACGCTCCGCAACCATCGACTTCGATGGTCTTCCTTTAAATATAGGAATAGCTCATGGCCTGGGAAATGCAAGAAAACTTCTTAATGATGTCAGATCAGGAAAATCACAGTTTCATGCTATTGAAGTAATGGCATGTCCCGGGGGCTGTATTGGCGGAGGAGGACAACCCCTGCTTCATGGTAACTCAGAAATTCTTAAAGCAAGGGCAACCGCTATTTATGAGGAAGACAGGAAAAAACCTCTCCGGAAATCGCATGAGAATCCGTTCATTATAAAACTTTATGAGGAGTTCCTTGGGAAGCCCAACAGCGAGAAGGCTCACCATCTTCTTCATACTCATTATTTTAACAAACAAAGCAAAGTCATTATCAAACAATAACTATAAATATTAGCCAATTATAAAATTCACCGCAATGTCTCATATAAAAATAGAATTAAGAAAAGAAGATGTGGACTTTATTAATAGAGTATGTGAGTCTTTTAATAATGATCCGCAGGAACTTATAAATGTACTTCATGCCTGCCAGGAACACTTTGGTTATCTTCCTGCAGAAATTCAGGAGGTTGTTTCCGAAGAATTAAACATTCCTGTAGCTAAAATTTATGGTGTTGTGACTTTTTACTCATTTTTCACCATGACGCCGAAAGGAAAACACCCGATAAGTATTTGCCTGGGAACAGCATGCTATGTAAGAGGTGCCGAGAAAGTCCTTGATGAGTTCAAGAAAGAACTTGGCATCCAGGTAGGGGAATCAACAGAGGACAATAAATTTTCATTATCAAGCCTGAGATGCGTGGGAGCCTGCGGGCTGGCGCCTGTTGTCCTTGTTGGTGACAAAACATATGGCAGGGTAGCACCGGATGATGTAAAAAATATTCTGAAAGAATATGATTTGTAGGGACATGCCATGTCCCTACATTGTCTGCCCCTCACCTCTTCTTCCTCTGCGCCTTTGTGCCTTTAAGCCCTTGCGCCTTCGTATACCAGAAAAAATATTCTTTCTGCCTTCTTTTTTCTTCTGTCTTTCTTGCTACATAAACCCTCTTTCCGGTATATGGATCATATCCCGTATAATACATAAGTGTAGCCAGTGTCATTGGTGTAGGAGTAAAATCCTGTACCTGTTCCGGCCTGATACCCAGACTCTTTACCTCTGCTGCCAGCTCTTTCATGTCGGCATCCGTGCATCCCGGGTGCGATGATATAAAATATGGTATGATCTCATATTTTAGACCATGCTTTGTTATGATTTCATCAAATCGCCTTTTTAGTTTCTTAAAGAGATCAAAAGGGACCTTCCGCATCTCGTACAATACACCGGGTGACGTATGCTCGGGAGCAACCTTAAGTCGGCCGGAAACATGTAAGGTAACAAGTTCTTCGAGATATTCTTTTTCATCTTTTCCGGCTGATTTATTCCATTCAGGAAATAACAGATCATAGCGTATGCCGCTGCCGACAAATGATTTTTTTATTCCCTCCATACTGTCAACCTTCCTGTAGAGACCCGTCAGGGTTTTATGATTCGAATCCAGATTTTTACAGACTGAGGGCCAGATACAAGATGGCCGTGAACATGTCCTGCAAAGTTCCAAATCCCTGCCTTTCATCCTGTACATATTTGCCGACGGACCTCCCAGGTCTGACAGATACCCTTTAAAATCAGGCAATGCAGATATTTTTCCGACCTCATTCAGAATCGAATGTTCCGATCTGCTTATTATCTGTTTACCCTGGTGGGCTGCAATTGCGCAAAAACTGCATCCCCCGAAACATCCCCGATGAATATTAACAGAGAATTTAATCATCTCGTAAGCCGGAATATTACCCTTTCCATTATATTTCGGATGAGGAAGGTACATATACGGCAGGTCAAATGTGCGGTCAGCCTCTTCCTCTGTCATGGGTAAAAACGGCGGATTAATGATTACCTTAAAATCACCAGATGATTCGCTCAGCCTCGATGATTCCATCTTGTTGGATTCCTTTTCAAACATTACAAAGTTTGCAGCAAACTTTTCCTTATCCTTAAGGCATTTTTCAAAAGAATTCAATGTTATGTCATTCCATTTTGACTGTAAAGGCAACGGATCATTTCTTCTTAATGCTATTGCAGTCTGCGGAATCGTTTTAAGCGATGAAAAAGGGATCCCTTTCAGCAAAAGTCTTAAAAGTTCTCTCAGTGGTTGTTCTCCCATTCCATATATTAACATATCAGCTCCGCTGGCCAGGAGGATGGAAGGTTCCAGCTTATCCTTCCAGTAATCATAGTGAGTCAGCCTCCGCATTGAAGCTTCAATACCTCCTATCACCACCGGGACATCCGGGAAAAGCTCCTTAAGTATTTTAGTATATACTATTGTCGGGTAATCCGGCCGAAATCCGGCTTTTCCTCCAGGGGTATATGCGTCGTCGGACCTTAATCGCCTGGCAGCAGTATAATGATTAACCATTGAATCCATATTGCCTGCAGTAACGCCAAAGAAATATTTTGGCCGTCCCATCTTTCTGAAATCCCTGAGATCATCTTTCCAGTTCGGCTGTGGCACTATCGCCACGCGCAGACCTTCATCCTCAATAACTCTGCCTATAACCGCTGAACCAAATGAAGGATGATCAACATAGGCATCCCCGCTAAGAATAATAACATCCAATTCATCCCAACCCTTATGATCAACCTCTTTTTTAGTTACAGGCAACCATTCCCCTGCAGACATCATCCTTTTTTTCATTTTGCAAATTTACTTAAAAGTAATATCTTGATTATCTTTGATTCAAAGAAATGGTTGGAATATTATGATAACCAGTACCAGATTCAGATTCTTTCCTGTTAATTTAGGTTTAAAGAGAAATATATCTGTCTTACTTGTTTTAATCTTCATTACTATTCATCCCTTACTTAACGCCTTCTCACAGGATAAAGGGATACGTCCGAAAGTCGGTCTTGCACTGAGCGGTGGTGGCTCCTGTGGCTTAGCACATATTGGTGTTCTTAAAGTGATGCAGGAGGCAGGTCTGAGACCAGACGTAATTACAGGAGTAAGCATGGGAAGTCTTATCGGAGGACTTTATGCCATAGGTTATTCTGTCGACAGTATTGAAAAACTATGCAAGACAATCGACTGGAATATTATAATTACCAATCAACTACCTGAAAATAAGATAATTTTTCCTGAAAAAAAATATTTCAATAATAGTGTTATTGCGATTCCGATAGCTGTGAAAAAGTCTATCATTCCTACCGGCCTTCTGAATGGCCAGCAGATGGAAAATATGCTTAGTTACTACACCTGGCCTGCCGACAAGATCACAGAATTTTCGAAACTCCCAATACCATTCATGTGCCTGGCTACCAATCTCGTAACATGTAGAAAAATAGAATTAACAAAAGGCTACCTGGCTGATGCCATCAGGGCAAGTTCAGCTGTGCCTACAATTTTCACGCCATTAAAGATTGACAGCCTCCTTTTAATTGATGGAGGTATGGTCCGCAATCTGGCTGTCAGTGAGACAAGAGATATGGGAGCCTCAATTGTTATCGCCTCTTATACAGGAGCCTACATGAGCAAAGAAAAAGACCTGCAGTCGGCAACTGATATACTGGCTCAGCTTCTCTTCTTTATAGGTGTTGATGATTTCGAGAAAGAGAAAAAATTTGCAGATATTCTTATTGAACCTATGACGGACGATCTTTCAGCAACATCATTTGACAATATTGACACAATAATTCAACGGGGATACAAGGCAGCATTGCCCTTCAAAAACAGGTTTAAAAGAATTGCTGACTCATTGAACCTTATAGGACCTCAGCCTCCAATCGACATAATACTTGACAGGCAATATTATTCATTTGACCGGATTCAGATAAACGGGAACAAGAAAATTTCAAGAAAACAGATATTGGGAGTACTAAATATACGTCCCCTTGAAAAGGTTGATAAATCTATGTTAAAGGAAAGTATTGATCTCCTCTACGGGAAAAACTGGTTCGATAAGGTCAAGTACAGGATTGTACCAAAAAATGATTCCCTCCTCCTCATGATCGACTGCATTGAGCTATCCAAAACAATGTTATATGCCTCGGTGCATTATGATGATGGTATGCATTCAGGCCTGGTTTTGGATTTATCTATCAAAAATCCGCTTATTCAAAAGTCAAAACTTGAAGTAGATGCTTATATAGGACAATTTTATAAGATAAGATCAAGATATTTTCAGTTTATTGACCCCAACCAGAAATACGGGTTATCACTAGAAGCTTATGCTGAGAATGTTATGCTGCCCATGATGCAGATAAGAGGGGAGACAGGCAGTATGATTAGCAGAAATTTTCTGCCTGGTGCCTCAATTTTTAAAAGGTTTGGGCTGAATCATATGATAACCATTTCAGGAACTTATGAAATGTTAAATTACATCCCCCAGTTCATCACACCTGATAAATTGGAGATTGTGTCACATAATTATATGAACCTGCAACTTAAGTACCAGATCAATACACTTGATATCAAGAATTTCCCAAACAATGGAGCAATCCTTGATATCTCAGGCGACATGTCAAAACTACTTTCCTATTCAACCAAAATAAATAATGTCACACAATCGTATGATGAGAATAACAGTGAGGTACCATCTTTTGAAAGGTTTTATACAATAAGAGGGCATTACAGACACTATTTTTCACCATCCAGAAAATTAACATTGTCCGTTGGAGGGGATTTTCTATACGTTTCCAAAACAGATTCAATTTCGGAGCAAAACAATTTCTGGCTCCTGGGAGGTATAACTCCTGCAACAATCCGGTCCATCCCAATGACAGGCTTCCATCCGGGTCAGATAATGGTAAAAAAGATGGCTGAGCTGGAAGCCGAAACAGATTGGGAGATCTACCCGGCATTTCATCTGGGTCTCATGACTAATTTTTCAATGATACAGGAGACAAGTAGAAATAAAGGATTTTCATTCCTGGCCGGGTATGGAATCAGTGTTGGATATTCTTCAATTTTTGGTCCCCTAAGGGCCGGCATTATGCATGGCATCTACAGCAAAGAGGAATATTTCAGTCCGCTGAAGGGATTTATCAGCCTGGGATATAATTTCTGACCTGGTGTTGTCAGGATATTCAGGACTGCCGAAAAAACTGAATTGTTTATAAATCACATAATTTTTCCGGTCTGATTCTTGCAGATAAAATTTTAGTAATGTGAAATGATTTTTTGGCAGAACTCATTTCAAAACGAAAAAAACAATGGATGTAGCAAAAGTAATACAGCAACATAAAAATGTCTGCAATCTCGTATCAGAGAAAAGAATTAAGCAAAGTCTTGATATCCTGTCTGATATGATTAACAACGCGTCCTTTGGTGATCTGCACGATGAGTACGAAAATATTGTAATGACCTACAGAAACATGCTCTCATATACTATAGATGGCATAAAGGACCCTGAACGCAACAAGGTATACACCAAACTTATACAGTCAATACTCGGATTATCCGACAGGGTAAGACAGGACATATTGTCACATTATTCCGGGTGGCACACATACTGGGTCAAGCAACAGGCTGAAAAAGAGTTGAACCTGAGCGGAAAAACAATTGTCGAGACTGTTGATGACCTTATGTTTAAATCTGAACTGGATGAATGGCTTAAACTGAGCAATGAAATAATACCAGATCCTGAATCGGAGATTTCAAAAAAACATAAACAGCTGATCAGCAATATTTTCAACCATTTATGGTTAACTGATTATTACGGCGAGGCTGAAAACAGCCTGATCAATATTTTTTTGAAATCCGGCAAGTTCAGATGGTACGAGGCAAGTATATTCACATCAGCTATAACACTCAGCGCGCTGAGAACCTGGCAGACTGAAAAGCTTTTCCATCTAATAACCATATATGAGGCAGGACAGGAACAGGTAATGGAGAGAGCGCTTTCGGGGCTTATACTGAATTTGCATTATTATAACGGAAGGATATTATTATATCCGGAGATTACTGACAGGGTGGCAAAGATGAGTCGTGATAACAGGTTCAAGGAACATTGCAGGATAATTGTATTACAAACAATCAGATCGAGAGAGACAGAAAATCTGAGCAGAAAACTGCATGAAGAAATTTTGCCGCAGGTTGCAAAACTTAAACCAAGGATCGAGGAAAGACTTGACCTTGACAATATTCTGTCCGATGATAAAAATGAGGAAAAAAACCCGGATTGGTCAGAGATGTTCAGCGACTCGGAAGAGATATTCAAGACGATGGAAGAGCTTACAAACCTGCAGATGGAGGGTGCTGATGTTTATATGTCAGCATTTGCCAATATGAAACACTTTGACTTTTTCAAGGATTTTCAGAACTGGTTTATCCCGTTTTATCCTGATCACGAAGCAGTTGACGAGATCTATCACGACGAGATTCTAGGTCCGGGTACCAATGAGCTGGCAGAGGCATTATATAAAACACCATTCATTTGTAATTCCGATAAATATTCGTTGCTTTTAAACCTTAAATATCTTCCTTCATCACAAAAAAACATGATGCTGAAGGTATTCCGTATGGAAATTGAAGGACTTCAGCAACTGAATGAGGATGAAACAGTTATTGACCCTTATAAAAAATTCAGAATCAACGTAACTCAATATCTTCAGGATATATACAGGTTCTTTAAACTTTCTCCCTACAAAAAAGAATTTGAGGATCTGTTCTTAGGAAAACTTGATATATACAATTCTGAGTTTTTCAGGATGACCTGTAGTTCTATGGATGCTGAAGCCGGTCTGGCAGACTATTTTTTCAGCAAGAATTTTTTTGAAGATGCCCTGCAGCTTTTCCTCAGACAAATAAGTGAGAAACCTTCAGAGGTGCAGTTATATGAAAAAATAGGGTATTGTTACCAGGTGAGCGATAATTATGAGGAAGCCCTCAGGTTTTACAGGAGGGCAGAACTTATTGACAGAAAAGCATGGACACTTAAGAAAATCGGGTTGTGTCTGAGGCGGCTTGGAAGAAATGAAGAAGCACTCGAATGTTATCTGCAGGCAAGCGACATGGAACCTGAAAACATCCATACCATAATAATGACTGCACTCTGTTATCTTGATCTTAAGGATTATGAGCAGGCATTGAAATACTATTTCATGGTTGAATATAAGGAACCTGGTAATCTGAAGATATTAAGGCCCATAGCGTTTTGTTACCTGGCCATGGGCAGATTAGATGAATCAGAAAAATACTATGAACGTCTTTCAGCAGGAAAGCTGAATGCCCATGATCTTATAAACAAAGGACACCTGGCTCTGTGCAATGGGAAAAAGAGGGAAGCAATCGACTTATACAGACAGAGCATAATAAGTGGTGAGCTTACAAAAGATAAGTTTATTTCAATTTTCAAGGAAGACAATACTCTTCTGATATCTCTTGGTGTTAATCCTGATGATCTGCCTATTTTGCTTGACTACCTTTTATTTACTATTGGATGATTGTATAGTATCATGGTCGGGGAGACTGGGAGAATGAGGGCCGAATCGTCTGTTGCCCCTGTTATCCAGGGTATCATTTTCATGAATCTTTCTGTTGTGTCTTATCATTTCCTGGCGTCTTTCTTCCATTTCTTTCAGACGGGCAATCTGTTCTTTAGTCAGGTTTAAGTCAAGCTCGTTCCTGAAATCCTTCATGTTGGCGTCAAGTTTTTTCCGAAAACTATTTTGCAATTCGCTGTTTAACTTTGCATACTTGTCAAGTACATGATCAATCTGTGCTTTTTGCTGTTCATCAGGTTGAATGGCCTGGTAAAACCCTTCCCTGAACCTGTCTTCTGAAAAAAAGACTCTTACCGGTTTAAGTTTATGGTACCTTATCTGAGCAGATGTCAGCACGCCAAGTACAAATCCTATAATGAGCGTTATTATAATAATCAATATTGGTTTTGCTTTCATTGTATTTTAATTTCCGGTTAACAGGCTAACAATACTCTCATCATAATTATCGTGTATCCCCAAAAAAGAGTTAAAGGAAAGAGAGCCTTCCTTCAGATATATTGATATAAGCAATAGAACAATTGCAGCAATTCCGGTAAGTGCTATTCTGTAAAATACAAAATTAAGAGTTTTAAGAAAGTCCATCTCATGGCTTATTGCCAGTCCTGCTATAAATATCTTATCCAGTACTTTTTCACTAAAGTTTTTGCTAAAATCATATGAGATCCCCTCCTCTTCCAGTAAGCTGGAAGTTTCAACCAGATCGGCATCACTGTTAAGTGAGCTGATTAACAAATTTTTAATCTCTGACGAGTTCATAATATTTATAATTTTTTCAATATTTTTTTTAATTGTTCCTGTGCCCGCGATAATCTTGAAAGAACTGTTCCCAGAGGGAGGTTAAGGATTTCAGCGGTTTCCTTTGTGGAGTAGCCTTGCAGCATTCTCATTGTAACTATTATGCGAAACTTTGGATCCATAGTCTGTAACGCCTTGGCAACAATTTCCGATGCTTCTCTTCTTTCTTCATTATCATGATCCGGAACTTCATATTCATACAATTCGTTGTTTCCTTTCTGAGAAAACATAGAAAAAAACCTTTTTCTTCTTTTCATCTCGTTCAGAGTAAGATTCACTGCTATCCTTTGAATATAGGTTGACAGTTTAGCTTCACCCCTGAATTCAGATAATGAATAATACAATTTAATAAAGACCTCCTGACCTATGTCTTCTGAATAAACGGAATCACCCAGCATCCCTTTAACCGTACGAGCAACCATTTTCTGATAACGGGTCACAATAGCTCCAAATGCCTCCTTATTTCCATCCAGGGCTGCTTTGACAAGTTCAGAATCTTCAGACACATTGTACGATTCTTTAATCATACTTCAACAAATAGACAATTTAAACGATGCTAATATTCCCTATTGTTAATTTTTATTAACACAAAGGCTGCCAGTTCAACCTGGCTTAGGTTTTCCGCAATCATCTCCGGTCAAAAGGGTCATCTTCATCAACCAGTTTAACCTCATAATCTTTGGTGAATCTGACAGGAAAAAGTTTCTGATTCTCAAATCCGTCACCAGGCCACTTTTTCACAAACTCGTATTCTGTCTGTAAAAGATCCGGATTATGCATTTCAGGATGAGTGATAAATTCTTTTCCTTGCAGAGCCAACCCGCTTATGAAGTAATATGCAATGTCGTATCCCTGCCAGGCATAACTCATTTCGGTAGGTTCAGTGAGAAATTTATTTCGATAAACAGAATTAAACCTCCTTATGTCTTTCCTCGAGTAATCTATCCAGTAAGGTGAATAGACCAACATATCCATACCGAAAAGTTCTTTCAGATCAAGATTATCCAGATCCCTGATCACCGGATAACCGAAAACCTTTACTTTGAATTTTTTTGAAAGCGTATAAATATCATCGATGGTCTCGCTGATAACAGGTGCCTTCTCGGAAGCTATTATAATGATATTTTCTGACTGATCCGAAAGAGCATGGCTCAGCCTGTTGATCGAGTCATTATCAAACATAGAGCGGCTGTAAAAAATAAATTCCTTGAATTTTATTTTATCATATTGAATCTTATAGTTCAGCTCACTGAAGATCATATTTTTAAATCTTCTTACATCTGCATCATTCTCGGTTGAATCGGTATGGATAAAGACAAAATTATCGCTGGGAAATTCACTGACTTTTTTAGCGATTGTTCTCTGGGCCACTTCGAGGGAAGAATTTGGCATGAAAAGAGTCGGATTACCGCTTAAAAGTGAGTTATTAATGAGGGTTACGGGAGAAACCACAGGGATACCCTTATTCTTTGCATAAGCGGCAACTATTGAAAGGTTATGAGAATAGACCGGTCCGATAATAAGATCCATACCATCAAGTTTTCCCTGGCTAATAAGTTTTGACAGTGCAATTGTATCGCTTTTGATGTCAAATGCATAAAGGTTAAGATTAACGCCAAGTGAGCGTAATGTATCCGCAGCAAGCAATATACCGTTATACATTTCAATATAACCAAGACTACCGGGATAAATCCAGTCTTCTTTTCTGCTATTCGCCTTATATATCTTTTTACCTTTAACCACTTGTGATGAATCTATTTCAATTCTGACAGAGTTTTCCTTAAGGTAAAAGGGAAGAAGAACTGCAACATTCAAAGAGCCCTGAAGATCTTTTACAGGTGTAAACCCTTCTGGTCTCACATAGTTAGTCAAAGGCTCTTCAGCAACAACCACAGCAGTATCAATTTTAATCTGTTCTGCATTCTCAGTAACCGGTTCAACCCCCGGAACCCTGACATAATCCCCTACCCCGGGAAACCTTAGATCCCTGTTCTCTCGCCTTAATATTCTTACCGGAAGCCCGTACATCCTTGCAATAGATGAAAGTGACTCACCTTCAATGACTTTATGATAAAAATATTTCGTCTCCTGGTCATCAAACTTCTGTCTTTCAGTCATGAAATCTCTCCGTGGTATCGCAATCTCAGTACCAACAGATAATTTGGTTATATCAATTCCGGGGTTACTCTGAAGAATCTCGTTTTCAGAAACCCCATAATATTTTGACAGGTAAAAGATTGTTTCACCCGGCTTGAGACTATGGTATATGAATTTAGTTTCATCTTTAGGCTGTTGTATCAAGGGTGCCATTTCAGTCTTTTTAATTTCATCAACCAATGCTACAGGTATTCTCAATGTCTGTCCCTCTTTCAAACCATAAATGGCGGGTGGATTCTCCTTTGTAAGATCTTCAACCGTTATTCCATAAGCTCTTGAAATTGAATACGCCGTTTCCCCTTTCTTTACCTGATGTATAAAATACGGAACTCCGGAGATTACTACTTTGTCCTTTGATCGCTCAACAACAACCTGCGAATAGCCTGATTCAGCAATTATCAGAATTGTAAATATCAAAAGCGTCTTGATGGGGCTGAAAATTTTCATTCTAAAGAGTAATTATTTATTTAAGAGATTTGAGGAAATTTCTGCAGTTAATTTCGATTCTTTCGGGGACATTGGTTATATCTGCCCTTATAAATTTGTCGCCTGTAATATTCTCATAAAGTTCAATATACCTTTCAGATACTTCATTTACGAACTCATCGGTCATTTCCGGCACTGTCTGCCCCTCTTTTCCCTGGAATCCATTAGCCATCAGCCATTCTCTGACAAACTCTTTCGACAGTTGCTTCTGAGGCAGCCCCTCATCAAAACGTTTCTGATATTCATCCAGATAAAAATAACGCGATGAATCGGGAGTATTGATCTCATCAATAAGATAGATCTTACCATCTTTCTTACCGAATTCATATTTGGTATCAACAAGTATGAGCCCGTGCTGCGATGCTATTTCAGAACCGCGCATAAATACTTCCATTGTGTATTTCTCAATCAGTTTATATTCATCTTCAGGAATCAGTCTGCTGTTTATTATCTCATCGCGGGAAATATCTTCATCATGTCTGCCCTGCTCAGCTTTAGTTGTGGGGGTTATAATTGGTTTCTCAAAACGCTGATGCTCCCTCATTCCATCAGGTATTCTTATTCCACATATCTTCCTGGCCCCACTTTTATATGTTCTCCACGAACTTCCTGTAAGATAAGCCCTTACTATCATCTCAACAGGGTATGGTTCACATTTATGACCAAAGGTCACTGTCGGATCAGGAGTTGCAATTTTCCAGTTTGGTACAATATCGCTTGTTGCATCCAGAAATTTTGAGGCTATCTGATTAAGTACCTGTCCTTTATAAGGGATACCCATTGGAAGAACCACATCAAATGCAGAAATTCTGTCAGATACTATCATAAGGAGATAATCATCGTTAATATTGTAAACATCACGTACTTTACCCTTATAGAGACTCTTTTGTCCTGGAAAGTTGTAGTTTGAGCTTAAAATTGTCTTGACCATTTTAAAATACTAATTTTGAGTTTTGTCAGCTTCATTTTCTTCATTTTCATAAGCCCTTACAATTTTTTTAACAAGCTTATGCCTTACAATATCCCTTTCATCGAATTTAATGATAGAGATCCCTTCAATATCGGCAAGTATCCTGATAGCCTGGATCAGTCCTGATTCGCTTTTCCTGGGCAGGTCAATCTGAGTTGTATCTCCGGTCATTATGAACTTTGAACTCACTCCCATTCTCGTAAGGAACATTTTAAGCTGACTTATGGTAGCATTCTGAGCCTCATCAAGAATGACAAAAGCATTTTCAAGGGTTCTTCCGCGCATAAAAGCCAATGGCGCTATCTGTACAGTACCATCTTCGAGCCAGGTCTCAAGCTTTTTGAATGGGATCATATCATGAAGTGCATCATACAACGGCTGAAGGTAAGGGTCGAGTTTCTCTTTCATATCACCCGGGAGGAATCCGAGTCTTTCCCCTGCTTCAACAGCAGGCCGGGTAAGGATTATTTTCTTAACCTCTCTCTCTTTCAATGCTCTTACAGCTAAGGCAATAGATGTATATGTCTTTCCTGTTCCGGCTGGCCCTTCAGCAATTACCAGGTCATTTGTTTTGTAATCGTTAACCAGAAGCACCTGGTTTACCGTACGTGCCCTCACAGGCTTACCGCTGGTGCCAAATACTATTACATTTTCAAATTCACCATTCGATGCAGATTTCATATGTCTGGCATCAAAAAAATATTTTTCAATATCCTGCTCATCGAGCCTGTGATACTTCTGATAATATTCGATCAATTCATTGAACTTCTCGGCAAAAACCGTTATCTCACTTTCCTCTCCCATACATTTTATCTCATTGCCTCTGGCCATGATTTTAATTTTAGGGAAAAAACTACGGATTTTATCTAGCAACGAATTATTAGTGCCGAAAAAGATTACAGGGTCAATATCCTCAAGAAAAATTATTATCTCTGTCATTAAACTTCTTAAAAATTAATGATCTCCTGTACTGATAGTCAGAAATTTCAGGAAACAGGGCAAAAAGTTTATAAAATTTTTCATTGTACACTACAAAGTAAGCTTATTTTTTCTTTAGAAGATTATCTTTGTTATAAGTTTTTTCATATGCCGGTAATTACATTAACAACTGAGTGGAAGCCCGATGATATCTATTATGGAATCATAAAAGGAAAGCTTATCACTATGTGCCCCGAAGCGATCATTATAGATAATGCCGGAAGTATACCTCCTTTTAATATCTCACTTGCTTCATTTATTATAAGGAATACCTACAAAAATTATCCTGAAGGGACGATTCATATTATATGTGTACATTCAGAAGCGATTAAGGATCAGGACCATCTATTAGTAAAAGCCAGGGGGCATTATTTTATAGGAACAGATAACGGCATATTCAATCTGATTCTTAATGCCGATCCTGATGAGGTTATTAAAATTGATCATGATAAAGACTCCGATGAACTGGAGATATTTGCTCAGGCCGCGTCGGGTATTATGAAAGGGAAAAAACTTTCCGAAATGGGCAAATCATTGAAAACCCTGAGCGAGAGAGTACCGCTTAGGGCAACTATTGATAAAGATGTGATAATAGGCAGCATAATTTTTATCGACTCTTATGGAAACGCAATATCCAACATCACAAGGGAAGTTTTTTACAGGGTATTTGAGAATAAATCATACCGGATACTAATTCAGAGCAATAAAAATTATACTGAAAAAATTTCAAATAAATACAGCGATGTACCTGTTGGTGAGCTGCTTGCACGATTTAACCAGCTGGAACTCCTGGAGATATCAATTAATGGGGCAGATGTATCCGAGCTTCTCAGCCTTTCAATAGGATCGGTTCTGCGTGTCGATCGGGCTGATAAGGCGGCATCCCCAAACCGCTTATTCTAACACATACTACTGATGAATGACAGGAAAAAGAGTCTTGAAGAGTTCAACAGGCTTCTTGACATAATTGATGAACTCAGGACAAAATGTCCCTGGGATATGAAGCAGACAAACGAAAGTCTTCGAAAACTGACTATTGAAGAAACATATGAATTAGCAGAGGCAATATTCTCGGGCAGTGATGAAGGAATAAAAAATGAACTTGGCGATCTTATGCTGCATATAGTCTTTTATGCAAAGATTGGCTCTGAAAATGGTTCATTTACAATGGCTGATGTCCTCGAAGGTATCAACAATAAGCTTGTATACCGGCACCCGCATGTATTTGGAAATGTGAAGGTTGCAGGAGCCTCGGAAGTAGAGGAAAACTGGGAGCAGTTGAAAATCAAAGAGGATAACGGGTATAAACCTGTTCTTTCCGGGGTACCTGCATCATTACCTGCAATCGTAAAAGCCAATCGCATACAGGAAAAGGTCAGGGGAGTAGGTTTTGACTGGGAAAAGCGGGAACAGATTTGGGATAAGGTACTGGAAGAGATCTCTGAGCTAAAAGTTGAAATTAATAACCATGATATTGAATCGCTGGAATCGGAATTGGGTGATGTGCTTTTTTCTATCATAAACGCGTCGCGATTATATGGTATCGATCCTGAAGCAGCATTGGAAAAGACCAACAGAAAATTCATCAGAAGATTTAACTATCTTGA
The DNA here is from genome assembly GCA_964446825.1 of uncultured Rikenellaceae bacterium. Classification (GTDB taxonomy): domain Bacteria; phylum Bacteroidota; class Bacteroidia; order Bacteroidales; family VadinHA17; genus LD21. The sequence goes on from CAYUQR010000050.1 coordinate 19,873, forward strand.
AAAAGAGACCCTGAAAAAGGGCTTATCGCTTCATAAAATGAGCCTAGATGAGATGAATGTAATCTGGGAAAAGGCTAAGAAAGAAGACTAGGGGATTTGCCCTACAGGGCATGGTTGCGACCATTGCCTACAAGGCAAATCTGTAACTCAACAGCTGATAAATTATTTTTGCAGCAATGAAGTCGGGTGATTTATTGGTAATTGAAGGGCACAATTCCACAACATCAAAACCCACAACATTTCTCTCTTTTATCACATCACGAAGAAAATGTATAATCTCATAATAATCAGGTCCGCCCGGTTCAGGAGTTCCTGTTGAGGGTATCAGCGAAGGATCAAAAACATCAATATCTATTGTTATGTAAACATTTTTGGAAAGCTTTTCAATTGCTTTTGTGTATAAGCTTTTATCATAGTAAAGTTCATGGGAATAGAAAATCCTTTCATTATCCACATACGGAAGTTCATCTTTCGACATGCTCCTGATGCCAACCTGAAGAATGGGAGCAAATTCGCGTACTCTTGCCATGGCACAGGCATGGTTAAACACTGAACCCTCATACTCCTGTCGCAGATCTGAATGGGCATCAAGCTGAAGGATTGTAAGATTATCAAAGTACTCAGCAAATGCCTTTACAGCTCCTATAGGAACAGTATGATTACCTCCAATTATTACGGGAAATTTTTTGTCATTTAAAAGTGAAAGGACCCTTTTATAAACAGCACTCACAAGTTTCTCAGGGGATTCTTTCTCAGTGACAGGGTCAACAGTATGTATACCTGTCAGATGAGCCTCAACAGCAGTTTCAACGTCATAAAATTCGAGGTTGACAGAGGCTTCAAGAATAGCATCGGGACCTTTATCAGCTCCCCTTATCCATGTGCTTGTCTCATCATATGGAACAGGTAAGATGATTATTCCCGATTCTGCATAATCATATACTACCTCATCTCCCCCAAAGTTCATATTTCACGGAGTATTAGCCTTTGATTATTCAGTCTTTTTTTTAGGGGTTGTTTTCTTCTTCTTCTTCTCAGCAGCCGGAGTTTTTTCTGTTTTTTTATCTGTCTCATCTCCTTTATCTGCGCCTGCCTCTCCCTCAGTATCTACTTCAGGCTTTTCTTTTACAAGCATATTAAGATTATGAAGAATGTTATACCAGTGAGCTACTTTCTTAATATCGCTCAAATAAACTTTGTCTCTTGAATAGTCGGGTAATATCTCTTCAAACCATGCTTTAAGCTTAAGCGGATCAGTTTTTGGATCGATTGCAGGACCGCCGTTTACTTTTTCGTAAATCATGTCGAAAACTTTTCCAAGAGGTAAATCTTCCTTTTCTGTAAAAATAGCAATATCCTCGAGTGAACTGACTTTAGCAGAACCATAAGCGCTGCTCCTTTTCTTAGTCTCGAGATGTTCAACAATAATTGCATTTTTCCCCTGGGCAATAAATTTGAAAAGCCCTGGTTCACCTGAAATTGCCAGAATATCTTTTAATATCATTTTTTTTAACTTTTGCGTACAAATTTAATTTTTGTTATGTTACGATTGTTTTAATGATGATACTTTTTACTGAATCAGAATAATTATTTTTTTGTATTAGCTCCTTATTGCAAAAATGTTCAGGCAATGTTCCTCTCTTTCTTTATCCTGTTATAAGCTTCATTTACCTTCCTGAATTTCTCATCGGCTGTTTTTCTGAACTCTTCGCCAAGTTGGCTTACTTTATCAGGGTGATACTTCATTGCCATTCTCCTGTAAGCCTTTTTAATATCTTCATTTGATGAAGAGGGATCGATCTCAAGAATTTTATATGAGGAATCTGTTTCAGGAATAAACATGTTCTTTATTGAAAGAAAATCATTTGAAGCTACACCAAGGTAATTTGAAATTTTTTCGATGATCTCAATTTCGGATTTATGTATTGCAGTATCCGCAAGAGATATATTAAACAGGAGGTGCAATAGCTGCAGCCGGGAGGAATAATCCATGTTACCCTTTATCTGCAAGCACACATCCCTCACAGGAATATCCTGCTTCAGAATATCTTTGAGCATCAGCAGGGCCTGTTTTGCAGATTCCTGCCCAAATTGTCTTATAAAGAACTGCTTAACATAGTCAAGTTCCGACCTTACCACTTTCCCATCGGCTTTCATCACCGCTGCAACCAGAACAAGCAGGCTCATTCCAAAATCACCCTGACTGGTTCGTGATGGTCGTGTTGTGTAACCCGAAGTATGAACTGTTGTACTATCAATCATCGATCCGACGAGAAAACCCAAAAGCCCCCCTATCGGCCCTCCCATTACAAAGCCAAGGCCCCCTCCCAGCCATTTGCCAAAAATTCCCATAATCAGTTTACAGTATTAATATGTTTCAGGATATCCTCGTGAATTTTCAGAATAGCCGGGATAATCATATCATTTTCAGAATTATGAATCACATAATCAGATATACTAATACGCGTATCATCATCCATCTGGTTCCGCATTCTATCAAGGACCTGTTCCCGTGAAAGTTTATTTCTGTGAATAACCCTTTCGACTCTTTCCTCCACAGGAGCTATCACCGACGCGACTCTATCCACAAGTTTTGATGCGCCGCTTTCAAAGAGTATCGCAGCCTCCATTATAACATATACGGCATGTTGTTTTAATTCCCATAATCTGAAATGATCAAAAACAACAGGATGCACAAGTGAATTTACTTTATCGAGGAGTTTGCTGTTATTAAAAATAATATTTGCCAGCTCCATACGGTCAAGGCCTCCATTTTGATACATATCCTTGCCAACAATGGTATTGATCTTACTGATTATAACAGGGTCGTTATCCATAATATCCTTTGCCTCGGGATCAGCTGAAAATACAGGTATGCCAAGTACATTAAACACCCTGCATACAGATGTTTTGCCGCTTCCGATACCTCCAGTAATGCCAAGTTTCATCCCTGATCTTCTGATTATGTCCATATCGTCGCCTTTAATCGGAAGATAATTTCTTTTCATTCTTTCCGTTTGCATTGCCAGGCACCATGGCATTTGATCTTAATGCAACCTTTCCCATTGAGAAAAAAAGAGTATCGGGTTTTATGGATGTTATTTCACATTCCGACCGCAACTGAACTGAAAGGCTCCTTGTCAGGCCAGATGTTAAAATGAAATAATCAAGATCATCACTTCCATCTATTTTAACGCAATTGACTTTTGAAATATCAATTATAACCGGTGATTTTTCCCCCATCACTTTTAACTTCAGTACTGAATAACCTGGACCTTTAATAAATAAATTAAGCTTCAGAGAAGGTTTACCAATGACTGATCTTTCTTTCGGAATATTGACAAGCTTCACCGGAACACTTATTTCTGCTTCTATCTCTTTTCCCAGAGAATTCAGGTACCAAAAAATAAATGAGATAAAAAGAAAGAAAGAAAAGCCAACAATATTCCTGTTGAATCCACTTACTTTCTCTTTTGCAAGCTCCGGCCGTTTCTCATTAATTACCTTCACAAAAAAACAATTCCGTTAATCGGCAGATGGATCTTTAAGAAGGGCATTTTTATCGACTTTCAGTCTGACATCTCCCCCAACATCCATGGTTACATAATTGTCTTTTACTTCGTATATCCTCCCATATATTCCTCCTGTAGTAATAACCTTATCTCCCTTTTTAAGTGAGCTCCTGTAGCTGGTCATCTCTTTCTGCTTTTTCATCTGTGGTCTGATCATGAAAAAATAAAAGACAACAAATACAAGAATAAGTGGAAGAAAAGTAACAAGTGGGTTAGACTGCCCGGTACCACCGGCAGGTTGACCCATCAAAAACAAATAAGCAAAATTGGTCATCGTTTGAATTATTAATTATTATTAATTTAATTGTGTTTCTACTTCTGCAGTTATCCTTAATAATACTACCGGGGTGGAGGAATTTGACCTGACAGTGATGGTTTTAGTCTGTTTCCCGCTTCTACCTGAAGTATCAAAAATAACTTCAAGATTACCATTTCCGCCCGGAGGTATAGGCTTTTTATCAAATTTCGGAACAGTGCATCCGCAACTTGTTGATGCTGATTTTACAACCAGATCGGCATTGCCTTTATTCTCATACGTAAATATATATGCAACTTTTTCCCCTTCAGTAACTTTTCCAAAATCATGCTCATACTCTCTGAAAGCTATCTCTCCGGCACCCTCTTTATTAGGATTTACCTCGGATTTACCGGCTGCATTACCGGATCCTTTCCCACAATTTGATACGATGGCAGCAACCAGCACAGTGCATATTATGATATATTTTTTCATACTAATCAATAATATGAGAATTTAAAATTCCCTCATGTTAAAGCTTCCCCGACTAATCCCCTTCCGAATTTATTAAAAAGTCCCTCGTCACGAATCTCTTTTACAATATTATCGAGAATTCCATTCACAAAGGTACTGCTTTTAGAAGTACAATAGTATTTGGCAATCTCAATATACTCATTAAGAGTAACCTTAACAGGTATTTCCGGAAATTCAAGAATTTCAGTTATGGCAAGCTGCATAACCAGTATATCCATTAAAGCAATACGTTCTACTTCCCAGTTTGTGGTATTCTTATCAATTAATTCCGAACATCTTTTGGAATGGATAATAGCTTTCCTGAATAGTATTTTAACAAACTCTTTATCCTCTTCATTTTTGAATAGTGGCATCAGTTCCATATCTTCACCTGAATCTGTCTTGAACTTTTTCAGGGTTTTTTCTACCATTGCAGAGATATATTCCATGTCATCATTCCAGAAAATACTTTGTTCTTCAAGATTAGTCTGAAGGTCTTCGGAATATGAGAACAATATAGTAACAAGCTTTATGATAAATTTTTTATCTGCCTGATAATTCTGATTTCCTGACGACATATACTCATTATAAGCATCCCAGACAACCATCTTATTGTACAGAATGCGAGGTATGTGCGAGTTATTTACCCAGGATAACTTATTGGATGTAATATATTTATTGAAAGCTGTATTTTTTCTCAGCTGAGATATGACCTGATTATCAACAAACCTTCGTTTGGGATTCAGATCAACAGGCGATGGAATCCTTTTCTGAAGTGCCTGATCGATTTTTTCCATGGCAATGTCAGCTATTTCAAGAATAAGCAGCAGCAGATAATGATAAAGATCATAAGTCTTACCTATGCTGAACATAAGTTCCGACTCGGCCTGAACCAGGTTTTCATCATCCCTGCGGTTATATGCATAAAGAGCCATCAAGGCTTTTATACGTAGTAATCTTCTGCTTATCATCTGTAAAGAACCTCAAATTTCCGCAGCAAAAATAATCTTTTTCCCTCAGCCTCAAAACAACTTTGCAAAATTTAGGATTTCCAACTAATTATTAAAACACTCAAGAATATTATATATAGCTAATATTCAGCATAATAATGCTGATTTGATCCGATCAGGAATTTTGATTATCCTTTCAGACAAATATTAATCTCCATTTTGATTTGATAAAATAATTGTTACATTTGACAATATAAAACAAAACCCTAACACTAACTGACTTAGAAATGGAAGAAGAAGCCGGAATAAA
>CAYUQR010000051.1:0-18894 GCA_964446825.1 uncultured Rikenellaceae bacterium
GAATGGCAAGATATTGGCAATATCCTGTTTTAGCTACCAGTTTCCGGGTACTGATCACTGATCACTGATTACTGATTACTGATTACTGATTACTGATCACTGATCACTGATTACCGATCACCGATTACCGATTACCGATTACTGATTAATCAGAACTTCCTGCCTCATGATCGTGGTTCTTCCTTTTTTTAATAACCCTTAAACGAAAGTGAAAAACGAATTACAGGTTATTACTTACATTTTTCCAGTACTCGAGAGTCTTTTTACCGGAACCATTCCATTTTTTAGCAATCTGTTCAAAGTTGTAGGGACCGATCTCAGAGGCATAGTATAAAAATATCTTCTCGGAGATTTTGTAATTATACAAATCTTTCATCGTATAATGACTACCTGTTCTGGTATTATAATCCTCCAGTCGTATGGGCCGGATCTGAAAATATCCTACTGCTTTCTCAACAGGATTATAAGCAAGTGTATCATGTTTTGTTTCAACCATCCCAATTGCGTGGATAAGTTTTCTGAAAGGGTCGACAGGAGACGTATTGTAAATTACCACTGCTTTGTTGACTGGAGCAAAAACCCTGAATGTGAATAATAACATCAGTGAAATAGAAATTATCTTTTTTAAACCAGATGACATAACTAAAAAGATATTAGAGAATAATGTACAAGCTGCAAAAAGGACTCATTTCGCCATAAAACCGGGCCACAATTCGTATTTAGCTTTAATCCATTCATTCTCTGTTAACAACTGTATTAATAAATTGTTTAACAGTTATTAACATTAACAAACACACAGATAATAAACATAATTATCTACTATACTGTAAATCTGCTAATTACAGAAATCCCGGGTGTTGGTAAATAGTTGAGGATTAAATTATTCCTTAAATAATTTCACATTAAGTGCAGTGGAGCCTTTGGGACCTTTACCGATTTCAAATGTGACAATATTATTTTCCTTTATTTGTTCCAGCATATTGTTGACATGAACAAAAACACTCTGTTTGTTTTCCATGTCCCTGATAAAACCGAATCCTTTTGATTCGTTAAAGAAAGTAACTACTCCTTTCCTTACAAAGTCAGGCTTATCTGATGGATCTATTTTAGTGGCGCTCAGCTCTATGCTTTCTACATCAACTTCAGTCTTTTTACTGGGATCAGGAGGTGTGTCGGTAATCATACCAAATTCATCAACATATGCGATCATATCATCAAGACTGCTCTTCCCTGTTTCTTTTTTCAGCAATCGCTTTTTCTCTTTTTCTTTACGCTTTTTTTCTTTTTTGTTCTTAACTTCTTTTTTATTAAATGTCTCCTGTGATCTTCCCATAGATTAATGATATGTTAGTTAAATTTTGACGGTCATAATATTTTTAACAAATCAATTCAGACTGAAAATTTAGAGATATATACTTTTCTATTTTTAGGCTGGCAGCCTAAAGTGCAATATCTTAAAGCTGAATTTCCAGCAAATATACCATATTATTTTTGTTATTACTAATTTATAGATCAGCTGCTCTGTTAAACGGCAGCAATTAATTACGCTTCAATAAAGTCTTTTATTATCTCTCCTTAACAAGAGGTAACATAAGAACTTTATCTGCAAAATATCCTGATGAATTAGGACTGGCAACTATCTGTCAAAATATATATATTTGTTAATCCAAGTCAGAATCTGATGAAATTAAGGAACCTTTTTTCCGAATTAAGAAATATTCCATTGATGCTCAGGAAATTTAAGCATACTTTGATTTCAGGTTCCAAAAAATATCTAAAGCTGTTATTGGAGTATTTCAGGTCTTCCGAGACAATTTTCCTGCTTATTTTCGCTAACATTATAGGAATTGGGGCAGGTTTCGGAGCAATACTTTTCCGCTGGCTCATTGCATCCTTCCAGCATCTTTTCTTCGATGAGGGACAGCATGTTCTTTCATTTATGGGATCATATTATGTGATTATCGTTCCCGTTATTGGAGGATTAGTCGTTGGATTGCTTATATATTTCTTTTCGCCCGAATCAAAAGGTCATGGTGTACCGGAAGTTATGCTTGCAGTGGCAACTGAAGGCAGCAAAATAAGACCAAGGGTTGCTGCTATGAAAGCTGTGATATCCTCGATATGTATCGGTTCAGGTGGTTCAGTCGGCAGGGAGGGTCCGATAGTACAGATCAGTTCCGCGCTTGGATCGGCACTGGGGCAATTATTCCGTTTCCCGGAAGAAAAGAAAAAAATACTCATAGCCTGCGGCGCAGCCGGAGGTATTGCTGCGACTTTTAATGCACCAATTGCAGGGATTTTCTTTGGACTTGAAATAATTCTGAGGGAATATGGAACCCGATATTTTTCCTCTGTGGTCCTCTCAGCAGTTACTGCAACTGTAATTTCGAGAAACTTTCTGGGTTCTCAACCAGCCTTTGCAGTAGCACCTTATGAACTTGTAAGCAGCTGGGAGTTATTTTTTTATATGGCACTTGGCCTTCTTGCTGCATTTACCGGATGGATTTTTATAAAATTTCTTTATAAAACAGAGGATATCTTCGACAGAATGAAGGTGCCATCATATTTAAAGCCGGCTATTGGAGGATTGCTTTTAGGAATAATAGGGTTCTATTATCCGCAGATATTCGGAGTAGGTTATCCTGCCATAGAGAAAACACTTATCGGGAATATGGCTCCTCTGATGATACTGACACTTGTCGGGTTAAAGCTTATCGCCACTTCGCTCACTCTCGGATCTGGAGGATCAGGTGGTGTATTTGCGCCATCACTTTTTATTGGAGTAATGCTGGGAAGCTCATTCGGCTCTTTAATTCATCTGATATTCCCGGCTATGGAGATATCTCCCGGTGCCTACGGGCTTGTAGGTATGGCCGCAGTTTTTGCCGGCGCTGCCCAGGCGCCTATCTCGGCAATTATGATCCTGTTTGAAATGACCGGAGATTATAAGATCATCCTGCCCCTGATGATCTCATGTGTTATAGCCACAGTGATAATAAAGAAAATTTCAAGGGATTCAATCTATACGCTAAAACTCCATCGAAGGGGCATTGATATACTGAAAATAAATCAACAGGATCTGATGGAATATATCATAGTATCAGAAGCAATGTTTGTTCATGTAATTACTGCTGTTGACACAATGACAGTAAGAAATGCCGGACTTATGATAAAAAGTACCTCTCACAAGGGTTTCCCGGTTTTGAATGGTGAGGGGCGCCTTGCAGGTGTGGTGACACAGCAGGATATAAATAAGGCCCTGAACACCGGGAAAGGCGATGAACCGGTTTCTGAGATAATGACCCGCGACATAATAGTCTGCTACCCTGATGAGACTCTTAAAACAGCCCTGGAAAAAATGGGAGAAAGAAATATCGGGCGCATACCTGTTGTAGAAAGGAATGACCCTACTCATCTTGTTGGTATAGTAACCAGGAAAGGCATAATAAATGCATATAACATTGAACTCCATAAGACAGCTGCTTCCTGATGCCTGAATAACAAGAACATAACAAAGCAATTTTGTAAATATTCTATAACTACTGAACAATATGTATCAGAAAGATTATGTACTAAGGATGATCGAGATGATAGGTGATCTGATAGCTGCAATCAGGGGTATGATAAAAAAAGGAGAATATAAACAGGCATCTGATCGGTTGTCAGATATTTATTATAATGTTCTCAGGGAAGATGCATCCTTTTTCAGAACAATACCCGAATCTGACCTTACAAATAAACTATTACAGGATCATAACTACACAAACGGCCATCTCGAAATACTTGCAGAACTCTTTAATGCCGAAGCTGAACTTTGTCTCGCCATGGACAACAAGTCAGGAAGCATTGAATATTCAAGAAAGTCACTGATATTATTCGAATTCATCGACTCGGAACAAAAGACCTACTCGCTGGAGAGAATTAATGAGATGGAAACAATAAGAAAAAGAATAGAGCTTCTCAAAAAATAATAAGATCTGTCATTTTTCTGAAGTCATGATAAAAAAGAGGCTGCATTTAAATGCAACCTCTTATATTGCTGACTACTTAACCAGATTAAGCGTTATCGGCAAATCATCTGTGCTTCCAAGAGCAATAAAATAATTCACCTGGTTCTTGCTCAACTTACCGGTGATTTCAACTTCTCCCCCCTCAATTACATTTTGCACCCGCGGCCAGTAATAGACCTCATCGTCAATAACAACAGCAATTGATTTATGCATGTTTGCTTTTGTCGCCCGGGCAAAAACAATAGCTCCTTCAGGCCTGAGTTTAATCTGAGTCTTATAATTGCCTTCATCATTATCAGCGGATGCTTTTATGCTTTCTATATCTGATTTTACCAGTAAAGGATTTCCATGTCTGCCGAGTCTGAGTGCAAATAAACATTTCATGGAATTACCTGTTTCCTCACCCCAGCATAGTTTGCAGCTATCAGGTATTATAGCTGACCGAAGCCAATCATTTACAGGACCTGTTTTGTCTGAGGCTACACATCCTATTCTGGGATCTCCCTGATTCTTTATCTGATCACTGTTCATCAGATCATATAGATGATTTGAGTTTTGTAGAATATCAGAAATTTCTTCTCTGCTAAATGTCGCATAGAATCCCATTTCACCTTTATTGCAAAGAAGTCCGTCTATTTCGCGAAATTCAGTATTATCATTAATCTGAACTTCAATTTGTTTTTTAGCAGGTAATACGTGAACTTCATACGAAGTCAGGCCAAAAAGTTTAAGCCTGGTTGAAATTATATCAGCCGATTTTGTCAGTGACTCACGGGGCGCATTAATAACAGCAGATTGAAGATGATAGACTTTTAACCCGTCCTTACTTTTCTGGTCAGCAGAAGTCAATGTTATACAAATAATAACAGTTATGATAGAAAGAATTATTGTTCTCATATTATTGATTTTAAGTTAATAGAATTTAAGGAAGAAAGTTGTTGGAAGATGTTCCAAATATTAACTTAAAAGTGGGGGCTCATCTTTATCCGCAGAGAAGGGATTATGATGAAAAATATAAACAGGAATTCTGTTGGTTTCTTTTCGGATATTACGAAGGAAAATAATTCTCAGATTTGTTTTTTTGCTGTCAGACAAAGGATTCCTGTTAAATGCCAAAAGGTCAAAATGATCTTTATTTATGATCCATATCTTCTGAAATACTTCCAGACGTATACCAGGACCCGGTACTGCACTACACTGGTCCAATTGTATATAGGTTGAAGCCGGAATTCTATGGTTCTCTGTAGATTTATCACTGCCTTCATGGAAAATTAACAGCCCTAAAGCCAGGATCAATAGCATGATCAGTGAGATGAAGTTTATGCCATTAATATTTTCTTTGCTGTTAATCATATCTCAAAGATATTACTTTTAATCCTAATTTGCCTGTTAACAAAATTAAACTAACGGCTAAGTAATTTTCGGAATCAGACAGTGTTATTTCTTAGTCGTTTCTTAACAAGAAAATCATGTATATTGAAATAAATTGAAAATACCAGAGCCGCAAGATAAGAATAAAGGGTAACCTTATCAACCAGGATGCTGTTAAAATCCATACCTGTAAGGCGGTCGGCCAGGTATTTTATATAAGAATCGGGGATATTTGTTTCGCCCAATCTTGACAGAACCCTGAAATGCCAGTCAGTCAGAGGGCAATAACCCAGAGTTCCTACTATCAGACCCAGAAACAGCCATGATGCACCTGTCAGGACCAGCAGAAAAAGGTTCAATAACCTGGTTCTTTTCCATATCCAGCCAAAAAGGTTAAAAAGCACCAGGGTGGTATGGAAAAGGACAAAAAATATATCCAGAATATGCCAGACCATTTCTATTGCAAGATATGATTACTTTAAAGTAGCCATATCAACATTCCATGCTTTTACTTTAACAACGGGTTTGCCTTCTCCGGAATCCCTCAGAAAATATTTTGCAGTATAAGTGCGTTCCTCGCCCGGAAAAAGCGTTACATAGTTATCGCTCCAATAAATGGGAAGGATGGGTTTTTCAGTAACCGGATCAAGCAAATCAAAAAATATGAAGAAAGCGATTGCATCTGACGGGTTCCTGACCTTTAATGTAACTGATCCCTCTTCTTCATCTTTTTCAAAAGAATAATCATATGAAAGAGTGACCTTCGGCAATCTGTTCAGTGCTGTGAAGTCAGCATACTGTTTTGTTGGTGTATAATACTCCCATGGAAGCTTCCTTCCAGCCGCATAATCCATAATATCCTTTTTAAGTGATAGCCAGTAAACATTATTATCAATCTCTTTGCCATCATTTTTAAGTATCCTTAAATCGAGGAACCACACAGGAGTAAGGTTTTTAATTTCGGGGATCTTGTAAATGAATTTGGATGTATTACCTTTTATGTCGCCTTTCCACTGATCATTAAATATTTCCTTTGAATTAATATCAAAGACCCTGATTTTTACAGTCAGGTCTTTTGCATCCATAAGGTCTTCGTTTGCAAGGTAAATATCATCAAAACCGTACCTGTATATAGCATGCAGCGGCGTGCATGCTTCCCTGACCCCATAAAATGCACCATTTGGTTGCAAATAAGTATCATACAGCTGCCAGATAAGTTCAGGCCATGCTGAATTCAGTTTCCACTGGACAAGACCTGTGCTTACAGGTTTGTTTGCGATAAAAGCCTCGAACATAGGGCGCATAAGCTCGTAGTTGCTTACCTGTGATTTGAATGCAAATTCCTCAATTCCTGAAGATTTTCCATAACGGGCCGACTGCCCTTTAATAAACCTGTCGAGAGTAGTAAACTCGTTTCTGCCCGTATGATATTCCCAGTATTTTTTATCAATTGGCCAGAGACTCTCTTCAGGCAACATTTTCCTGAGTGATGCCAGCGGAGGGATCTCTTCGCCAGGGCAAGTCTCAGTGTTGAATCCGTAAGCCCCACCCTTTTTTGTATCAGTGAACCAGTAAACAGGTGGAGTATAAGCATATGGCCCAAGCATTTTCATTCCTGTGGTCCCTGTCATATCGCTTACAATAGGTACATTTGCCACAACATTTTCAGTTTCTGTGCCAACACCACCGGCTGAGGTTGCATACGGACGGGAAGGATCATATTTCTTAAACATCGCCAGGTATCTTTTTTCAAGATCAGGAGCCGGCAGCTTATCACTTCCAAGCATCCAGATATATATAGAAGGGTGATTGCGTAACCACATCATCTGATCGAACCAGTAAGCAGAAATAAGGTCTATGTCTTCTTTTGAGACAGGACCTCCATATTTTTCGTCAACCGGCTTCAGAAGATATTCCTCCCATTCCCAATGACAGTTCCAGCCAACCATGACCAGTATGCCATATTCATCGCATAGGTCATAGAGTGTTTCGTCTTTACCCCAGAAACCCTCACATCTTATACTGTTCAGATTCATGTGACGAACATATCTAAGCTGCGCTTCAACAGATTCCCTGGTATCCTGAAGCAATAAATCATCAGTCCACCCTCCTCCTTTTAAAAGCACGAACTTGCCATTGATCTTAAAAGCACGATTCTTTCGTTCATCGAGGTAACTTGTAATTTCCCTTATTCCATATTTTCTATCCACCCTGTCGAGGATTTTATTACCGGCAATAAATTCAACTTTAAGATTATACATATCGGGCTTACCCATTCCATTGGGCCACCAGAGATTCACATTTTTAACAGATAGTTGCGGGAATTCTTTGGGTGAAAAACTACACGACAGAGTATCGCCAGGTTTAATTTTGACTTCTTTCTTCACAACTCCAAGTTCATAATCAACCTGAAGAATACCTTCCATTTGTTTTTTTGTACTGTTGATCAACTCAGCCTGTATGAACAGATCAGCATCGTTACCGCCTTCAGTATTAACCTTTGAATATACAAACGGGCTTCTTATTTTGAGACCATCATTAATCTCCAGGAGGACATCCCTGAAAATGCCCATGTTCCTGTCGCGCGGAAGAGGATTCCAGTCAACGAAGCCGATAGAATATTCACCATCGGCATGCTGCCACAATTTAAGTGCAACTGAATTCTGACCCTCGGTAACGTAATCATTTATATTGAATGTGAACATCCTGTAAGCTCCGGCAAACAGATCCTTGCCAACAACCTTCTTTCCATTAACCCATAAATCGGCCCGATAATTGATCCCGTCAAACCGGAGAGATATGATCTTCTTCATATCTGCCTGAGTCAGAGTAAAGGTCGATCTGAACCACCACGGTTGTTTAAACTGTTCAGGATCTACCTGTTGCATGTTAATTCCGAAATATGGATCCTTTATTACTCCGCCCGTTACAAGGCTTCCCAGCACTGTCCCGGGAACAACGGCTTTATACCAGGATGTTACATCAAAACCGTTTTCTGAAATTGATTTTTCATCCATACCAGCCAGTTTATCCTCCGGCTGCATTTTCCAACCCACAGATAATGTATCAACGGTTGATTCAATCTTCAGATTACCAGGTTTGCATGAAATAAACAATACGAGAATTAAGAAAAATGTAATATGTTTCATGATTATCTAAATTAAAATTCTACTAAAATCATTGGTGAACTGAAAGATAATAAAATTAAGCTTTAATAGTTAATCTAAACTGAAAAAAGTCGCATTGAAAATACCTCAACGGCAGTTAAATGTCCGTATCCGGTAATATCAGAATAGACACAGCCGGTATCGATGTTAATAACCCTGTTTTTTTTATCGATCCTCTTCCTGCAAATCTCTAAGGTTACAGGAGTATGACCGTGAATAATAATTTTATCTTTGAAAACAGGGTTTGAATAGCTTTCTCTCCTGGTCCAGATCATATCATAATAGTCATTAAAAGGATCAGAGATATTATCATTAAAACCGGCATGTACAAAAATGTAATTCTCAAAGACGTAATAATATCGCAGGCTAATAAAAAAATCAACATATTCCCTGCTTAGCTCTTTTAATGCTATGATCCCAAAACTTTCTAGTGTAAAAGAGCCTCCGTTAAATATCCAGTTAATTAAACGATCATCCTTCTCGTAAGCTTCAAGCAACATCCATTCATGATTGCCGATCAATGGTATTACTGCATAGCCATTATGCTGCAGGTTCATAATATAATCAACAACCTCCCTGCTTTTATTTCCCCTGTCAATGTAATCGCCAAGAAATACGATTCTGTCCTGTTTCCGTATACCAATAACAGATTCAACCAATTCACGCAACTGATCAATACAGCCATGAATGTCACCAATAGCAAATAGTCTTTCTTTCAAAGTTTATCTGAAATGATCTTCAACAATATCAATTTAGCCTTTCACAAATGCTTTTATGCATCAACGGATTTTCCGGCACCAGTTTCCGGTCTGGCAACCTTGCTACCTTTCTTTTGAGGATATGTGCCGGGTAAAATTACGTTAATAAGTTTCTTACCCCATAAACCTAACTGAAAACCGGCAGCCAGGGACAACACACTTAATATTATTGTCAGAAAATTATAGTTTTCGTCCCTGGCAACAAAGAACAAGGCAATCGATAATGACAATATAATAATACTGAAAATTATTTTAACTCTTAAGAGAGGAGTGGCAATAGTTTTAAAACGGGTCAGGCCGTCAATCACACCAGTTATTATAGCAAGAACCAGTGTAAATGGAAAAACAAACACTGCAAAAATCAGAACATTTTTCAATACCTCGGATTGAAAATCGGGAAATATATTTATTATTAACGAGATGACAGGGATGGCAATTACCAGAGCTTGTGAAAGGTGTATGACTATCGGATGCAGATCAAAATTCAGCAACATTAACCTGTTGCGTGAAACTCTTTCTCTGTAGGGTTCAAAAACCTTTCTTGGAAGTCCGCATGCAGGACATACGTCTCCCAGTTTATCTGCTTCCATTACAAATCCGCAGGGGCGGCAGCGTACAAGTTCTTTCATAAGTTTATTCGAATGTCTGTTTAAGTAAATTTGATCTGTGGTAGAAGCAAAAGTAACAAAATGATGTTAATAGTTGTTAAATATTTATTAAAGAATATATAACAAGCTGTTTTTTTAATACTTTCATGGCGGAAATTATAAGGATTAAATGATGAGAAAAGAGGGGCTGAATAAGATGAAGAGGATACTTATTTTTGCAGGTGTTATAATTGCAGTCGTTGCATTGATAGTATTCAATAAATTATCATCAAAAAATAATGTTGTAAACACGTTTACGGAAGCAAAAAAAGGTTCTTTTGAGATTACGGTTACAGCATCAGGAGAACTAATTGCCGAACAATCGCTGGATATTAAAGGACCCGAGATAGCTCCCGGCAGTGGTGGCGGAGACGGACATGGACATGGTATGCATGCCATGGATCTCAAAATACAGGATATTGTTCCGGAAGGTACACTGGTCAAGGAAGGTGATTATATTGCACAGCTTGACCGATCCTCATATTCCAATACAATGAAGGATGAGATTCAGAATCTCACAACCGCTCAGAATGATGTGGAAATGAAAGTTCTTGACACAGCAGTAGCACTTACCGATCTAAGAGACGATATTAAGAACCAGATATTTGTTGTTGAAGAAGCGAATCTTCTTCTTGATCAGTCAAAGTATGAACCTCCAGCCACAATACGCAGGGCTGAAATGGACCTTAACAGGGAACAGCGGGCTCTTGAGCAGAAGAAAAAGGCCTATAAGCTGCAGGCAGCACAAACACATGCTGATATCAAGCGCCTGAAATCTCAGTTAGAAAATCAGACTGCACTTGTTAGCGATCTTCAGGATTTCCTTGTAAAATTCACTATCAAGGCACCTTCGTCCGGTATGGTTATCTATAAAAAAGACAGAAATGGAACCAAGAGAAAAGCCGGGTCATCAGTTAATCCCTGGGACCTTGTTATAGCCACACTTCCTGATCTGTCTTCAATGCTTTCCGAAATTTATATTAATGAGATCGATATTAGCAAGGTTAAGGCCGGTCAACAGGTAACGGTCAATGTTGATGCTTTCCCTGATAAAAGTTATAAGGGAAAGGTGATTAGTATTGCTAATGTAGGTGAGCAGTTGCCTAATTCAGACTCAAAAATGTTTGAAGTGCAAATTAAGATTAATGACAGTGATCCTTCCCTGAGACCGTCAATGACAACCGGTAATAAAATACTTATAAGAAACTTTAATGATGTTGTTTATGTACCGACAGAATGTGTACATACCGGGGCTGACAGTATTCCATTTGTATATACAAAAAACAGGACAAGGCAGATAGTAGTGCTAGGCGAGGCTAACGATAAAAATATTATAGTCGAGCAGGGACTTACACCCGGCACCTCAGTTTATCTTTTTACACCCCAGAACGCAGAAGATTTCAGGTTAGCCGGAGAGAATCTTATTGCTGTAATCAAAGAGAAAGAGCGAATGAAAACCAGACGGGCAGAAAATGAAGTTACCAGGAAGGGTGTTTAGCTAAACCACAAAAAAAGGCTCCCGCGGGAGCCTTTTACTGGTTCATAATAAAATTTCAATAACTACTTTTTATCATAGACTATTGTCATCTTTACATCGCCATTCTGACCATTTCGTGTTGTGGCCATTGAAAGTGTTTTTGGATCAGTAAGTGTCCATACCTCAGATGATTTGATTTCTCTTGCTTCCCCATTGAAGTTCATGTTCGTGGTAGTTGCAATTGTAAGAGATTTACCGTCAGCTGACCATTTGGCAATGGATTTACTCTCTCCCCTGGGAGAAGAATTCACGCACTCTTTACCGTCCAGAGTATATTTCATGGTAGTGGTCATGGGTTGTCCGTCACGACCTGTTCTGGTCCTTTCAACAGTAAGAGCATTAGCTGCCTGAGTGACAACCAGATTACCTCCCCCCATTCTCGGTCCACCACCCTGTCCACCGCCTGGCATGGTACTTTTATCTGCATTCATTGTCCAGCTTCCTGAAAAATTAGTTTTGCCGGCCTGTGCATTAACCATTACAGGCATAATAAAAGCCATCATCATGGTCAATGATAAAACCTTCACCAGCCATGAGCTTTTTCCTTTTTTGTTTTTCATAATTCTCAATTTTAATAAAGTGATTTTTTATTAGACAACAAAAGCGTCAGTAATATTCCCTGAAATGTAAAAACAATTATATTTTTATTGCCTCGAACCAGGCAGAGATATTCAGCCTGTTTGGCTCTTCATCTACAATGCATCTTCTATAATACGTCTTCCCTCCTGTACTCCGGTATTTTGCCGACAGTAAGCCAGTCATAATTCAAATGGTTGTTAGGAATTTCTATCCTGAATGGCCTAATATCTTCAATATCATCAAGTTCTATAAGTAGCAGAAATCTTTTACCTGCATGTTTTTCGAACTGAAGATCTGGTAACTGAAGTTTATCCTGATGTCTTATTATTGTCTCAAATGATTCCTCAACCGATAATTCTTCAGAATAAAATACGGAAGCTATTAAACCACGGGCTTTAACATATGTCTCTCCTATCTTATTAATAAAGTAAAGCTCATCTCCTTCCTTGATATTTTCGTGGAGATATTCTCTCTCTTCAGCTCCCCGTATAATCATTGACTTATTACCCTTAACCAGATTCTCCAGTTCATTTGATTCGGCATCGAGCCATACAATATGATCCATGGCATAATAGTTTTAGGTTAATCATATTCTAAAGACGGCAGAAAGATGGAAATGTTACAGGGTTGACAGCTTTTATATTGCTGGGTACCGGATACTGGGTAACGGGTACCGGGTACCGGGTCTAATACTGAAAAGAATACAAATATTTTTTTTTATCTGTTATTTAAATGATGTAAATTTGATTTACTCAAAAATAACAACATAATCCTACCAGTCATGAAAAAATTATTGTTTATACTAACTCTTTTAATGGTTACCATTTTTTCTTTACAGGCTCAGTCAGTTTCTGCCTATGCTTACAAGTTAAATAATGGAATTGAAATAAAAATGGACCGATGCTGGAACCATGTATGGGTGCAGCAAAGCTATGCACCCATGACTGCAAGTGACAAATCCGCTCTGTCAGTTGATGTCAGATCTATGGGGTATCTGATTTCCGGTTCAGCTTTCGGTCTGGAAAGTGCCGGAAAAGAGGTGAAATTGCAGAGTGCGGCACCCGGAACCTATGACCTGAAGATGACTTTCAAACTTTCAGGAAGTCCTGGTACTCTTAGCTTTGTAGCAGGGAACATAGTTATAAAACCTAAAACCAAGACTTCAGTTTCAATAACTCTATATGATTATCAGTTCTTTCTGGTTGAATCGCCCGGCAATAGCGCTCTTTGCTCCTATAAATCGCAGGTGAACATTTACAAAGCCACTTCTGAACAGGACATGTATAAGGGAGCATTTACCTTTTATGCAAAAGGTAATCATGAAAAAGCTATTTCTCCTGATGAATCAACAGATGCCAGTTCCGGCAAAATCAAACCCGGAAAATACGATGTTCTCATATCTGTTATTATATCAGGACAATTACAAAAAATCTGGCTTGAGAATTTTGAAATGAAGGCTAATAAGAGTTATGCCGTTAATATAAATCTCAATGCCGGAGAGGTAATCTATGGTGGTGGTAACAGGGATGTTAAACAGATGCATCTCTATCCTGCAGGCACAGCTGCCAGGCAAACAGGCACTCCGGCACCTCTTAAGAACCTGGAAATAATAAGTTACGATAATATATTAAACCCAAATGCATGTGCTCCTGGTGTTTATGATGTTCTTCTCAATATTAAAAACGGATCCAAATACGAATGGAGAAAAAATATTATTGTAAATACCGGGGCAAGAACAAATGTTAAATAAATATTCTGATAGTTTTTATTCAGTTATAATATAAAACTCGTATCGGATCTTCCAGGTCATCTCTTCTCCCGGATATACTTTTATCGTGATATAGGGTTCAGGACATAAAGTTGTTGCACAACACCAGAATGCCAGCTTCAAAATTGGCTGGTCGCAGGTAATTCGTACACCCGCATCTGCAATCCGGTTTTCAATTCTGATATCATAATCGCTTACATCAGGACTATAACCCGCCAGGTTAAAATAATTTATATCCTCACCGGGTCCGACTAGTCGCAGGTATACGAGCTCATTTCCCCTTACCGCTGAGAAATCACTTGAATTATCAACTCCTTCACTTTCTATCGTGTAAGGTAACCTGACAACATACCCGGGACCAATTGGTTGTTGGTCAATCATAAAGAAATTATGATCGTATACACTTGTATCAATAACTTCCTTCCCTGTATTTTTAAGAATGTGGCTAAGCATTAGTTCCGGTTTCCCTTTGGAAAGCTTTACATTCTTCTCATATCGATATGAATATTTCTTATCCTTAAGTTCATGATTAAAAGTAACCTGGTCGTATCCCGCTTTCACTTTCCATTTTCCGGGATTAATAACAGGATAAAGCCTGCTGAAATCGTACAGTTCCATATCAGGTTTTGACAGGATGCCCACCCCAATTTTAAGAAAGTTTTCTCCGGGCATTGACCCAGAGTAATCAATTGGAGTGAAATCCTCTACCGGACCCATTATAACGTCATGTATTTCCGGACTATATTTCGTGAACCATTGTCCAAAGTAAGTATGTCCTTTGTACTCGAGAGTGGGCATATTCCCCGACCAGTCAAACCTGGTTCCCTGATAATACCCTTTTTGGGGATCAGGAAGGTATAGTTTTGCTTTAATTAATCCATTGGTAATTTCTGCTTCCGGGAATTTCATGAGACTGCGTTTTTAGATTTGTATATAAATTTACAATAAATCCTGAAAGATATAATCAGCTTCCAAAGTTAATATCTGTTAAAATCAGAATGATCGAAGATATTTATCATAACATTTTAGTAAATTTGGATATATACAGACTTTGGGCGAAATAATTTCATTAAATTTTCTTTAATACATACTCATTATGAATAAACTATCAAGAAGACAATTCCTGGGTAAAAGTGCGATGGGAATAGGTTCCGCAGTAATTGCATCGAAGATTCCCTTTGATATGATCAGTGAAAGTACTTCCGAACTCATTAAAATGCCTATTGGGTTTCAGGTATGGACAGTAAGGGAGGAACTCGTAAAGGATTTTCCCGGTACTCTAAAAAAAGTTGCCGGCCTTGGTTATCAGAGTGTTGAGATGTGTTCTCCTCCGGGATATGAAGATTCAGGTTTTGGACCCCTTATGAAACTGACAGCAAAGGAGATGAAGCAAATTATTAACGATGCTGGTCTTATATTCATGAGCACCCACTATGGGATGGATGAATTAAGAAATCATCTTGATGAAAGAATTCAGTTTGCGCTGGAATCAGGTCAGAAACAGATGATCCTTTCAAGTTTTGGCCTGCCCGGGAAAGCTATGCTTGATGATTGGAAAAAAGCTGCCGATGAACTGAACAAAATGGGGTTAAAATCGAAAGAATCGGGCATTCAGATGGGTTATCACAATCATGATATGGAATTTGAGAAAATTGACGATACACTGGTCTATGATGCTTTAATGAAACAGTTTGACTCCGATTATGTTAAGATGCAATTCCAGGTTGCAGTCATCAGGCTGGGATATAAAGCTTCTACCTATTTTAATAAATACCCTGGCAGATTTATTTCTGCACATCTGGCAGATATGTCACCCGATGGCAAAACTGTGCCATTGGGAAAAGGCATTGTTGACTGGAAAGAATTCTTCGCAACAATTAAAACAGCCGGTATAAAAGATTTCTTTGTAGAAATGGACCCGTCTACCTTTAAGGAGAGTGCAATCTATCTTCATAACTTTGTTTCGTAGGAACATAAGCTGACTACATTCAAAAATTATTAACGTTAAATAATCAATCAAATACTATAAAATGGCAAATTCAAGAAAAATTAACCGTCGCGAATTTCTGGGATCAGCTGCTGCTGCATCCCTTGCAATTACAATTGTGCCCCGACAAGTTCTCGGAGGTCCGGGATATACAGCTCCAAGTGATAAAATGACTCTTGGATATATCGGTTGCGGTACCCAGGGTATAAGGGAAATGGCCATTCTTGTAAAAAACCCTGCGGTGCAGATTGTTGCTGTTTGTGATCCGAATAAATACAGCACTAACTATGTCGACTGGTCGCCTTACGATATTCGCAACACCATGCGTTCTACTCTGGGTGACAGTAATTGGGGAGAAGGTATCACCGGTATACCCGGAGGCAGAGACCTCGGGCAGGAACTTGTGCAGAAATATTATGGACAACAAAAGGACTCAGGAACTTATAAAGGTTGTGCATCATATGAGGATTTCAGGGAGCTCCTGGAAAAAGAGAAAGATATTGATGCCATAAAGATTATGACACCTGATCATTTGCATGCAACGGTGGCAATAGCATCCATGAAAAAGGGGAAGCATGTTGTTACTCATAAACCAATCGCCAACAGGATATACGAGGCAAAACTTACCATCGATACTGCAAAAAAGACCGGCCTTAGCACTCACCTGCTGGCATGGAGCAGAAGGCCTGATTATGATACAATAAAGGGCTGGATTAATGAAGGGAGAATAGGGAAACTGAAGGAGATACATAACTGGTCGAACAGGCCAATGTGGCCTCAGTGGCAAACAAATCCCACAGATAATCCTCCGGTTCCAGATGGTCTTAACTGGCCGCTCTGGCTGGGTCCGGTACCTGACAGACCCTATAGTCCAAATTATACAAATGCTGTTTTCAGAGGCTGGTACGACTTTGGAGCAGGCAGTATTGCTGATATGGGTCATTACAGCCTATTCCCTCTTTTCAGGGCTATCGGTGTGAATACACCTGCTAAAAGTGCTGAAGCATACGGTACAACGACCTGTGCACTCAATGGGAATGTCGCTGTTGGTGTTAAAAATAATGTTGCCTTCCCTCTCTCATGCATCATCAGGTTTAAATTCGATGCCCAGCCTGAGCTTCCTCCTTTTGAACTATTCTGGTATGATGGCGGTATGAGACCTCCTAACCCCGACGAGTACAGTGCAACAGGGAAAGCATTGGGAAGAGAAGGTATGATGTTCATTGGTGATAAAGGAAAAATTATCGCTGGTTTCAGAGGTGAACAACCGGTAGTTATAGCAGAAGACGGGAAGCTCACACCATCTGACAGGACATCTGAACGTTCCAGGGAGGATCCCAACGATGTGTGGATCAACGCTTTCAAGAATAATACGCAGTCACCTGGCAGTTTTCTTTACACAGGTCCTGTCACAGAAACAATACTTCTCGGAGCAGTGGCTCTGAGAGCAGGAAAGAAAGTGGATTATGACAGCGCAAATATGAAGATAACCAACATACCTGAAGCTAATAAGTACCTTATCAGGGAATACAGAAAAGGATGGGAGCTTTAGAAACCTGCTCATTGATCCGGAGTATCTTCTTTAGAGGCAGTACTGACCCTATATTGAAAAGATGATCCGGAACAGATGTAAGAAAAAATATATTCAATATTTCCACTCAATCCCGATAACATGTTTACCGGGATTGATTGTTTTAATGGGTGACAGCCGATATTACAAGCCTTTCTGCCAGCTTAACCGGATACCTGCAAAATATTGAATTTTAATTTTTTTTTCTGATATTGCGTACCAAAATAAAAAAATGTAGTATAAACCAGCAATCCTGCTATTAAACCTATTCAATTATGATCAAACGTATTATTTCCTTAATATCTATTGCAGCTGTCATTTCATCATGCAATAATTCAGGCAAGAAAGTGGCTGCTTCACAATCTGACCAGTCAGGTAAAGCCGAGAAAGTTGAATTTGCTTCACTTGTTGCAAATCCGGATAATTATATTGGCAAGAACATAATCGTTGAAGGCAAGGTTGTTCATGTGTGTACCGAGAGTGGCAAAAAGTTATTTATTGTTGGTGAAAATCCTGATATCAGGTTATATGTTGCAGCGGGTGAGAATATGCCTAAATTTCCTATGGATCTTCTCGGAAGTGAAGTTTCTGTTGAGGGAGTAATAACCAGGGTTGGCGGACCAGCCGTGGCCATGGTTGAGGGCGAATCTCATTCTGAAGGAATGGACGCACAAAAAATCCCGGAAGCAGGTGGAAATAAAATGTCAGCAGACAGTTGTGAAACAGAAACAGCTCTGGCAGGTCAGTCATCTCTTGCAAATATTATCATGGAATACAGGAGCCATACTGTTAAATGATTTCAGAATTATATCAGAATGAATCTGTCAAAACTCAACAGAGTCACTCATCGCGATATAGGTTACCTGATTGCCGGCTTGACAATTATTTATGCTATTTCCGGCATCGCCCTTAATCATAAGAATGACTGGAATCCAAATTATATTATTGACAGCCACGATTTTACGGCTCCAATAACAAAAGACAGGGAATCTTTTAACAGCGATGACGCAAAAAATATCCTTAAGAGCCTGGGGATTGAAGATGAGTACAAAGCATACCATTTCCCTGCCGGGAACAGGGTAACTATCTTCATTAACGGAGGATTTGCACAACTCAATACAGAAACAGGGAAAGGAGTCATTGAAAGGATTAGCAAAAGGCCTGTTTTTTACCAGCTTAACTTTCTGCACTACAATCCCGGAAGATGGTGGAAATACTTTAGCGATTTATTCTGTCTGGCCCTGATACTGGTTACATTTACAGGTTTGTTCCTGGTTAAAGGAAGAAACGGGATAACAAAAAGGGGAGCAATTCTGACTGTTATCGGAATCATTCTCCCCCTGTTATTTCTGATAATATATTAGTAAAGGCTACAGGTGTCAGGCTACTGGCGACAGGATTATACTATACTCTTTTACCTGATGCCTGATGCCTGATGCCTGATGCCTGATGCCTGATGCCTGATGCCTGATGCCTTTTTTACACCTTTTTCAGTGCTTC
>CAYUQR010000051.1:18994-25180 GCA_964446825.1 uncultured Rikenellaceae bacterium
CCTGATGCCTGATGCCTGATGCCTGATGCCTTTTTTACACCTTTTTCAGTGCTTCAAGGACTCTTGCCGGTGTAAATGGCATAGTGTACAGCCTTGCCCCTGTTGCATCAAAAATAGCATTGGCAATCACAGCACCCACAGCTATAATAGCAGGTTCTCCGCCACCCTGAGGTGGCTGGTTCATCCTGTCAAGTATAACAGTGTCTATTTTAGGAAGCCACGAGAACTTAGGTATCTCATATGAATCAAATCCACGGTCCTTTATATTACCTCCTTCAAAAAATATCTCTTCGGAGAAAGTATATCCAAGGCCCATGGTCAGACATCCTTCTATCTGAATTATTGCACCTTCAGGATTAACGCATAATCCCATATCCTGGGCACATGCTATCCTAATAACCTTCACCTTCCCTGTGTTTTTATCAACACTGACTTCAGCCATATGGGCCACCCAGGCTCCGGCGTCTGCCCCACAGGCAACACCGATACCTCTGCCGCTTGGCGTTTTTCCTGCAACATATCCGAATTTATCTGCAACAGCTTTAAGACAATCAATAATATGCACATCTTTCAGGTTTTTCAAACGAAATTCCAGTGGGTCTATGCCGGCTGCAGAAGCCATAATATCGATTTGAACTTCCCTGGCAAATGTGTTTGTATTATTATTAGGGGCACGCCATGCTCCAGTTGCAAAAGGGTGAACAGAAGGTTCATTCCTGTCAGTGCTGTGATGAGTTGTCTTAGCATTGGGGACCTCATAAGTTGTCTCTGATCCCCTTGTCCCCGAAGAGTAGATATTATAATCCCAGAGTTTTATAAATCCGTCTTTATCAATTCCCGATTTAATTTTAATTACACCGGCAGGATGAAAAGTATCAAAAAAGAACTCTTCATCGCGCGACCAAACAACCATCACCGGTTTACCTGTCAGTTTAGCAAGTTTTGCTGCTTCAACTCCCTGCTGAGCCGGGCTCTTTCCACCGAATCCGCCTCCGACAAACGGGGTGATCACCCTTACTTTGTCAAGAGCAAAACCCAGCTCACGTACAAGTGTATCCTGAAGTCCGAATGGCGATTGAGTGGATGCCCATACGGTCATTTTATCACCTTCAAGGTGAGCAAGTGCAGTATGGGTCTCAATAGGAGAATGAGCAAGGTAAGGATCATGAAATTCCGATTCAAAAACTTTATCTGACAGTTTCTGACCTGCTTCCATATCGCCATCCGATCTGACTACTTCCGACCTGGTATTCGATTTAACATACCATTTGTACATATTCTGATTATTTACCGGCATCTCATTAAAAGAGTACTCAGCTTTAATCTTAGCCAGTGCCATATCGGCCAGATCGTGATTTTCATTAAGCACAGCTATCATGTCGCCATCGCGAATGACTTTTGTTCCGGCTACTTTTTCAGCTTCTGAATAATCAACTGAAGTCATCTTGGCCCCATGAGAAGGCGGACGTAATATCCTTGCAAATAACATTCCCGGAAGCTTCAGGTCACCAGTATACTTTGCCTGTCCTGTTACTTTAACCACAGCGTCGGCATGATTATATGATTTTCCGATATATGTAAACTTTGTATAATCTTCAGGTAAAGGTTTAACATCGAGGAATTTTTCTATCCTTTTGCCTTTTGTGAGTTGTGAATATGACACAGAGTTTTTATTGTTTTTTGTGTCAATTATTACACCGTCTTTGACTTCAAGCTGCGAAACCGGAACTCCCATTTTTGCAGATGCCAGACCCAGAAGCACTCCTCTTGCTTCAGCAGCAGCTGCCAGCATATGTGGTCCGAATGCCCTGGTAGTCAGCGAACCCCAGGTACCTGCATCCCATGGGCAGAGATCAGTGTCGCCCATAATCATTTTAACATTTTCAAGGGGAACATTCAAAGCATCTGCCATCTCCTGTGCCAGAGAGGTGATAATACCCTGCCCCATCTCAATCTTGCCTGTAAAACATTTTACAGTACCGTCTTCCGCAATTTGCAAAAATGCATTATAGTCTGTTGGGAGAGATCTTCTCTGTTCAGCAGGTGTTCCCAGTATATCAAGCACTCCCCAGGGACGGAAAAAGATTATTATACCGCCGCCAATTATTTTGAAGAAATCTCTTCTTGGTATTCCGCGACGCCTGGTGGTTTCAACCGAACCATTTGTATTTGTAGTTTCTTTTTTCATAATTATTTCCCTCCTTTCATCTCTTTTGAAGCTGTCTGAACTGCCTCAATGATTCTTTTATGTGCTCCGCAACGACAATAATTGTCTTCCATACCATCCTTAATCTCCTGTTCTGTGGGAGAAGGATTCTTAATCAGCAGTCCTGTCGCATTCATTATCATACCTGGAGTACAGTATCCGCATTGAAGCGCATCATGCTCCACGAAAGCTTTCTGAACGGGGTGTAATTTGCCATCATTGGAAAGGCCCTCGATGGTAACCACCTTTTTACCAGCCACTTCACCTACAGATAACTGGCATGATCTTACAGGTTCATTGTCGATAAGAACAGTGCATGACCCGCAGAATCCCATTCCGCAGCCAAATTTTGTTCCTGTCAGCCCGAAATGATTCCTAAGAGCCCACAATAAAGTCTCACCCGGATCAATAAGGGCATCGGTTTTCTTCCCGTTTAATTCAAAACTAATCGTCTTCTCCATTTTTACATCATTTTATTGATTTCCTTTTTATATTCTTCATATGTGTCGAAATCTCTGAGTATTCCCGGATCATCGGTTTCAACTTCCAGAACATCTTCAGAAAAATTATAAGTTAATGATCGCAACCCCACACGGGCATCGAGCTTTTCAATTTCATTCCTGTATCGTTTGTCGATCAGAATGGGATGACCCCGTTTTTTATCATAAACAGGTATTATAATTCCCTTATCTGATGATCTGTATGCCTTAATCACTTTATTTATTGTAAATGTACTTATCAGTGGCTGATCACCCTGGAAAACCAGCACAGCATCAGAATTTGCCGGAACATTTCGGAAACCGCACTGCACTGAAGAGAGCATTCCTTCCTTGTAATTGTTGTTATAACTATGTTTTACTCTGAACCTGCCTATCATCTCCTCCAGGGCTTCTTTTTCCGATCCGAGGATGACGATTGTATCATCAACATCTGAACCGATAACATTTATGATTACATTCTCGAGCATTGGTTTGCCATTGAAAGGAAGAAGCATTTTTGGAAAACCCATCCTTTTTGATTCACCTGCTGCCAATATTATTGCCCATACACTTTCACCCATTGCTAACTTCTACCTGTTCTTTACCAAAACGAGTTGTGCTGCAATACTTACAGCTATTTCCTCAACAGTCTGTGATTTGATCTCCAGACCTATTGGCGCATAAACTGAATCCCATTGTTCTGGTGTAGCCCACCCATTCTCAATAAAATCCAGCCTCATTGCACTTATCTTCTTTTTGCTGCCGATCATTCCGGTATATGCCAGTCCTGCTCCTATACAAGGTCGAAGGGCTTCAGCATCGTCCTTATGACCGCGGGTTACAACTATCACATAAGTATCCCTGTCCTTTTTAATATCTTTCATAGCTTCCCCAACGGCTTTGACAATTATATGGCTGGCTTCGGGGAGATTATCATTATTAGCTAATTCCGGACGATCATCAATCACTGTAACTTCAAAACCCAGCATGCTGCCAAGATGCGTCATGGCTCTTCCAATATGACCTGCTCCTGCAATTACCAGATGAGGGGCCGGAAAAACTGGTTCAAGGAAAACCAGCGAAGCGGGTTTATCTGCTGATTCTTTGAATTCAATCTCTGTGAAACCATTCGGATTATTTTCCTTAAGCAAAGCTTTTACCAAAGGTTCAATCTTCAACATAAACGCTTCAGAAATAGATGGTTTTATATCTTCACTTATCCATAAACGATCAACCCTGACATCATTTTCATCAGAGCCTGTTATCTTTGTTATCATTACCCCTGCTGATCTTTTGGCAAGTGATTGACGAGCCTGCTCAAAAACTCTCAGATTTTTATCAGGGTTGGCATCAACAAGGACACTTATCTGTCCGCCGCAGATTGCATCTTCCTTGTTTGAAATATCGTGAGCCAGGTTAAAATGGAAATGACCCGATTTTTTAGTAGCAAGTGATTCAACAGAAATTCTCTGTACCTTACCTTCAACAATTCCTCCCCCGACAGTACCGTATAAAAGCCCGTTCTTACCAAATAAAGCAGAACTTCCTGGTTTTTGGGGAGTGGATCCATGAGTTCTGGTCACTGTTGCCAGAACTAATCCCGAATCAATGGAATACTGGTCAGGAATATGAAGATAAATGTTTTTCATAATCAACTCACTTTTTCAACAGCGCCCACAACAAATATATTCAAATTGATTTATTATTCATAATTTTATGCTATATGTGATATTGATGTATAAACCATAAAATTATGAATTTACAAATCTCAAAATTATCATTGCTGTTTGTTTCAGCACTTTTATTTTTTATCACCTGCAAATCGCCTGTTAATAATAAAGTAAGGGCTGAACCTGATAACAGCTGGATTGAAGAATTAACTATTGAAAAACTTCAGGAAGGTTATAAAAATGGTAAGTTTAAGATTACCGATATTACAGGTATCTATCTCGACCGGATATTAGAAATTGATAAAGGCGGGCCACAATTGAACTCAATTATTGAGATTAATCCTGATGCAATGCAGATTGCTTCAGAGCTTGACAGCGAGCTTGCTGCCGGAAAGAGCAGAGGTCCTTTGCACGGGGTTCCGGTTATTCTTAAAGATAATATTGACACACACGACAGGATGCCAACAACAGCAGGTGCCACAGCACTTAGCAATTCTTTCCCATATAAAGACAGTTATGTTGCAAAGAAATTAAGGGAAGCAGGAGCCGTTATCATTGGTAAATCAAATCTCAGTGAATGGGCTAATTTTCGTGCAATGATGTCTTCCAGCGGGTGGAGCGGTGTTGGAGGACAAACAAAAAACCCTTATGTGCTCGACCGCAACCCCTGTGGCTCCAGCTCAGGATCAGGAGTAGCCGTGTCGGCTAATCTTTGTATGGTGGCAATCGGAACCGAAACAAATGGTTCAATAGTATGTCCTTCAAATAATAATGGTATTGTTGGTCTGAAACCGACAGTTGGACTTATTAGCCGATCCGGAATTATTCCTATATCCTTCACACAGGATACTCCCGGTCCGATGGGAAGAACAGTTGAAGATGTTGCCATTACCCTTGGAGCATTAACAGGTGTTGATTCAACCGATACAAAGACACTTGCCTCGGCGGACCAATCTCAGACTGATTATACAAAGTATTTAAAGAAAGATGGTGTAAGAGGGAAACGGATCGGTCTGCTAAAAAAGTCAATGGGATTTTCAGATAAAGTTGATACCCTGATGAATGAGTCAATTGCCTGGTTAAAAGCAAACGGAGCTGAGGTAATTGATATTGAGTTTCCAAAAGGTAAAAACTATGAAGATGCCTCTTTTGATGTACTATTATATGAATTTAAGGACGGCCTTAATAAGTATCTGAGCGGCCTTGGAGAGAATACTCCTGTCAAAAATCTGAAGGAATTGATAAAATTTAATCAGTCCGATACTGTCGAATTGAAATATTTCGATCAGAAAATACTGGAGCTGGCTGAAAAAAAAGGCAACCTGGAGTCGGTTGAATACAAGAAAGCTCTTGCACTGATGCAAAAAGACACCAGGGAAGACGGCATTGATAAAGTCATGAATGAAAATAAACTGGATGCAATAATGGCTCCTACCGGCTCACCAGCCTGGAAAACAGACCTGATCCTCGGTGATCATTTTGTCGGCGGAAGTTCTTCCCTTGCAGCAATATCAGGTTATCCTGCCATAACGGTACCAATGGGATTTGTTGAAGGTTTACCTGTTGGTATTACATTTTTTGGCAGAGCATGGAACGAGCCGCTCCTGCTTGAAATAGCCTTTAGCTATGAGCAGGGAACAAAACACAGAAAAGCACCAAGGTACTTAGTATCTGACTGACTTTATGTACGTTATGAAAAGCATGTTGTCTCACAGCGTACTGCTATGACAATCTATTTCTTATTATCTTCGGCTTTTGGTTCGGTGGACATTTTTTGCGGTTCATCGTCCAGTCGGGAAGCTTTTTTAAACTCTTTCATACCCTGACCTAT
>CAYUQR010000052.1:0-25168 GCA_964446825.1 uncultured Rikenellaceae bacterium
CAAAGTCGTTGTAATAATCAACCCGTCTTCTTCAACATTCCATTTTTTACCTGTCAGAGAATCTATTTTCTGCAGTATCTGTTCAGCATCATATTTGACCCGTACCAGAAAATAGTCAGCTTGACTTCCAGCTTCAATGTTTGCATAATTTTGATTCAATGGCAGCTTACTAAGTGAATCTGCCTCTGATGGTTTAAGGTATTTGTACTTTTCCATTTGACTCAAAACAACATTCCTTCTTTTTATTGCATTTTCAGGATGAATACGTGGGTTATAAAAGGTGCTTGCCTTGAGCATACCAATCAAAGTAGCCGATTCTTCAAGGTTCAGGAGTTCAACTTTTTTATTGAAGTATCTTCCTGCTGCAGCTTCAATACCAAAAATATTTTCTCCGAAAGAAACGGTATTCAGGTAAAGTGTCAGTATTTCTTCCTTGCTGAACGTTTTTTCGAGACGACGAGCCAATACTGTCTCTTTTATTTTGCTAACGGGAATAGTCAACAGGCCAAAATTTTCCCGACCAAACATGTTTTTAGCCAACTGCTGGGTAATGGTACTTCCACCACCTGAACTTTTATTGTTAAACAGAATAGATTTAAACAGAACCCTGAATATGCTCCTCGAATCAATACCATTATGCTCGTAGAAACGGGTATCTTCTGTTGCAATCAACGCATTTACAAGATGTGGCGGAATCTGTTCGTAGGAAATATTTGTCCTGTTTTCAGAAAAGAACTTACCAATAAACTCACCTTCGGCAGATAATACTATTGATGCTGTTGCATTCTTATAATTCATCAGCTCCTTCCTGTTCTGCAGATGTCCAAATGTTCCGCAGTATATAAATAATATGAACATAACTGGCAACGCAATAAGAACCAGGAGTGCTGCGAGTATAATCTTTAGTCTCTTTTTCATTCTATAAAGGTAGTTCAGTACTTAAAACGTTACAAAGCTCTTAATGTTATTTAATTATCACTTTGGGGAAATTATGCTTACCGCAACTTCTCATCTTTCTTAATTAAGAGAATAATTCTCATATAAACTCCGTTATCTAGCATAGTCTTTATTGATGAATATATATATTAAATCAAAAGGGTTATACCTGGCTCTGTTAATTACTGGATGTCAGCTACTTACTACTTACTGCTCCAAAGAAATTTATCGTGAACCGTCGTTTCATAACATCGAAAGCAAGAATGAAAAGAAAAAGCTGAAAGATTTTATGGACGGAGGCACTGAAAAACGGATAAATACTAAAAATACCAGTGCTGATGAAATCATTAAAACCGCTCAACAATACCTTGGTGTTCCCCATTGCATGGGTGGAGCTACTATGAAATGCATTGATTGTTCCGGATTACTGGTAGCGGTTTTTGCCAAACACGGCATTCACCTACCCCATAACTCGGAAGAACAGGCCAGGTATGGGAAAAAAATAACCCGAATGAATGAACTTTTAAGAGGAGATATGGTCTTTTTTATCAGATCATATAAAACAAACCAGTTCATCACTCATTCGGGCATTTATATCGGGGATAATAAATTTATCCACACTTCCTCCAAAAAGGGCGTTATCATCACTTCAATAAACGATCCCTGGTGGAGTGAAAAATTTATTTTCGGAACAAGGGTGTTTGATTAATTTACATAGTTTATTCCGGTTGAAGGTGGTCAGGGTCATTGGCCTTTCCATACAGCGTAACAATCCGGATAATAACATTAGTTGCGGCAATCATACTTTCCAGAGGAATATATTCAAATTTTCCATGAAAATTATGTCCACCGGTAAATATGTTCGGACATGGAAGACCCATATAGGAAAGTCGTGATCCGTCAGTTCCTCCCCTTACAGGGATGATTTTAGGCTGAATTCCCAAATCTTCGATGGCTCTTCTGGCAATTTCCAGGATGTGAAATACAGGTTCAATCTTTTCACGCATGTTGAAATACTGATCCTGTATTTCGAGCTTCACTGTTCCGGCTGGATACTTACGATTTAGCAGGTTCGCAATATCTTGCATCAGGACTTTTTTATAGTCAAACCTACTCCGGTCGTGATCGCGGATGATGTATTCCATGACCGAATTTTCGACTGTCCCTTCCAATTTAATAATATGAAAAAAGCCTTCATAGTTAGTGGTAAATTCCGGCCTTTGTTCAACAGGAAGCATGTTAATAAATTCGTTGGCCACCAGGAGCGAATTGATCATTTTGTTCTTAGCCGATCCAGGATGAATATTCCTGCCCTGTATCAATACCCTAACCTTTGCGGCATTGAAGTTTTCGTATTCGAGTTCTCCGATTTCACCACCATCCATGGTGTATGCATACTCGGCACCGAATTTCTTAACATCAAAAAAGTCCACTCCTCTGCCAACTTCTTCATCGGGAGTAAATCCGACTTTTACAGTACCGTGTTTTATTTCAGGATGTGAAACAAGGTGTTCCATCGCTGTTATTATTTCGGCAATGCCTGCTTTGTCGTCGGCACCCAGCAAAGTAGTTCCGTCTGTTGTAATTATGGTTTGTCCTTTATACTGCTTTATTTCAGGGAAATCAGACGTTTTAAGCGTTACCCCGGTACTCTTATTCAACAAAATATCTTCGCCGGTATAATTATTCACAATTTGTGGATTCACATTTGCTCCCGTAATGTCGGGACTGGTGTCCATATGTGCCAAAAAACCGATGACCGGTACATTAGCTTCAACATTTGAAGGCAATGTGGCCATCACATAACCCTTTTTATCCAGGGAAATATCAGTTAATCCCGCATCTTTTAAATCGTCAGCCAGCATTTTAGCAAGGTGAAACTGTTTTTCTGTGCTTGGAAACCGGGTTGAATCCGGATTCGATTGAGTGTCTGTTTTAACATATCTTAAAAAACGCTCTAATATTTTTTCCTTCATTGTATACTTTATTTTTACTTTAAAAATAGTGATTATTTACTCGATGAAACAGATATGTTATCAGCGAAACCAGTTTACCTTGAACTGCTTTTATTCGAGGTGTGGAAAGTCAAAATTATTCTAATCCGCATGCAGCCTTACGCCAGATGCTTGAAGCTTAATGGTTCTATATCTCAATACTGCTCAGTTCTTTTGTGACCTTATAGTTATACTCGGGATATTCATAAATGGGTACACGAGGCTCAGTCTGGCCAATACTGTAACCAAACAAGCCATCATATTCTTTTGGTTCTTCACCAAGTTCCTCAAGCTGTCGCAGGTATTCATGAATGGATTTTGATTCAATTATGATCATCTTTCCCAGTTTATTTATAATAGGGCTGTGATTTCTGGT
This sequence comes from uncultured Rikenellaceae bacterium, assembly GCA_964446825.1. Classification (GTDB taxonomy): domain Bacteria; phylum Bacteroidota; class Bacteroidia; order Bacteroidales; family VadinHA17; genus LD21. Next base: position 3,307 of record CAYUQR010000052.1, read on the forward strand.
GATATCGTGATCAAACTGAAGCATCCGCCGTCCATATCTTGTAATTCCTACAACGCGGAAAGTTAGACTTTTACCAACAGCCGGCAGGTTCAGGACATTTCGGTCAGTACCCAGGAATGGCAGAGTGGCAAAGCGGCGAAGTGCATTTATTCTGTCAACTATACTCTCTGCGTTTTCAGGGAATTGCCGGATTGTCTCGTAATGTTCGCTCTCGATTTTACCGATGACCTTTTCTTCAAGTTGCTCCTGCACTACCCTTGCATTGGGTGTAAAATTGAAGTTGTTTTCCATGTAACCCTTTACTGTGAATGTATAATAGGGGAGAATCCCAACATCGTTGAGTACCTGTCGCAGCTTTGCAGTATGTCCCCTTCTGGAAGCTGCTGTGGCAAAGACCAGTTGATTTGTAATAATCCATCCGGCGCTGATCAGATTTTGAAGAGCTAATCTGACTTCGGGTGTGACCTCCATTGGTGACTGGAAATGGGTTTGAATGATAAATTGACTAATGCTTATTTTTTGCGCTTTCTTTTTGAAATCGCCAAGAATTTTAACTAATTCAGGAGTTACTCTCTGGGGGAGATAGGCCAGCATTCTTGTACCAAGCCTTATCCTTTGTATTTCAGCAAATTTCTCTCCTTCAGCTCTTTCTTTATTTTGTATATGTTTATTTCTGGCCATGTCATAAATCGCATCCAGCATATTTTTAAGGGTCTGATCTGAGCTCATCAGGGCATCTCCTCCTGTTATCAGTATATCCCTGAGTTGAGTGTCTTCCTCGAAATATTTAAGCAGTTTCTTAAGTTTTGCCGGCCACTTTTCAGTTGGTTTGAGTTTTTCAAGGTCAAAGTTCAGGTTTCCACGCTGAAAGTCAAACATTCGCTGGCATGAGGAACACAATCCGCCACAGGCTCTGCCCATGGAATCGGGTATAAGAATGGCGACTTCCGGATATCTTCTGTGGATATTATTGTAGGAGGGGAGTATCCAACCGGCTGCATTTGGTTTTCCCGGGACAACCTCATCTTCTTTTTCCCAGGCAACTATGTTTCCGAACTCCTCCACCAGCTGGCGGCTGTAAATAATATAATGCCTTATTGCCAGGTCAGCCCCAATAGCGAAATATGGAACACGTACATGAAGCAGTGATAAATAATAGGGGTTCACGAAGAATGGAATGCCTGCCTTTTCCGCATCATATAATATTTTCATTGTATCCGGATCAAGCGAGTGACCAAGCATCTCATTCAGTAAATCCGGGGAACGGATGGCAAATCTCAGGTGAAATTTATAATGGTTCCACCACCCCTCCACAATTTCTTGTTTTTTACTATATGGCACACCCTGGGGGAAGGCATATAACTGATCGCGAATTTCACCTGAATCTATTTTATCAATCAGGAGGTTTATGATCCGCTCCTTATTTTCTTTCCTAAGCTCGACGATACGCGGATCAAGTCCGGAAGAATACCTGTCCATCCATTTTTCAACGGTATCCCTGTCAGGAATTACCTGATTGCTTTCACCCCTCAATTGTCTGAATAACTGGATCATATCGATGAAGAAATCCGGCTTGGCCCCTCCGGTTCCTTTAATTACGGCGAGCCATATCAACCTTATGGGATTGCTTACTGCAATTTCACCCCGCAGATTGCGGTCAGGATATTCAATGCCTGCATGATCAATGTAGTCAAGTATCCTGATAATTGCATAATCGTTCCACGATAGCTTTTCAAAATTTTCAAGTTTGGTAACCTTTTCGCTTTGAAACCTGAAGGCATCTTTCCGGCTACTGTATTCCGAGTGAATCCAGTCTTTTACACCGAGTTGTGCTTCGATTTCGTTTTTTGATTCCCGCATGATGGTTTCGAGCATGGGATTTTCCCGGAGCAGGATCCTGAGGAGACGGTGCGAGTGTACACTGATGGCAATTCTGTCGAGTTTTTCATTTTCTGTCATGAAAAAATATTTATTTTGGTGACCGAATTCTACAAGTTACAAAAAAGTCTTTCTTACATTTTATTATTGGTTTTCCGAACTGTCTGGTTTTCTCAGATTCACCAGGTATTGATAAACTACTATTGCGGAAACGCTTCCCAGGGCAGTATAAATTAATACCCTCCTGAAAAGTTTCCTGTCCGGATTGTTTCGAATTATTTTTAGCACATACTTTAATCCCAGTGGCAGCAGGTATTTTATTAGTTCCTGATTATTATTCCTTTCATCAAAAATTCTGTTGGATTTTTCGTTCTTATTAGATAATAAGTTGACTATGGTTGATTTTTCAGAAATGGATTTTTCGGTTAATTTTAACTCTTTTTCAAGCCGCAGTTTCCGTTTATGAATATCTTCGAGGGACTGAATATTGCTAAATATCGTCATTTTCATTTTCCTCCTCACTTTGGTTGTTCAATAAATGTTTGATAAGTATTTTACTTAATGGCTTTATTATAAGAGCCTTTCTGAAAATAATGAATATCAGCAATATAATGATGTAAAATCCGGTTACGGCTAAAAATCCTAAGCCTGTATCATTCCAATAATTGTCCAGATAATTAGCCAGGGCAAAGGAAAGAACGAATAAGACAACTGAGGAAAGCATTACAAATATGAAAATCTGAATGATCAGGCTGGTTACTCTGATAATTTTCTCGGTAATATCCAACCGGCTTATGTCGTATGTTGTTTGAACATAAGATTTGATTTCGCTAAACAGGGAACTCATAGAATCTTATTTAAATTGATAAAAAAAGCAAAACAATTATAGTTGTTGTTTTTGCCTGATTTGTTAAGCTGGTTTAGTCTCTTTTTTTTCTTGTTCCTGGTGAATAGTCTTCTTAGTTTTCTCACTCAAATTGTCTACCGTATCTTTTACTTTCTCACTCAAATTGTCGATAGAATCTTTCACTTTTTTAAGTGTGTTTTTACCTTTGTCGGGTGCAAGTAATATACCGGCAGCAGCTCCAGCCAGAGCTCCAACAATAAATGATAACATTACTTTTGATAAATCTTTCATAGTTATTAATTCTTTATATAGTTATGCTTGATTTAACCTGAAGCTTCAATATACAATTTTTTTTTGAAATTAGCAAGTTTTTAACTGATAATCAATTTGCTGATGTTTGATCCGCTAACATTATTTGGAACTTAAGTGCTAAGTCTGACAGGAGGGGAAAAAAGCCACCTCGTGACCTTCATGGGTCTATAGATTTCCTGTTGAAATCAATCCGACAGGATTTTTCATTGAATGATATGGTGCCCCAATGATTTAAAACTGGTGCCCGAATCTAACAATATTTACAGATAAGTATCTTCCTTTTTAACCAGGTTAACTACATTTCAGGTTAGCCCGCTTCGCTTTAGAGGGCTCTGCAAAAACTCCATAAGAGGCATTTTTGAATGATTCACAGGCCTCAGATGTCTGACCTTTCCCTTCCTGTGCCAGTGCAATCTGAAAGTAAAATTTTGCTTTAGCTTCAGCATCACCAGTTTCAAGAGCCAGACCTTTCCGGGCATAGTCTAATCCCTTTTCGTAATCCTTCTGTTTGTTGTAAACATCAGCAAAGTAATAGAACAGATCCTTGTCATCGCCATATTTTGCAGCTTTATTCAGTAAATTTAATGCCTCATCAAGTTTATCTTCCTGGTTTGCTTTCGACCCGGCAGACCGAAAATAGTTGAGTGCCAGATCTGATGCCTGCTTGACTTTTGCTTCATTATTTCCAGTCTTCATTTTCTCAATAAATGAATCAATTGTTTTCTCAAAATCGTCGGAGTTACCCTGTTGAATATATATAAGCGCTTTATTGTAAAGAGCCGAGGAATAATCGGGATTTATTAACAAAACGCTGTCAAATGCTGCAAGTGCCCCACTATAGTCGTCTTTCGAGAAATACTCTCCTGCCATTTTATTATATGCTTTTACCAGAATTATATCAGCATTTTGTTTAATTGATGTGTTATCATATTTTAATGCTGCAGCGGCTGCTTTTTTTGCAGCCTGAACTATTTCGCGTGTTGGCTTTTTCCCGGTATAAGCATTTGCGGCGACATTATAATACAAACTGGGCAATACTTTTATTGCCTGCTGCCTCAAATCAGCTGCTGAATCACCAACCTGTTCGGACAGGCTGACCACTTTTTCAAAGGCTTTAATTGCTGCCTGGGGATCCGTCTTGGCTGCCTTGGCCCCTTCATTGTAAGCTTTGATAACATCATTTCGCCCCTGGGCTTTAATAGTTGCAGTTGAAAAAACTATTACAACAAGAAGGCTGACTGTTTTAATTAAATTTCTGAGTTTCATTTTCATTCCGATGATCTTAATATTATTAATATTTACTTTTCTGAAAGGGTTAAAAATAAAAATTAAAATTGTTTTATCTACCAGATTGTCTGGAAAAATGATATTTATCACCTTTTAACAGATTAACAGCAGCTTTGAATTTTCCTGCACCGGCACTTTCATTCACACATTATTCCCGATTGTTTGGTACGTCACAAACATCCAACATATATTTGGTTAAAAATCAGACTTCTCTGGAAGAATAACAAATAAAGCCCGGTAAAAAGTCAAGCCGGGCTTAAAAGATTATTTAGAAGTCAGGTTAATTAAAATTGTCTTTCATGTATTTTCCTATATTTATCTGCATCCCTATATTTCCTTTGTTAACAACCATTGGAGCCAGGAGGATGGATGGAACCAGCTTTCTTCCATTGTTGGTCGTTGTGTTCGCGTTTTCAATGTCGTGGTTACCGGCGATTGACATGGCTGCCTCGGCGGCAGCAAAAGCCAGGGCTTCAATTGGTTTGTAAACAGTCATGGACTGTCTGCCCATAATAATATTCTCACAGGCTAACGAATCGCCATCCTGTCCTGTAACCAGGACTTTTCCGGCAAGCGATTTTTCTTCGAGAGCTTCGATTACGCCTTTTGCAAGTAAATCGTTAGAAGCAATAAAAGCATCAACTTTATTCGGGTAGGCTTTCAGACACGAAAGCGCCATTCGGTAACCCGAAGTATCGGACCATGAAGGAGCATATTTATCGTAAATTATCTTAATATCTCCTTTTTCTATAAAAGGCTGCAAAATACCTATTTGTCCCAGTCTTAAGAAATATGAGTTATAATCGGTCAACGGACCTCCTATCAGAGCAACATTTCCTTTACCCAGTCGGTTCAGTATGTAATCGGCTTGTAATTCACCTACTTTAACATTGTCGAATGATATATAATAATCTAAATTGGAATTCAGTATTAAACGGTCGTATGATATTGCCTGAATATGAGCTTCATGGGCTGCTGAAACAATTTGACCTGCTTTTTCGAGGTCAGCTGGTACTATGACTAAAATGTCAACTTTTTTATTAATCAGCTCTTTGGCCTGTTCAAGTTGTTTTAAGGGATCCCGGTTTGCAATTCTGCAAATCACTATACCTCCAAGTTCATTTACTTTATTAATAAAGAAGGTAGTATCCTTGGCCCAGCGCTCTGTCGCAAAGTCATCCATCAAAAGACCAATGACGATTTTCTTCTGGCTTTTTTGGCACGATTGAAAAACAAAAAATCCAAATGAAAACAAGGCTACTAAAACAATAACTTTGATTTTCATACTTAATAAATTAAAAGGTTAACAACAGAATATTTATAAATCTTCACATTAACGTACATCCTCCAGGGATGGATTTGAACATCAGTCAGGTTCATCAATAACCTTATCAAATTACTAAAAATTATCCTGAAAACCTTGAAAAAAGTCGTAATTAACATTAATGTTAGATATATTTCAGGTAACAGCAGATTTTATATGTATTTTAATATTCGGTGTCTATTATTCACACTAACCGTTAAATTTGCTGTTGAAGGGGAGTGCTGACATCTTTTATAAAGTGCAAATGGTCAAAATATCGGAATAGATCTGTCAAAAGATATGCTAAAAAAAGCAAGAAAATCATAAAACCTGGCCCAACGCTTTATTCACTATACTTTTTCATCCATTCCTGATATTCTTCAGGCGACATCTTGTTCATTTTATTTAACAAGAAATCGGTGATGGCCCAAATTTTCTGGTCATCATGCGTTGGACCAAATGCGGGCATACTGGTCATCTTTATACCATTTTTAATGATCCAGAATGCTTCATCAGGATCAGGCATATCATCTGATTTATAAAACCTGGGAGGTTTTGGATAAAGCCCCTGTGTCAATTCCTCAGGATCAGTGCCGGGAGCGCCATGGCAGATAACACACATCTCATTGTAATGTATGAAACCCTGTATAATCATCGCAGTATCGTTAAGTGGCGGCACCGGAATATCTTTTAATCTTCTGTTAATGGAGTGATGGGTAGTAGTATTGATCATCCATTTTGTAATTCTATTATGAGGGACCAGCTGACTTATGTCGTAAATCCCTGAATACATATAGGCAGTAAAAACAATGAAAATAGAAGCCAATGTAAGAAGGATGGTGAGAATTATTTTTTTCATGGCGGAAGTTTTTATGTAAATTTAGCAAAATTCAAAATATTTGAAAACAACATGGCCCGGGTTAACAGAATTGAATTACTAAATAAATTAGAACGATGGGTATTTTAATCGAATGGAAGTACAAATCCATTTATTGGTTTATCGGCAAATTAGATAAAAATAAAGAAATTCATTTTATGAATTACGGATACTGTGAAACTGATAAAAATGTTCCACTAGATCATGAGGATGAGAATAACCGATATTCGATACAGTTATATGATCATTTGACTGCAAATGTTGAGTTGACCTATAAGGATATTGTAGAAATTGGCTGTGGACGAGGTGGAGGATTGGCTTATTGTTCAAAAAAAGCATTGCCATCTTCATCAATAGGAATAGATATTGATAGGCATGCAGTTGACTTTGCGAATGGATTCTACAATGTCAATAATCTGTCTTTCAAGACTGGTGATGCGCATAATCTACCCTTAATGAATGATTCTTGTGACATTTTATTAAGTGTGGAGTCTTCTCATAGATATCAGAGAATGGATATTTTCCTTTCTGAAGTAAACCGGGTTCTGCGTCCAGGAGGATATTTCCTTTTTACTGATTTTCGTTACAATTATGAATGGCCGGAAGTGCAAAGACTACTTTCAAATTCAGGAATGAATGTTATTATGGACAAAGATATAACTTGCTGCATAATAAAAGCCCTGGAGAAAGATGATGAACGCCGTAGAACACTAATAAAGAAACTGGTACCTAAGCCATTCCAAAAATTAACCTTCAAATTTGCCGGAAACGTTGGTTCTGGTACCTATGAATCGTTCGTAAAAAGAAAATATATTTATCAAAGCTACATTTTGCAAAAACCAGATTGACATCCTGTATCCAAAATAGGATTATTCCATCTGTCAAAATTTGAACTTATCAGGCGGCGACACTCCTTAAACTCCAAAATAATGAAAACCATTATATCAGCATGCTTTTTTTATATGATCCTGGTAATCCCAGGTTGCAGAACCAGTAATGCACCTTCTGTTCAGAAGGTTAATGCGAAAGAGTTTGCAGAGGAAATGGTTTCTTTTGTGCCGTATAAAGCAAATCCTGTTTTCCGGGGTACAGGTCAGGATACATGGGATAAAATGATCCGCGAACGTGGATATATTCTATATGAAAATGGAATCTACAAGTTGTGGTATACCGGGTATAAAAAAGAGGATAATGATCCGAAATTTCTTGGTTATGCGACCTCAGATGATGGTATTAAATGGAAAAGATATCCCGGGAATCCGATATTCAGTGAAAAATGGACGGAAGATATGTTTGTTCTGAAATACGAGGACAAATATTTTATGTATGCAGAAGGTAAAAATGATGTCGCACATCTGCTTATATCCGATAATGGAATAAACTGGCAGGAACAAGGCGATTTGATTATCCGTAAGGTAAATGGCGATACTATTCCAGGGCCTTATGGCACCCCGAATGTTTTGATCGAGAATGGGCGATGGTATCTTTTTTATGAGCGCAGAGATGAAGGAATATGGCTGGCAAAGTCAGATGATCACCGAAGCTGGATAAATATTCAGGACGAACCCGTTCTTAACAGGGGACCTGAGAAGTATGATTCCACAATGTTGGCAGCGAACCAGGTTGTAAAATATAAAGGCATGTATTACATGTATTATCATGCATTATCAAAGGCAGAAAAGTCAGACTCTGAAAATATATGGACATCTAATGTGGCTATGTCAGATGATTTGATTCACTGGATAAAATACCCCGGGAATCCTATCGTCCCGGGTGACCATTCCAGTCCCATTATGGTATTCGACGGTGAAAAATACAGGCTTTATACTATGCATCCTTCAGTCTGGCTCTATTATTCAAAAAGTTTCCATAAACCTTCCTGATATACCGGATAAATAAAAAGGTTTTCAAATGCCCATCCGGTAGAACAATTAATGTTGATTTTTGTTATAATATAGTATATCTATGTTAAGGTAATGTATTTGTAATTGTCTTACCAAAAAGGTCAGTGAAAGGAAGTTATTCTTAATCATTTCTTAATGTTACATTAATCTCATCTTAACTTATCATACAATTATCTGAAATAGCTTTGTCCGATAAATGTTAAGGTTATTTGATATGAAGTTTGAAATAAAATATCATGGCAAAAGACTTGAAAAGAATTCCTGATTTTGATGATATTATATTTGCGATCAGGAATAAGGATTATGGAGCATATGAACTGCGTAAGAAATATAATCGTAATGTTATAATATCAATTCTTATCGGGGTCATAATTATGGTTTCAGCCTGTATTGCTCCATTCTTAAGTGCCAGAGCGTCGGGAAACAGGCATGAGCCTGTTGAAAGACAAGTTGAGATAAATATGGAGAATTTCGATAAACCGGATGAACTAATTCCTAAAGTACCTCCTCCTCCCTCGCAACCATTAAAAAAGGTCATCAAGCAGGTTAAATATGTGGCTCCGGTTGTTGTAGACTCGGTTATGCCTGCTGAATCAGGAAAACTTATGACTGCTGATGAGGCACAGACAAAAGTTAAGAATAATGAAGTAGTTGAAGTAGTTCCGGCAGTTAAGGAAGAGGTGCAGGAACAGACGGCTGAGCCTGAACCATTTATTTCGGTTGAAGAAATGCCCGTGCCGCAGGGAGGGGAGGAGGGCCTTTATAAGTACATTGCTGAGAATACAAAATACCCCAGGATAGCTTTGGATAACAACATACAGGGTAAAGTATATGTGAGGTTCTGCGTAACTTCCAAAGGGACTGTAGATCAAGTCAGTATTTTAAAAGGTGTTGATCCCGAACTCGATGCTGAAGCCATAAGGGTTGTGAAATCTTTTCCTCCGTTTAAACCGGGCAAGATGTCTGGAAAGCCAGTTCCGGTCTGGTACATAGTGCATATTGATTTTCAGCTGCACTAAAGGTATTCAAAGTATGCAGGTTGTTTAAAAAATAATAAAAAAGGAAAAAATAATTTCGTAAATGCTTAATGATCAAAGATAAGAAAATGAATGATGTACTGTTGTTGTGTTATTACAAGAAACAAAATATTTAATGAGAAAGTGAAATTAACAATAACTTTTTCTTCTGGGAATTGTTATTGATTTACTTTGGTTAAAATAGATCCGACCCATGAAAAAATTAGTCCTGTTTTTTATTTCCCAGGTAATGCTTCTTCCCGTGTTTTCTCAACAGACTGTTATAGGGAAGATTACGGATGATAAGAATGATCCTGTTATTGGTGCATCGGTACAGGTTAAAAATACATTGCGAGGCACTTTCAGCGATGTTGATGGTGCTTATGCCATTGATGCTTCTTCAAAGGACACTTTGGTTTTTTCTTTTTTAGGCATGGTGACCCAGATGATTCCGGTTGCCGGTAAAACTGAAATAAATGTTAAGTTCCAGGAGAAATACAACGAATTAAACGATGTGGTTGTGATCGGTTATGGAACTGTTAAAAAAAGCGATTTGACCGGATCTGTTTCCATGGTAAACTCAGTTGATCTTTCGAAAATCACATCCTTAAATCCTGAGCAGGCATTGCAGGGAAAAGTAACCGGTGTTCAGGTTACCAGTACCTCGGGTGCACCCGGAGCTGTACCTACACTTCGCATCAGGGGTGTTGGAACCTTTAATAACAGTTCTCCAATATTTGTAGTCGATGGGGTGATCCTTGATGATATATCCTTTCTCAGCTCGGACGATATTGCCTCTATGGATATCCTGAAGGATGCTTCGGCAACAGCTATTTATGGTTCCAGGGGAGCCAATGGCGTTATCATAATAACCACTAAATCCGGTAAAAAAGGCAATGGAAAAGGCGCTTTTAGTTATTCGGGCGAATTTAGTATGCAGGTATTGGCAAAAAAGATCGATTTGCTCACCGGACCGGAATATGCAACAGTGGTTAATGAAATTACTCCAACCTATAATAATGTAGATTTAGTTCCAAATACCGACTGGCAGTCTCTTATATTTCATCCTGCCTCTATTCAGAGTCATCAATTATCGGTTTCCGGTGCGACAGAATCATCACAATATTATGTGAGTATAGGTTATTTCAAACAGGATGGGTTAATAGATAAATCAAGCTACGAGAGGCTCACTTTGCAATTAAATAATACTTATTCCGTTACAAAAAATATAACTGTGGGTAATTTTATTACTATAACTCCCTATAAGCAACAAAACGCACCCAATGTAACCTATTCGGCTTATAGGGCTCGTCCCGATCTCGAACCTTATAATTCTGACGGAAGTTTTGCCCAGGTATTTAACGTAGGAAATCCACTGGCCGATCTGGCCTATTCCAACAATTATAATAAAGGGGTTCGGGGTGTCGGCAATCTCTATACCGAAGCAACGATCCTGAAAGATTTTAAAGCCAAAACCAGCTTTAGTATGGATGCTGCCTATAATCAGGCCATAAGCTTTGCACCGGCATCTTATGTTTCGCCTCAGCAACAAAACCTGCTTAACACCCTTTATAAAGGAGACAGTCACAATATCACCTGGCTCTGGGAAAATACTCTTTCTTTCAACAAGAAATTTGGCATGCATTCCTTAGACATCGTATCAGGTTATACAATGCAGAAAGCTACATCGGAGAATTTCTCAATTAAAGGGAAAAATATTATCCGCACCTCTCCTGATTTCTGGTACTTCAATCCAAATTATATCTACGATCCTACTAACGGGGTAAATACCCTTGGCAGTATATCTAACGGGGTGGATCCAAATCAAAACTATTCTATGATCTCGTACCTCTTCAGAGCCAACTATACTTACAATTCAAAATATATTTTAACAGCAACCTACCGACGCGATGGTTCTTCCAAGTTCAGTTCAAGTAACCGGTATGGCAATTTCCCTTCTTTTGCTGTGGGCTGGCTTGTTTCAAGAGAGCACTTCATGGAAAATATACCTGTCATTTCGAATTTAAAACTGAGGGGAAGCTGGGGTATCATAGGGAATGATAAAATCGCATATGATAAGCAATATTCTCTGACTGAGACCCTGGTAACAGTGCTGGGCATTCCCCCATCGGCAAATTCGGCCATGACCTATTCTGTTTCAGGTAACCCGAACCTGAAATGGGAAAGTACCACTCAGAGCGATGCTGGTCTGGAAATTGGACTTTTCAAGAATAAGCTGACGGGAGAATTTGACTATTACAATCGCGTCACAAGTGATATCCTGATTCCATTGTCCACTCCGGATTACCTTGGAAACGGACAAGGAGCAAAAGTTGATTTTAATGCAGCTTCAGTTAAAAACACCGGATTTGAGAGCAAAATTACCTGGAAGGATAAAATCGGCCAGGTATCTTATAACATTACTGTTTTGGGATCGACGCTTCAGAACAAAGTTTTAAAAGTTGGAGGTAGCAGTGGAATCGATTCTGTATTGTATGGCGGGTTTCTGGCTAACGGGATCCCCGTAACTCAAAGCAGGGTAGGGCTGCCTACTGGAGCTTTTTACGGATACAAAACAGATGGAGTATTTCAGACTATTGATGATCTGAATGCATATCCTCATCTTTCCACGGCAGTTCCGGGTGATCTACGACTTGTAGATGTGAATAATGACGGGAAGATTGATGGAAATGACCGAACCTACATAGGATCACCTATTCCCAGATTTATTCTGGGATTTAATCTGGAAGCCGATTATAAGGGTTTTGACTTCTCCTTCGATATCCAGGGAGTTTATGGCAATAAACTTTTTAATGCCAAGGAAGTTGTCAGGCCTGATCCCTACAACTGGGAAAAACATGTTTTGGGGTCCTGGACAGGCCCGGGAACAAGCAATTCGGAACCACGAGCTACATATGGAGGGAACAATTACCTCCCTTCCGATAAATTTATTCAGGACGGATCGTTTACCAGATTGAGAAATGTAACTCTGGGCTATACGCTGCCTCAAGGTTTAACAGAAAAAATAGCAATAAAGCAATTGAGGATCTATGTAAAGGGTTCCAATATATATACTCTGACGAAGTTTACAGGGTACACTCCTGAAATTGGTAGCTCTGATGTTATTTCCAACGGGATCGATTATGGAACTTACCCGGTCACTTCGGATTATTCTTTTGGCATCAACTTAACCTTCTGAATATTATGAAAACAAGAAATATATTATTGCTCTGTATATTCTTCCTGATCGCAGGATGTACAGATTTTTTACAGGAAAATCCACAGGGAGAATTGACGCAGGCTTCTTTTCCTACCTCTCCTTCTGATGCCTTGCAGGCTACCAATGCCGTATATGCTGCTGTCAGGGATTGGTATTATAATTCGGGAGGATACCCGATTTTAGATATCATGTCAGACGATGCCTATAAAGGAAGTAATACAAATGATCAATTGTCAACTGTTGGAGCTTACGATAATTTCACATTCAGCACAACGGGTGACGGATTGGATCGCTGGTGGGCCACTTTATATCAGGGTATCAAATGGGCCAATGTTGTTATTGAAAAGGTACCAGCCATATCGATGGATACTACCTTACGAAACCGTTATGTAGGTGAAGCCAGATTCCTGAGGGGACTTTTCTATTTTGACCTGGTTCGTGCCTGGGGAGGTGTACCGGAAGTGACCACTTCAGACCCTCCATTGCATCTGGGTCGGGTCACAAGCGATGAAATTTATAGCCTTATTATTTCAGATTTGAAATATGCAGAGGCCCATCTTACAAAAAAAAGTGATCTTGTTTCATCTGATAAGGGAAGAGCTACAATTGGAGCAGCAGACGCACTGCTGGCAAAAGTATATCTTTTTCAAAAGGATTTTGTAAATGCTGAAAAGTACGCTTTGAAAGTCATCCAGTCCAATGAATATGCTCTCGAGCCATTATTTATAGATGCCAATGGAGTGAATGGGGACAATGGCGTTGAATCTGTTTTCGAAATAGGGGCCCTGGGAGTAGAAGATTATAATGGAGGAGGGGCTCAATATGCCAATACACAGGGCGTAAGGGGTTCTCCGAACAGGGGATGGGGCTTCAACCGGCCTTCCGTTGATTTGAGAAAATCCTTTGAACCGGGAGACCCTCGTCTTAAGGGTACCATCATCGATCTGGGTGATACAATAGATGGGGTTTATATTAAGGGTGATCCTGACCCGGCAAACGATCCGGTAATAATACTGAATCAAAATGGCGATACCGTAAATATTCAATGTTATAATAGAAAAGTATGGACCCCGGGAAACGATACCCCTTCACAATGGGCACATCATAGAAGGCTGATCCGATATGCAGATGTATTGCTTATCGCCGCTGAAGCCATGAATGAAAATGGAAAACAATCAGATGCTCTTGTTTATTTGAACCAGGTAAGAAAAAGAGCAAGGGAAGGAAACAATTCGATCCTGCCAGATGTTACTGTAACGGATCAAAGTTTACTCAGGGAAAAAATATTGCTTGAACGCCGGCATGAATTTGCCATGGAAGGAGAACGATTTTGGGATCTGGTTCGAACCGGTAATGCAGCAGTAGTCCTCGGTCCCCTGGGATTTGTCCCTGATAAGAATGAATTGTTGCCCATTCACCAAAGTGAGATAGATATCTCGCAGGGAGCCCTAACACAAAATCCAAATTATTAACATAATTCTTTAACATTCGATATGTATAACTAAATTATTGACAAGTATGAAAAGAAAGGTTTTAATTTTAAGCGTCATAATGACGATTACAGCTGTCGCATTAATAGATAGTTGTAAAAAAAGTAGTCCTGCACCTCTTGACCTGGGGACATTAATGGTTGGTAGTATTGATCTGAATGCCGCTGTTGCTCCCACAAATGTGCCTATTAACCCAACAATCACAGCTACTTTTACTACAGAGGTTGATGAGACAACTGCAACAACCAGTAACATAACCCTTACTGAGGATTATGATAACGTTTCCATTCCTTTGACCATTTCTGTTGCAGGGAAAGTGGTTACGATCACTCCTGAAAACAACCTTGCAAATGGGGCACTTTATAAACTCGCCGTCACATCAGGACTAAAAGCCACCAATGGTGAGATGCTAACTTCTATCGATCGTTCTTTTACTACCGAAGGTTCATTCCTGCCGGCAGGGATGGTCGCTTATTGGAACTTTGATGGAAACGCCGATGATCAAACCGGAAATTATAATGCTTCTGCAGACGGTGTAACCGACATTACATATGTAACAGGCCGTAATGCTGCTTCAGGACAGGCCGCAGAATTTAACGGAACCACATCTCTGATTGAGATTCCCAATGGAGATGTACTGGAAAATTCTGCTGATTTCTCCATAAGCTTCTGGATAAAAGATGACACTACTGCAAAACGTGACCAGTTTGTACTGGGATTAGCCGGATGGAATGGATTCCAGTTCGAGTACAACAGCAATGTTTATGGCACGGGCGATAATGCCCAGATAGGACAATGCAAACTGGCAGCACAATACAGTCTTAGCGACGGGACTTCTGCTTCACAGGATTTGTGGTTCACCGGGTCAGCAACCGGAACAACCAAGGACAATGGCGGATGGCAGGGTTGGACCTTCGCCAAGGACCTTGTTTCTAATAATGGAACCGGGGTAAATGGTTTGTTGGCCCAAACCTGGGCTCATGTTGTGTGCACCTATGACCATACTACCAAAATAGGTACCATGTATATAAATGGTGAGAAAATGAAGGAACAGGATTTTAATCTTTATGGCGATACCCATCCTTTGTATAATGCAACAGGATTGAAATTTGCCGGTAACGCTGATAATAATGCCCTGGCCTTAGGCTTTATCCAGGATAAGGTTGATCCTACCATTACTGACGTCTGGGCCGATTATTCTGATCCTGCAAATGGACATTTCCAGGGCCTTATGGATGATGTTGCTATATATCATTCGGTTCTTACGCCCGCTTTGATAACACTCATGTATAACTCAGGAAGCAGTAAATAATTTTTCAGTAAAATGAAAAGGGAGGGCAAAACGCTCTTCCTTTTCTTTTTATTTGTTATTTTTTGCTCATGAAAAATAAAATCTTCCTTCTCATTCTTTTCCTGTTTTACATAGCTGTCCTTTCCTGCAGAAAAGATACTTCTTCAAATAAAAATGAGGGGATGATACAACTCATTAGCGTAAAGATCGGCACTTCCACTCTGGATGTCAATAAAACAATAGAAAACGTCCCCAATGATCGATCCATTCAAGTTGAGTTTTCCATTGCGGTGGATACCAATTCAGTTAACAAGGTTATTAACCTTCTGGATTCCAAAGGTGATGAGCTTGCTTATACCTGCTCCTCAGAAAGCAATTCAACTGCTCTGATATTAACTCCGACTCCCACATTGCAGTATTTCTCAGATTATACCCTGGTAATTTCCTCCGCTTTGCGAGGAATTAACGGGGAGACTTTCCCAGGCGTCCAATTTAAATTTACAACCATTGCAGGGTCCATGGTGATCGATTCTATCAGCCTGAATGGAAAACCAATGACATCATCCCCATTACAAAACGTTTCCCCCCAAATAATGGATATAAAAGTGACCTTTTCCCAGGCCCTGGATCCCAATAATTATAAGTCATCAATTTCTTTTAACGGGCCTTCATTAACTATGGATCTCTCCGGAGATCACAAAACTATCCAGGCAACAACTAACGCGAAGGCACAAGGTCTAAAAGAGTATTCATTTTCCGTCTCCTCCACTTTGACCTCGGCAGAGGGTTTTTCTTTTGCAGGCTCTGCGTATAATTTTTATACCTCTATCGATTCAACCTACCAATTCACACAGATATCTGATGATGACCTTTTAACACTGGTACAACAACAAACATTTAAATATTTCTGGGATTTTGGTCATCCTTCATGTGGTATGGCACGCGAACGAAATACTTCGGGCGATTTAGTAACAACGGGAGGCTCGGGATTTGGCATAATGGCCATGATTGTGGCCATGGAAAGAGGGTTCATTTCACGATCGGATGGCATCTCGCGGCTGGATAAAATACTTGGGTTTTTAGAAACCTGTGATCGCTTTCATGGTGTCTGGCCACACTGGCTAAACGGTGTAACAGGGAAAACACAACCTTTCAGCTCTACTGACAATGGGGGAGATCTCGTGGAAACCTCGTATATGTTACAGGGTCTGCTTTGTATGAGACAATACCTTGATTCTACAGTCACTGCAGAAAAAACAGAAATAGACCGGATCAATAATTTATTTAAAGCCGTTGATTTTGAGTGGTTTACAAACAGCGAACAAACCCTCTACTGGACATGGTCACCTGATTTTGGCTATAACCTTATGATTCAGGGATACAATGAGACCCTGATCACTTATGTCATTGCTGCCTCTTCTCCGACACATTCCATTGCAGCAGACGTTTACACAAATGGATATGCAAATAACGGAGGTATAAAAAACGGGAAAAGCTATTATGGTTATGTTTTGCCCCTTGGACAAGACTATGGGGGTCCTCTATTTTTTACCCAGTATTCATTTTTGGGGCTTGATCCCAGAAACCTGGAAGATCAATATGCTGATTATTGGGAACAAAATGTAAATCAATCGTTGATAAACTGGGCCTACTGTGTCGCAAATCCCAAAAAGTATCCGGGTTATGGAGCCACAATATGGGGATTGACGGCTTCCGATAATCCATGGGGTTATAATGCACAGTCACCAACCAACGACCTTGGAGTAATAACCCCTACGGCAGCCATTTCTTCCATAGCCTATACCCCCACTCAATCGTTAGATGCATTGAAAACCGATTACTATTTTCTCGGTGACCGTCTCTGGGGCGATTACGGTTTTTACGATGCCTTTGATGTAACCGAGGACTGGTGGGCAAACTCTACCCTGGCTATCGATCAGGGCCCTATTATTTGTATGATTGAAAACTACAGAACCGGACTTCTATGGGATTTATTTATGTCAGCCCCTGAAGTGCAAAATGGACTGACAAAACTTGGCTTCACCTATTGATGATTATGAAAAACGTCAGGCTATATACATTATTCGCACTGCTTGTATTCGGAGTTATCTGTTGTGTTGGTAAAAAGAACACATCAACAGTTAAAAATAGTCTTTCAGAATTTAAAAAAATATCAGATGATTCACTTCTGACACTTGTTGAGTACAGAACATTTCAATATTTCTGGGATGGGGCAGAACCTAATTCCGGAATGGCCCGTGAGCGATTTCATGTGGATGGTATTTATCCTGAAAATGACATGAATATTGTAACCACGGGAGGAACAGGATTTGGCCTCATGGCAATTCTGGCTGGTATTAAACGAGGTTTTATTACAAGGGATGAAGCTGTTGACCGTTACTCCAGAGTAGTGAATTTTCTTAAAAAAGCTGACAGGTTCCATGGAGCATGGCCTCACTGGATAAATGGTGAAACAGGAAAAGTCAAGCCATTCAGTACTAAAGATGATGGAGCAGATATTGTTGAAACAGCTTACCTGGTTCAGGGTCTGTTGGCAGTAAGACAATATTTTATCAACGGTTCAGAACAGGAAAAAGCACTTGCTTCCAAAATTGACACACTTTGGAAAGAGGTGGAGTGGAACTGGTTTACAAAAGGTGGTGAGCCTGTCATTTACTGGCACTGGTCGCCAGATTATGGCTGGCAAATGAATTTTCCGGTAAGAGGATATAACGAATGCCTGATCTTATATGTACTTGCAGCATCTTCTCCGACATTTCCGGTTTCATCGGTTGTTTATCAAAAGGGATGGGCAAGGGATGGCGCAATAAAGGGAGAACATGAAAAGTATGGTTATGTACTTTCATTGAATCATAATGGATCTGAAGAATATGGTGGTCCTCTCTTCTGGTCTCAGTATTCCTACCTGGGATTAGACCCCCGTCATCTTAAAGACACA
Source organism: uncultured Rikenellaceae bacterium (assembly GCA_964446825.1). GTDB lineage: Bacteria > Bacteroidota > Bacteroidia > Bacteroidales > VadinHA17 > LD21. Next base: position 21,691 of record CAYUQR010000052.1, read on the forward strand.
TATGCGGATTACTGGCATGAAAACAGAAACCAGACTCTGATTAACTGGCAATGGTGCACCAGAAACCCTGACAATTATGCAGGTTATAGTAAAGATTGCTGGGGATTGACTGCCAGTTATTCAGTTAATGGATATGATGCTCATAGCCCGGGTAAAAATAATGACCTCGGGGTAATTTCTCCTACTGCTGCACTTTCAGCTTTCCCTTATACACCTGAGCAATCGATGGATGCGCTTAAACATTTTTATTATACACTTGGCAGCAAAATATGGGGTATATATGGTTTTTATGATGCTTTCAGTGTACAGGACAACTGGTATCCTGAAAGATACCTTGCTATTGATCAGGGACCTGTTGTAATAATGATCGAAAACTACAGATCCGGCCTCTTATGGGATCTTTTCATGTCAAGCCCGGAAGTCAGGAACGGCCTTAAGAAACTTGGGTTCAGTTATTGATCTGAAGTCATATCGCGATAATTTTTAGATTTATTAAAAGTCTATTTAATAAATTTAATATCTTTAGAATATCTTGTTATGATTGGCTACATGTCGGGTCTACTGAAAAATACTCAAGGAATCTGTATTGCGATTTTAATGTCTCTTTCGTGCATTTTCTTACCACCTGCTCAGGCTTTTTCCACCGACCAGGTTATTAACAGGTTTATTTCCAGTCATGTTCCTGTTGAAAATCAAAACTGGGGCATTTGCCAGAACCCGGTAAACAGTTTCATATATTTTGCAAATTCAGAAGGCTTAATAGAATTCAACGGAATCAGCAGCAGGCGCTTCAGTCTTCCATACGGACAAACTGTAAGATCGGTTCATGTGTCACAGGATGGAACAATATTTACCGGTTCTTTTGAGGAATTTGGTTACTGGAAGTCTGCTTACAATGGCAACCTTATATACCACTCTCTTTCTGATAAGATAAATGTTGAAAAAAATGATGAAATATGGAAGATATATGAAGATAAGGGTACCATATATTTTCAGTCATTCACCACAATATATTGTTATCACGGGGATACAGTGAAAGCCATAAAGGGTCCGTTTACCCTATTATTCATGTTTCAATGCAGCAAAGGATTTATTGCACAGGTTCTCGGTAATGGTCTTTACTGGTTCGACGGTACAGGATTCAAATTTATTGAGGGTAGTGAATCCTTCAGCTGGAAAAAAGTGCATTCAATTATTGAAACAGGTGAAAATGATTACTGGATCTGTACTGAAAATGACGGAATTTTCAGATTTGACGGGGGAAAAATTGTGTTTAAAAGCTCGGAAATATCTTCCTATCTTAAGGCGCAGGCCTGCAATGCCGGATTGTCCCTGAACGATTCGTTATTTGTTTTCGGCACTATACAAAACGGAGTTGTACTTTGTAACAGAGAAGGTGAAATAATAAAGAAATTTGATTACACTAATGGACTGAATAACAATACAGTCCTGTCGCTGTTTAAGGATCGTGATAATGGGTTGTGGATTGGATTGGATGAAGGTGCCAATTATTTTAATGTTTTTTCTCCAATCGCTACCTATATAAATTCTTCAGGTACATTAGGTACAATATATTCCATTATTCATGATAAGGGTAAGTTGTATCTCGGTACAAACCATGGTTTGTTTGTCGCTACTATAAAAAAAATGAATGAAGATTATAGTTTTTCAGATATTAAACTTATAGCAAGAACTCAGGGACAGGTATGGACAATTGATCAGTATGATAACCAGATAATAATCGGACATAACGACGGCACTTTTCTGCTTGAGGGTTCAGAAGTAAGAAAGATATCTGATATTACCGGCGGTTGGGCTATAAGAAAATATAACGATCTCCTTATTGAGGGGACATATACGGGAATAATATTCTTCAAAAAAGATCTAAACGGTAAATGGATTTACAGGAATAAGATTAAAGGATTTTCTGAACCCACCAGACATGTTGAGGTCGATTACCTGGGTTATATATGGGCTTCACATCCTCAAAGGGGTATTTATAAAATCGAGTTGAATGAAGCTCTTGATTCTATAATCAATTTGAAGTTTTTTAATAGTATTTCAGGGGTACCGAGAAAAATTGCGATACATAAAATTAATAACCAGGTTATTTTTTCTACGTCTGACTCTATTTATGCTTTTAATTATGAAAAAGGTGAAATTATTCCTTTCGTTAAACTTAACCAGTCACTGGGAGAATTCCGGTCAGCTTCCCAGATAATACCCTATGTGAAAAACAGTTATTGGTTTGTCAGCGGTAGTAAGATTGCTTTATTTGAAATATCAAAAGATTTTGAAGCGGTGAAGAAATTGGAACTTGTTCAAAAATCTTCAGATATCCGTGAAAGAGAATTACAAATTATTCAGCTGAGTGAAAATAGTGTGCTCATACCTACCCGCCAGGCTTTTATAATTTACAATCTGTCGCGTTTGGGATTATCTTCATCAGTTTCCGATTTGAAAATCAACAGGCTTGTTTTTCAGGGGAATAAAAAGAAGATTGAATTTTCTGGAGGAAACACGCGCGAAATAAAAGTATCTTACATTACTAATAATCTTACTGTTTATTTTGCTAATCCGGGTCAGTTTTATGTGGAGCAGAAGGAGTTCCAATATAAGCTTTCAGAGATTGATGATGACTGGCACACTACGACCAGGGATAATTTTTCGTATCTGAACCTGGGTTATGGTACTTACAATCTTGTTATCCGGTCAGATATAACCAGTAATTTCGATAAGGTGACATTTACCATTGAAAGGCCATGGTATCTGGAATGGTATTCGTTTATCTTATATGTTCTCATCCTGACAGGCATAATTGTTTTAAGTATAAGGATATTCCGGATTGAACTCAGAAAGCAAAAGCAGCTGATAGAATTCGAGCTAAATACTAATAAACTTGAGAGTGAACTGGATTACAAAAGTTATGAGTTAATGTTGACAATGAGATATCTTATTCAAAAAAATGAGATACTAACGCAATTGCATGAACAAATAACCACACTTCAGGAGCAATCATCAAAATTTCCCGTGAAATTCATCCGTGATATGGAAAGGATAATAAATCAGGGTCTCGATTCCCAGACCGAAGAATGGAAGAATGCAATGAATGTTTTGAAATTATCGCAGCAGGGATTCTTTAAAAGATTAAAAGAAAAATATCCTGAGCTGACTCCCCATGATCTGCGACTGAGTTCTTATCTGAGTATGAACTTTACTACGAAAGAAATTGCGAAACTATTGAATATTTCAGCCAGAGCAGTCGAAATAAGCAGGTACAGGTTAAGGCGCAAATTAGGCCTTGGCCATGATATAAATCTTACCGAGTTTCTTATTAAGGAATCTGAAAGAAAAGATTAACCCATATTGGCATAATAACGACTTCCCCGCATAAAAGAAAGGATTGTTCATATAAGTCTCATGAAATAACGTGTATTGAAGGTATTTCTTCCAGTGCCATTTCAATAAACTCTATATG
>CAYUQR010000053.1:0-7472 GCA_964446825.1 uncultured Rikenellaceae bacterium
TGACATTCAGGGCCGAGCACTATATGACCGGGAATACCGTACTAGAAATGCAAACCGGAGACATTGACAGGTTTAAAAACAACCTTCTCAATTATCTTATCAACCTTGCTGCTAAAAATTATCCTTTTGATGAAATGGCTATTCAGCATTCCGGCTACCTTACTGACAATTCTCCCCCATCAACTATTGCCAGTGATCTGATAAAGCAATGGAATGACCTGTTTGTATGGCCACAGTTATCCACATCGACGGCTGAAACATTTTTCACTGATATGGAGAGAGATCATGCAAATGAATTCCCTGTAATAAGGGGAGCCTGGCCTGATTGGTGGACCGATGGATTTGGGGCCTCGGCCAGGGAAACGGCAGTGACCAGGCTGGCTTCCTCATCCCTGATTGCAAATGAAGCCGGATTATCAATGGCTGCTTTTACAGGAATTAAACTTCCTGATGAGATAAAACCAAACATAGATCTTGCTGACAATGCTTTATTGTTTTATACAGAACACACAATGGGCTATTCTGAGAGCGTCAGGGAGCCACTCAGTCAGCCAACCATGGAACAACGTGCGCTGAAAGAATCGTATGCATGGGAAGCCAATCGCCGAACTGCTTCAATAGGAGAAGTGACAATGGGATTGCTTCAGAGTGAATTCAACCGGGAACCTTTACCATCATTCATAGTATTCAATACTCTTAACTGGAGTCGTTCGGGATTAGCAATGGTATATATCGATCATCAGATAGTTCCACTGGGAAAAACTCCGGGCATTTTTGATCGTGAAGGAAACCGTCTGGCAGTACAACCGGTCTTAAGCCGCTCCGATGTAACTGAATGGGCTGTATGGCTAAAAGATATTCCAGCTTTCGGTTATAAAAAATACATAATTAAGCCTTTAGATGATTCACCTTTATCAATTGATAATAAAGAAAGTAAAATATTAGATAATAAATGGTACCATATTATCACTGATCCTTCAAAAGGAACAATAACATCGTGGTATGATAAAGATCTTTCGCTTGAACTTATCGACCAGAAGGGTGAGTACAAATTGGGAGAATTCATACTTGAGCAGCTTGGAAACAGGTCGCAGATGGAAAGCAGGCGTCTCGATGATTTCAAACGGTCGCCTCTTGATACGGTATGGTTCGATTCGATGTCGCATGGCGAAATCTGGAACAGCATCAGATTTTACGGGGAATCGACAACAGCTGTAAAACCAGGAGGTTTTATGTTTGAGATCAGGCTTTACAATACGGAGAAACGCCTTGATCTTGCTTATTCCATTGTCAAAAAGGATATTGTCAGTCCCGAAAGTTTCTACATAGCCTTACCATTTGATATTAAGGATGGAAAACATTATACTGAGGTACAGGGAGGAGTGATTGAGACAGGGAAGGACCAGATTAAAGGCTCTTCAAACGACTGGTACACAGTACAGGATTTTACTTCGATCAGGAATTCAAACACCCAGCTTATTGTTGGTTCTGCGGAAGTGCCGTTGATGCAGTTTGGCGCAATTAACACGGGCCGGTACACAGCGGGGGCTATGCCCCAGAGTACAAAACTGTTTTCCTGGCCTATGAATAACTATTGGGTAACCAATTTCAATGCCGATCAGCGTGGAGGACACTCCTGGACATATTATCTCACTACATCTTCAGATAATTCAAACCTGTTTGCATCCCGATTTGGCTGGAGCTGTCGCATACCATTCTTAACAAGAATATTGCCTGGCTCCGGTACCGGTGACAATAACTGGGAGGGATCTTATATTACCGGATGGCCATTAAATGTAATTCTTATAAGTGCTGAACCTGATGCCGATGGAAGATCGTGTGTTGTTCATCTGCGCGAAACAAATGGAACGGATACCTTATTAAACCTCACAAACGGGATAAACGGGAACCAGTTAAAAGCAATCGAAGTTGATGTCACGGGAAAACCTGTTTCGAATCCTTCACTTAAAATAGGTCCTCTCGAATCAAGATTTTTCAGGGTGTTTTTTGCCCCTTTATAAAGGGCACAGGAAATTCACAAAGTCCCACAAAGGAATCTTTCTGTTTATTTGCTGATAATGAGTAAATTGTGTATATTAGTAAAATACATCAGAAAAAAAATGCTGGAATTTCATAAAGCAGGAAATATTGTTATTGCTGAACTCATGGATGAAACATATCTCATTTCCCAGGTGCAGGATGTTCTGGACCTTATGGGCGACATGGTAGAAGGAAACTGCACAAGGTTAATTATAAGAGAAGAAAACCTGCATACAGATTTTTTCCGTCTCTACACCGGGCTCGCGGGGGATATCCTTCAGAAATTTTCAAATTATTCCTGCAAGCTTGCTATAATAGGAGATTACTCTAAATTTAAAAATAAAAGTCTTCAGGATTTTATCCGCGAAAGCAACAAGGGTAATCTGATATCCTTTGTAGATAATCTGAATACTGCATTAAGTACTCTTTCCAGAGAATAGAAAAAATATTGACTATAAACTTTAAGATTGTTGTATACTCTGATTTTATTAGCTATAAGATTAATTCAAGTGACAGGAAATGTATAAAACAAAATTATTTCTCAGTACTTTTTTCAAGGGGATGAAGAACTGCGTCAGAAAGATTTCTGATAAAAACCCAACAGCTTTTTCAACATTCATTTTCCTGATCTTTTTTACTTATCAGCTAAATGCCAGGGATTATAACGCGTCTCTATTCGGCATAAAATCCAACGGAACAACTTTAAATACAAACTCCATACAAAAGGCTATCGATTTTATTCATGAGAATGGTGGCGGCAGATTGGTTTTCTATGTCGGACGATACCTGACAGGAACCATCCATCTTAAATCCAACGTCACTATTCAGCTGGAAGAGGGAGCCATCCTGGTTGGGTCAACAAATCCATTTGATTATGAACATATGACCGGCTGGACAGCCCTTATCTTTGCCCACGATCAGCAAAATATAGGTATCACCGGCAAGGGTATTATTGACGGGCAGGGATTTATGGTTGCCACTAACCTGGTCAGCCTTATTCATTCTGGTGTTGTGAAGGACCCACTGAAATACGACCGGCCAAGCGAAACAATACGCCCTTTAAATATCTATTTCCGGGGTTGTAAAAACATCACGATCCGGGGAATAACTTTAAAAGATCCGGCCAGCTGGAACCAGGAATATGATCAATGCAAAAATGTTGTTATCGACGGCATCATAGTCGACAGTAAATCGTACTGGAACAATGACGGAGTTGACATCGTTGACTGTGATAGTGTGAGTGTCACAAACTCCTATTTTGATGCTGCCGATGATGGGATATGTTTAAAATCCCACAATAAGGATTTTATCTGTCAGAATGTTTATATACATAACAATACCGTTCGTACCAGTGCTAACGGTATCAAGTTTGGGACAGCGTCATATGGCGGTTTCCGTAATATAAAAATTATTAAAAACCTGGTTTTTGATACTTATCGGTCAGCAATAACATTTGCCGCAGTTGACGGAGGTATTATAGAAGATGTAATAGTTGACAGTCTCAGGTCAATCAATACCGGGAATGTTTTTTTCCTCAGGATAGGTGAACGCAGAGCTGGAAAGAAAAGCAAGATGAGCAATATAATTATATCAAATGTGTATGGAGAGGTTCCTTCTACCAAACCCGATGCAGGATATAATTATGAGGGTCCTGTGGAAGATATGCCCAGGAATATCTCGCCATCATCAATAATTGGGATGCCCGATGCACTGATAGAAAATGTTTCATTAAGGAATATTGAAATTCATTACCCGGGAGGGGGAAATCCTGCCTTTGCCCGAGTAGGTCTTGATGAGCTGGACAAGATACCTGAACTGCCGGCAAACTATCCTGAGTTTTCGATGTTTAAAGAGTTACCTGCCTGGGGATTTTATGTTCGTCATGCAAAAGGGATAACATTCGAGAATGTAACCCTTATCTGTGAAAAGAAAGATTACAGGACGGCAATAGTTTTAGATGATGTTACCGGGGCAACTTTCAAATCGCTTAGAGTTAGTGAACAGGGGAAAACCAAAGATCCTGTCTTTGTCTATAAATCAACAGATATTCATATAAAAAGGTGATTTCAAAACCTTTAGCAAATGAGCAGGTTCAGAATTTTAAGGGTAGATTATTATGACCCTCAGATAACAGGAAAGAAAACCAGATTTTTGCATACGATCTATATATTAATACCATTCTTTATCATGATGGCATTTAATCTTGGTCAGCTATTCGGAATGGGTTACCTGATAACGATAATTATATTAATCCCATGCCTTATACTGATCTGGATATTTCTTATCCGGAAAGTCAGGTCTGAAATAAAAAATCTGAAGACAATCGGTGAAATTGAAATAACAAAGTCAGGAATAAGAAAAAGATTAGGTGATGCAACTTATGATTATAATTATCAAATTATTAAGTGTTTGCATCTCAGTAAACATATCCCTGCAACAAGGACCATGGAAAGTAAAACAAGATACTTTTCCTATATTCTTAAAATAATCCTGTGGAACAAACAGGAAGAGTTACTTGTTGTATCAGACAGATCTCTTGATCATAATCATAAGATAAGCCTGGCAGAGACCATGAGAACGCTTAAAAAAATAGTCCCTTTTGAGGTGACTATTGAACTATAATTTATATACGCTATGAAAATTAAAGCAATCATCACAGGAGCAACCGGAATGGTTGGCGAAGGAGTACTGGCTGAAGCACTCCAGCATCCTGAAGTGGAAAAGGTACTTGTTATAAACAGGAAGCCATGCGGGGTTAGCGATCCAAAACTGACTGAGATCCTGCATAAAGATTTTTTTGATCTCTCCCCCGTTGCAGATCAGCTTAAGGGTTACAATGCCTGTTTTTTCTGCCTTGGAGTCTCTTCTGTCGGCATGAAACAGGATGTCTATTACTCCCTGACCTACACCCTTACTATGCACATGGCTGAAATGCTGGCAAAACAAAATCCCGACATGACTTTTTGTTATGTTTCTGGTTCCGGAACCGACAGCAGCGAAAAGGGCAGGGTAAGCTGGGCACGTGTAAAAGGGAAGACTGAGAACGATCTGATGAAGCTTCCGTTCAAAAATGTTTATGCCTTCCGCCCCGGTTTGATGCGGCCTGAAAAGGGGGCAAAAAACATACACGGATATTATATCTTTTACAGAATTCTTTATCCGCCTCTCAGGGCTCTCTTCCCGGGCTTTGTTTCAACCCTTAAAGAAGTAGCTATCGGTATGATAAATTCAGCCTTGAAAGGTTATGAAAAACCAGTTCTGGAAGTGAAGGATATTGTTGAATTATCGAAACGATAATTCAGGAAGGATCAGAGAGCCTTTAACCTCTTTGCAAGATCATCGATGTTCTCATGCTTGTCCCAGATCTTTATTAAACTGCCATCCTTGTTAAATAATGCTATAAAAGGAAATCGTTTTATATTAAAATAATATCTTACAATAAAAGCACTTCCCTCTGTACCGACATATATATTGGGGTAGATATTTAACTTATACTTGGAAACAAATTGTGCTACATCCTGAACAGGCAGATAGGTGATCATTGCTATGGATGCTTTCCAGAAATCATCCATGCGTGACAACATTGCCTCTGTAAATTCCTGACATTCTTCACACTCAGGGGAGAAATAAATAATTATTATTGGTTTACCCAATGGCAGATCCTGGGCCCTGAAGAGCTTCTCATCCGACTGAATTATCCTAAACGGCGGAATCTTTTGTGCCTGAGAATAAGATTTTTGTGAAATAATCAGTGACAAACAGAACAGTATAGTGGCCAGAAATATCTTCTTCATTTATGACTCTTAATGATTATTTCATTACCTTTTTCAATATTCCGAATACCCCTCTTATGAAGGTAGCACTTGTCAGTACTTTAACCATCTGATCCTGGGGTGTCCTGCTGGTTCTTCTGTATGTTGGCTGATAAGTGGTCCGGGGTCTGGATATCTCCCCCTCTCCCCTTCTCCCCCTCTCCTCTTCTTTCTTCTCCTCTGCCTCTTTTTCTATCTGCGATACTTTGTTCCCAAGGATCTCATATGCACTTTCACGGTCAATAGTCTGGCTGTATTTCTGGACCAGGACCGAGGACCTGTTGATCAAGGAAATTTCAGATGGAGTCAGAATATCCATTCTGCTTGCTGGTGCTCTCAGCATGGTTGCAGCAAGTGGGGTAGGCGTTCCCTTTTCACTCAGAGCTGTTATGAGTGCTTCACCAATGCCCAGACTGGTAATTATCTCATCTGTTTTATAAAAATCCGAGAGCGGATAGTTCTCAGCAGTGAGTTTGATGGCTTTCCGGTCTATTGCGGTAAAGGCTCTAAGTGCGTGCTGTACTTTTAATCCCAGTTGTGAAAGTACACCATTCGGTACGTCAGTCGGGTTTTGTGTTACGAAAAATATCCCTATCCCTTTCGAACGTATCAGTTTCACAATATTTTCAATCTGGTCAAGCAAGGCTTTGCTTGCCTGGTCAAAAATAAGATGAGCCTCATCTATAAAAATCACCAGTTCGGGTTTCTCCACATCGCCTTTTTCCGGCATCTGGCTGTAAACCTCGGCCAGAAGTGAAAGCATGAAAGTAGAAAAAAGTTTTGGTTTATCCTGTATATCAGTAAGCCGTATTATGCTTATATAGCCGTTCCCATTCTTGTCGACACGTAAGAGATCATGAATGTCAAATGACAACTCCCCGAAAAAGAGGTCAGCTCCCTGCTGCTCAAGCTCGAGGATCTTACGCATAATTATGCCTGTAGTAGCTGTAGAGATCCTTCCGTAATTTTTTTCAATTTCTGCCTTCCCTTCATCTGTTACGTATTGAATAACCATTTTCAGGTCCTTCAGGTCGAGCAATGCCAGCTGATTATCATCACAATACTTAAAAATCACGGATAAAACTCCCTCCTGTGTATCATTCAGATCGAGAATTCTCGAAAGAAGCACCGGACCAAATTCAGAGACAGTTGCCCGTAATTTTACTCCTTCCTGCTGCGAAAGCGACATCAGCTCAACAGGATAACCCTTAGTGGCATACGGAAGGTTAATTTTTGATTGCCTTTCAGTTATAAATGGTTTCTCTTCCCCCGGCATAGCTATTCCGCTCAGATCACCTTTGACATCCATCAAAAGAACAGGTATTCCTTTATCCGATAGCTGTTCCGAAATAACCTGTAAAGTTTTAGTTTTTCCTGTCCCGGTTGCTCCGGCTATTAAACCGTGCCTGTTCATTGTTTTTAACGGTATTTTCACCTGTGTTCCGGGAACAACCTGTCCATCAAGAATGGCTCCGCCAAGTATAATGCTGTCTCCATTAAAAATATAACCCTGGTTAATAGTTGCTGCGAATGTTTCCTTTTTATCCATAATCTGAAATTTATTCAATATATGATATCTATTCTGATGTCGCAATTTACCAGTTTAAATGCAATTTCCGA
>CAYUQR010000053.1:7572-10154 GCA_964446825.1 uncultured Rikenellaceae bacterium
CTCCGAACTCAAAACGCAGATTCTTTACAGGGTTGGAAAACCGGTGGCGTTTTTGCAATTAATCTGGCGCAAACATCGCTAACCAACTGGTCAGCTGGTGGACAGAATTCCTTTTCAATAAATGGAATTTTCAGCGGTTTTGCAAATTACACAAAAAACAAATCAGTGTGGGTTAACTCACTTGATATCGGCTATGGCCTTCTGAAACAAGGCAAGGATAGCAAGGCCCGGAAGACTGATGACAAGTTTGAATTTACATCAAAATATGGTCAGCTGGCTTTCAAAAATGTCTACTATGCTGCTTTGTTCAATTTCAGGACACAAATGGCTCCGGGATATAATTACCCGGATGAAACAAATAAAATTTCAGACCTGTTTTCTCCGGCTTATATGATATTTGCCCTTGGTATGGACTATAAACCCAATGCTTACTTCAGTGCGTTTATTGCGCCTGCAACAGCAAGGATTATTTTTGTCAATGATCAGACCCTGTCCGATGCAGGAGCTTTCGGCGTTGACCCCGGAAAAAAATCAAAAAGTGAGTTCGGCGGATATTTGCGTGCTATTTACACAAGAAATGATTTTAAAAGCGAATTCCTGAAGAACGTTTCCTTCACCACAAAAGTTGATCTTTTTTCAAACTATGCTGATAAGCCTCAGAATCTTGTTGTAAACTGGGAAACATTGCTATCACTGAAGGTAAATAAATTTATCTTGGCTAATCTGAATACACAGCTTATCTATGATGACAAGATCAAGATCCTTGATGATACAAATGGCAACGGGATAGCTGATCCGGGAGAATCAACCGGACCAAGAGTTCAGTTTAAAGAGATACTCGGAGTAGGATTTTCTTACAATTTCTAATAATAAAAACTAAACCCTGACATTATGAAACTAGTTGATGAATTCAAAGCCTTTGCAATGAAAGGCAATGTTGTAGACATGGCTGTAGGTATCATTATCGGAGTAGCTTTCGGTAAAATTATCTCATCTGTTGTAAGTGACATTATTATGCCTCCTCTTGGATTACTAATTGGTGGTGTGAATTTTACAGATCTTAAAGTAATCCTGAGAGCAGCAACAGAAACAAACCCGGCAGTAACATGGAATTATGGTAATTTCCTGCAGGTTACTTTTGACTTTCTGATTATTGCTTTTTCTGTTTTTCTTATTATAAAAGCATTAGTTTTGGCCAAGAAGAAAGAAGAAGCTGCTCCTACACCTGCTCCTCCGGCCCCTACAAAAGAAGAGATTCTGCTCACAGAAATACGCGATTTGCTGAGGAAATAATCATTGAATTTTGAATATTGTTGTAGGGACATGCCATGGCATGTCCCTACGTTTTTTTTCATGTCCCAACGTTTTTTATATTGTTATGGGTTATTAATTTTATCAGATAATTTTAACCTGGCATTAATAAAATATCTGATGAAAACAAAAATTCTTTTCTCTGCCGTAAGGACATGCCGTGGCATGTCCCTACTTCTTATCCTGTTCTCAGCAATTCCTCAATTATCCGGTCAGGATAAACCCTCCGGGATGAAAATTTGGTTCACCAGACCCGCCTCAAGCTGGAATGAAGCTCTACCTGTAGGCAACGGAAGGCTTGGAGCAATGATCTTCGGAGGAGTTGAAAGGGAACGTCTTGAATTGAATGAAGAATCGGTATGGACCGGACAACAGCGCTGGGATGCCAATCCGGATGCACGTAAAACACTGCCGCTTGTAAGAAAGCTGCTTTTTGAAGGGAAATACCGGGAAGCTGATGAGCTTGCACAGAAGGGTATAATGGGTACGAAGCCACAGAATCCACCCGCAACATACCAGGCCCTTGGCGATTTGTACCTCAATTTTGGTCCTCTTCGCGGTGTTTCGGACTACCGGCGTGAACTGGATATAGAGGATGCTGTTGCAAAAATAAGCTACAAAGCCAATGGCATCAATTTCACCCGCGAGGTATTCTCAAGTGCTCCTGATCAATCAGTTGTTATACATCTTACAGCCGATAAGCCGGGTTCTGTAACTTTTACTTCAATACTGTCACGCCTGGGGAACAAGGCAACCATCATAACAAGTGGCAATGAAACAGACATGAATGAGCATGTCGGGGATGGTACAGGTGTTAAAATGTTTACACGACTTAAGGTCATAGCCGATGGAGGAAGGATCATATCAGGTGGAGACAGCATCAGGGTGGAAAAAGCTGACAGTGTGACAATCTTTGTTGTTGCATCTACTGATTATTTCGGAAGTGATCCTTCATTGACTACAGAAAAACAGATGGAAGACATTGCTAATAAACCTTTCTCAAAAATAATTAAGAATCATATTGCTGATTACCAGTCATTTTTTAAACGTGTTGATCTCGATCTTGGCTCAGGCGACGGAAATTACTTCCCTACTGATGCCCGCATTGCTGCCATGCAAAATGGTTATGTTGATAACGATCTGATAGAGTTGTATTACCAATTTGGGAGATATCTGCTAATCAGCAGTTCACGTCCGGGTGATCTGCCGGCAAATCTTCAGGGGATATGGGCAGACGGACTCTATCCTCCATGGAGTGCCGATTATCATAT
>CAYUQR010000053.1:10254-24389 GCA_964446825.1 uncultured Rikenellaceae bacterium
TTTTGTATCGACTGGCTTGTAAAAGACCCTGAAACGGGGTACCTGGTATCAGGTCCGTCAATCTCTCCTGAAAACAGGTTCAGGATCCCGGGAAGTAAAGAAACAGCTTGCCTTGTGATGGGACCAACAATGGATCAAATGATTATTCGCGATCTCCTGCAGAACACTATCCGGGCAAGTCTTATCCTTGATACTGATAAATCTTTCCGTAAGAAGATGCAGAAGAAACTTGAGAAACTTTCTCCAACACGTATAGGTTCCGATGGACGTATAATGGAGTGGCCTGAGGAGTTCGAAGAACCTGAACCCGGGCACCGGCACATTTCTCATCTTTATGGCCTGCATCCCGGCAACCAGATAACACAACGAACTCCTGATCTACTCGAGGCCGCAAGAAAGACTATTGATTACCGGCTTGCTCACGGAGGAGGCCATACCGGGTGGAGCCGTGCCTGGATAATAAACTTTTTTGCACGTCTGAAGGACGGTGACAAGGCATATGAAAATGTTCTTGAACTTCTAAGGAAGTCTACACTAAATAACCTTTTCGATAACCACCCTCCTTTTCAGATCGACGGAAACTTCGGGGGAACTGCCGGCATAACAGAAATGCTCCTTCAAAGCCAGGCCGGTGAGGTTGAGCTGCTTCCTGCCCTGCCTTCAGCCTGGAAAAAGGGTTATATTCATGGCATTATGGCCCGTGGCGGGTTCCTGGTGAATATCGACTGGGAAAACGGAAAACTTAAACTTGCAAGAATCATCTCAAAAAATGGAAATCCTCTAAAACTAATATATGCCGGGAAAGAAATACAACTTGCAACTACCGAAAAAGGGAAATCTTATATTTTTGGAGAAGATTTAAAAACTCTTAATTAATCCTGATGCTTTTTATTAAACATTAATTCATCCTGCCTGATGAAAAAATACATTTTTACATGTTTATCATTAATATTTTCTCTCCAGTCTGTATTCTCACAATGCAAGCTTGATATAGATATTATAGATATCAGAAATGACAATGGGAATATTATGCTTCAGCTGTTTGATGAAAAAGAAACCATCATAGCACAGGAAATAGGTCAGATAAAAGACAGCACATGCTCCTTTTCGATTAATAATCTTAAGCCTGGGAAGTATGCAATACGATATTATCACGATGAAAACGTGAATGGCCGGATGGAAACAAACATTTTCGGTAAACCAACAGAGGGTTACGGATTTTCAAATAATGTTACCGGTAAATTTGGCCCTCCTCCTTTTGAAAAATGGCTGTTTGATATCAATGACAATAAGAAAATCATACTAAAACCAACCTATTGATGGGACGAAATGAATTATTCTACGTCTTTAGATCAAATTTGATTGTAAAAAAAATAGACATGTATGACAGGTGAAAAATCAGCACTTATTATTGGTGCAGGGATAGGAGGCATTGCAACAGCAGTTTACCTTGCACGAAACGGGTATAAGGTTGACATATACGAAAAAAATTCATCCCCTGGCGGACGATGCGGTCAGCTGATTCGCGACGGTCATCGCTTCGACCTGGGAGCAACCATGCTTATGATGCCGGATATTTATCGCGACATATTCAAGTCGATGGGAATACCCCTTTTTGAAAATAACGATATTAAACCTCTTGAAAACCTGTACAAGATCTATTTTGACAATAATGATGTTATTGCCTTTACTACCAACAAGGATAAAATGGAGCTTCAGCATGAAAAGATCGAAAAAGGAAGTTATGCTGAATCGCAAAAATATGTTGCCGCCGGTTATGAGATCTTTCAGACAGGCATGAACAAACTTATCGGAAGAAATTTCGACAATATTTTCCAGTTTGCAAACTTCAGGAACATAGGCATGCTGATAAAGCTGAAGACTTACATTTCGAACTGGAGATACGTAAAAAAGTTTTTCCGCCATCCTCATCTCAGGATGGCATATACTTTTCAGAACATTTATGTTGGCCAGAGTCCCTTCGACTCTCCTGCCCTTTTCTCGATGGTACCGGCTGCGGAACTTACCGAAGGTTCTTTTTTCCCAAAGGGAGGAATGTATAGCATTGTAGAAAAATTAATCTCTGCCGCACAGTCATTAGGAGTTCATTTCCATTATAACAAACCGGTTCAGACCATAAATGTTAATGGCAGAAAGGCAAAGAGTATCATCCTTGAAGATGGTACAGAATTGACAGCAGGTATTATTATTGCCAATGCTGATCTTCCTTATGTCTATCGCAGTTTATTGCCTGACAGATCGAAATCAAAAAAATTAGACAGGCTCAGGTATTCCTGTTCTGCCCTCTGTTATCACTGGGGTCTTGATAAAGTATACCCACAGCTTGGACATCACAGTGTTTTTCTTTCTGATGGCTTTAAGGAAGGACTGGATCGTATTTTCAAGGATAAATCCGTCAGCTTACGGCCAAGTTTTTATGTGCATGCTCCAACCAGGACTGACTTAACTGCCGCACCTGAAAACCAGGATACTTTATCATTTATTGTTGGCGCGGGACATGTGGACAGAATGAAAAAGCAGGACTGGGATGACCTGAAAAACACAACACGCGATGCACTTATCCGGCGTCTTAAGCAGCTTGGGCTTGATGACATTGAAGAGCATATCAAATTTGAGATCTGTTATACCCCTGCAAGCTGGGAAAGTGCATGTAATATATCACGGGGTTCTGTATTTGGGAGCCTGGCACATAATATCATGCAGATGGGTTATTTTCGCCCTCATAACCAGCACAGCCGTTACAGGAATCTTTATTTCGTCGGAGGCAGCACTCATCCTGGAAATGGAATACCAAATGTTTTATTATCTGCCAAACTCACTTCAGAAAAAATCATGAACAATTAATATCTTTAACAATAACATAGGCAAAAGAATGAATTCAGACAGGGATCAGTTTTTAGAAATATTTAATTCCATCGATTTCCAGCGGATAAAGGATCACCCGAATATACTTATTGCTGCAAATTTCTGGGATCATGACAGGTTTTGTGCGGCAAAAACATGTTATAAATTCATGCGGGCAATTGATGATCTTATCGACAATCATAAAGCAAAAAACAAAATGATCAAACCTGCTGAAAGGGAAGAGTTTGTGGCAAATGTTGAGGAATGGCTCAGAATGATCATAATCTCTGAAGAGTGCAATCCGTTGCAGAAAGAGCTTATCGAAACAAAAGAAAAATTCAGGATACCGCTCTGGCCATTGGAAGCTTTTGCTAAATCGATGATATATGATATCAACAACAACGGATTCCCAACAATAGATGCTTTTCTTGAGTATTCAGAAGGAGCTTCAGTCGCACCCGCTTCAATATTCGTTCATCTCAACGGACTTCAGGAAGTAAACAGGCACTATGAGATCCCCCCGTTTGATGTTAAATGGGCTGCTACACCGTGTGCAATATTCAGTTACCTGGTACATATTGTGCGCGATTTTCAGAAAGACCAGCTTAACAATCTGAACTATTTTGCTGATGATCTGATAATTAAAAACAATCTTAGCAGGATGAATCTTCGTGAGTTTGCAGAAGGCAGGCCTGTCAATACAGATTTCAGGAATCTTATAAAACACTACTATAATCTGGCCTCTGAATACCGTAAAGAAACCTATGATGTCATAAAAGTTATAAAACCTTTGCTTGAACCAAGGTACCAGTTGAGTCTTGAGATAATATTTGATCTCTACCTGATGGTTTTTGAGAAGATCGATTTTCGAAATGGCAGCTTTACCACCGAAGAACTCAACCCGACACCGGAAGAAACCAGAAAAAGGGTATATAAAACCATTATGAGATTCGAAATAAATTAAAGAAAGTATATTATCTTTCAAAACTGACACAAGCTCGAATTCATTTAGCTCCGTAACAGAATGAATATCTTATTTCTTACATCTGGCCATGATCCAATGGATGACAGGATATTCTATCATATGGCAAGATCTCTTCATAATCATAAACATAATGTACAGATTATCAGCAGCAAGCTCAATCAGGCAGAAGATATTGAAGGAATAAGCCTTAACTGTTTTGCGGGAGACAAATACTCAAAAAAAAACAAAATATACCAGTTTGTAAGCAGGATGTCTCTTTTTAAACCCGACGCGATTATCTGTTCCGAACCACTTGCAGTGCTCTCAGCCAGAAAATATTCAAAAAAACAGCCCGGAAGAGTCCGGATAATATATGATATTACAGAATGGTACCCTTCAAAAAAAAACCTGCCAGTTTATAAATATTTATTCCGCTGGTTTTTCTTTCTGAAGCTGTTGTTCTTTAACATTTGGGTTACAAGATTTGCCGATTCATTCATATTCGGAGAATGGTATAAAAGCAGACCGTACCGGCTTATATTTCCGCGAAAACCTTTCATCTTTATTCCCTATTTCCCCAATCCGGTGTATATCCCGGGTTGCCAACCTGTTTTAAAAAAGGGGAAACTGAGCCTTTCATATTCCGGCAGGATAAGCACGGAAAAGGGATACGGGAACTTTTTTAAAGTCCTTCAAAAAATCTCTGAGCTCCGTCCAGATCTTAAAATTGATGTTAATATAATTGGTTGGTACGAATGCGATAAAGACAAAAATGAATGTGAAAGTCTTTTTAATTTTAAAAATCCCAACATATCAATAATGAGATATAAGAGGCAGGATTTCAAGAATTTTATTGACCTCATTAAAGACACTGACATTTTTCTCGATTTGAGATCTACTGATTTCGAGAACCAGCATTGTCTTCCAATAAAGCTATTCTATTACGCTCACCTGGGAAGGCCTGTTATTTTTTCAGATCTGAAAGCAATCCGTAAAGAAGTTGATATTGAAAAATTCGGATTTCTGGCAGATCCTGAAGATTATAATCGTATTGTCAAAATATTGTCAGATTATTTGCAAAACGAAACCGTATATTATCAGCATTGCAGAAACGCACACAATATGGCATTGAATGAGTATAACTGGCAAAAGATAGAATCTTTGTTTTTAAATTTTATATCCACCCGGTAAGATGCTTTCGAAAAACACCATAATTACTATAGCATCAAAATTTGTTATACTACTTGCTAATTTTGCGCTCGTAATATTTTCAACTCACATCTGGGGAAGTGAGGGAAGGGGAATAATAGCCCTTGTGATGGCTGATGTCGCCATCATAGTTATCTTCAGCAATATCTTTTGCGGCAGCTCTGTAGCCTATAACGCGCCGCGACTGGAAAGAGATTTTCTATTGGCGGTTTCTTTAACATGGGCTTTTCTCATTTCAATTTCAGGAGCTGTCATATTTTCGTTATTTTTTGGTTTTAAATATTTCTGGCCCCTATTCCTTATATCATTTATAATGGCCATGACCTCTTCTGTTACTTCTTACTGGCTTGGCAGAAATAATATAAAAATATATAATATTCTTACTATTCTCAGCCCTGTCTGTATCCTTGTTTTTCTTGCTATCCTGTATTTCCTCCTTAATAAATCCGACATCGAAACTTATTTTCATGCCTATTACCTTGGAACAGCATCAGGTTTGATCACGGGGCTTATTATACTGCAAATAAAAAAACCATTCAGGTTTTCCGGTATGAGCTATACCGGAATTAAAAGTATTTTTTATTACGGGATAAATAATGAATTCAATTACTTCATTCAATTTCTTAATTACCGTTTATCTTACTATTTTATTGCAAAAATTCTCGGCCTTGCCCAGCTCGGAGTATTTTCAATAGCTGTTTCAATAACGGAAGCAGTCTGGATAATCAGCCGGAGCATGTCAACCATTCATTATTCCAATGTTATAAATTCTGATGACAAAATAAAGAGCCGTCTCGAAACCAGGTCTTATGCACGACAAAGCCTGCTGATAAGCCTCCTGGTTATAGGTGTTACAGTGCTGGTCCCGGATTCAGTTTACCAGTTCGTATTCGGGAAAGAATTTGTTGAGGTAAAAAGGTTTATAATTTATCTTTCTCCAGGGGTAATGGCTATTGCAGTTTCAAATCTTTACGGTCACTATTTTGCTGGTGTTGGCAAACTTAATATACTCAGGAATAAGTCGCTGATAGGACTGGGAGCTACAATTGTTCTCCTTCCGTTGCTTATCAATAAATATCAGCTGACAGGTGTTTGCATTACATTGAATGTTTCTTATATAGCATCCTCGGTTTACCTCTGGTATAAATTCATCAGTGAGAAAGAAAAATTACAAAAAGGAAAAATCATGTAGTAGTTTATGTCGTTCTTGAAAATATCTCTAATTTCAGATACAATTTAGAAACTTTCTTTTTTACGAATACTGAGTCATTAAAGATGAAAATAAATATATTCTGGTTCAGGAGGGACCTTCGTCTGGAAGATAACACTGCATTATATAATGCTCTTAATTCAGACCTGCCAGTTTTGCCTTTATTCATTTTCGATGATAACATAATTGATGAGCTGCCACAAAACGATGCAAGGATAAGTTTTATCTATCAAAGTCTGCTTGCCCTAAATTCTGAGTTTAAAAAATCTGACAGTTCATTATACATTATAAAGGGGGATCCATTGGAAGCCTGGAAAAAGCTGGCAGAGTCTTTCAGTATTGACAGTGTGTACATAAATAAAGATTACGAACCATATGCCATACAAAGAGACAGTATGATTGAATCATTTCTGAAAAAACAAAATATAAGGCTTTTCAGATTTAGAGACCAGGTGATTTTTGAAGAGAAGGACATAATGAAGCAGGATGGCAATCCCTACACCGTTTATACCCCATACAGTAAAAAATGGTTTCAAAATTTAACTGAATCACCGGGTTTGATAAAGGCATCAAATGTTCTGAATTTCAGTAATTTATATAAGAGAACATTTAATTTCCCGCCACTTAACCAATTAGGGTATATTGAATCATCAAAAAAAGTCAGGGACTATAATCTTTCTGTAATTAAGGATTATGATAAATTACGTGATTACCCGGGTATTGATGGTACGTCATATCTCTCTCCTCACCTCAGGTTTGGGACGGTTAGTATAAGAAAGCTTGTAAAAATTGCACTGGAAGAAAACCATGTCTTTCTTTCCGAACTTATCTGGAGGGAATTTTTTATGCAAATCCTTTTTAATTTCCCCCGGGTTGTTACCAATAATTTCAAGCCGGCTTATGATGATGTTCCCTGGAGGAATGATGAAAAAGAATTTGAAAAATGGTGCCAGGGCGAAACAGGTTACCCTATAGTGGATGCAGGTATGAGGCAATTAAATGAAACTGGTTACATGCATAACAGGGTGCGTATGGTAACCGCCGGATTCCTTTGTAAGCATCTTTTAATCGACTGGAGATGGGGGGAAGCCATGTTTGCACAGAAGCTCCTTGATTATGAACTCTCGTCGAACAATGGAAACTGGCAATGGGCAGCAGGCACTGGCTGTGATGCAGCTCCATATTTCAGGATCTTTAATCCGCTTTCGCAACAGATGAAATATGATCCTCATAATGAATACATAAAAAAATGGGTTCCTGAATTTGAAAAACCCGGGTACTCAAAAATGATGGTGGATAACGATTTTGCACGAAAAAGAGCTATTGTAACCTATAAAGAAGGAATAAAGTTTGACTAAAGAACTAAAATCTTTGTGCTCTTTGTGATTACCTTTGTGATTCTTAGTGGTTAAACACATTTATTACGCTACGACCCCTCATATAGAACAATTCTCTCATTTTACTGTTCTTACCAGTAATGAAGTCCTGTTAACACTCAGGATAATTATTATTACCTTTGCAGAACTTTTGTAAGTATACGACATGGCACTTATAGCTCAGGCACCGCTTAATGAAATGGATGGCAGAAGGTTGTATTATACTTTTATTGCAGGTGCCAGAAAAGTGATTGAACACCAGGTGGAACTTAATAAGATAAATGTTTTTCCTGTTAATGACGGGGATACCGGAACCAACCTGGCTTCTACAATAAGGGCAGTGATAGATTCTCTTCATCCCCACAGGTCATATAAAATAACTGCTGACAGGATTGCAGAGACTACTCTTGTCAATGCTCGTGGTAATTCCGGGATTATTTTTGCACAATTCCTCTATGGGATGAGCTCCGAAACCGGTAATTTCAAGACAATAACGATAAAACAGTTTGCAGAAAGCATAAAGAATTCTGTCAGGTATATTTATGAAGCAGTTGCTAACCCGGTTGAAGGAACAATGCTTACTGTTATCAAAGACTGGGCAAATTATATATATGACAACAAGGACAGGATAACCGATTTCAATAAGCTTTTTACCAGCTCCATCAACGTACTTAATAAATCGCTTACAGAAACAAAATCAAAGCTTAAAGTTCTCGCCAAAGCAAATGTTGTTGATGCGGGAGCAAAGGGATTTGTACTTTTCGTTGAAGGTATTATCGATTTTATATCCAACCGTAACCTGAAGGAACTCATTCAGGTTAAAGCTGAAACCGGCATTTTCGAAAAGATTGAGGAATCCATTCCTGAAAAAGTTGAATTGCGATTCTGTACCGAGGCTCTCATCAAAAATAGTAACATTGATCATGATGCATTGTTATCAACCCTTGAAAGATACGGGAATTCAATTGTAATTGCAGGCTCTGAGAGGATGAGGAGGTTACATGTACATACAAATACTCCGGCTGAACTTTTTAATGAGCTAAGGTTAACAGGCACTCTCGCTTTCCAGAAAGCTGATGATATGGTGCGCCAAAGCGATGTAGTTTATAACAGAAAATGGAAAATAGCACTGGTTACCGACTCAACATGTGATCTTTCACAGGACCTGATAGATAAATATCAGATTAATATGCTCCCAATAAATATCCATTTCGGGGAGAATCATTATCTGGATAAAGTTACAATTCAGCCTGATCAGTTCTATAAACTTTTAAATGAGAATACTGATTACCCCAAATCTTCGCAGGTAAATGAAAAATCTTTTGTAAACCTCTACTCACATCTGGCTTCTCATTATGATTCAATAATAGCTATCCACCTGAGCGATAAGCTTAGCGGAACCTTCAATAGCAGCAACAAAGCTGCTAAGGCTATAAGCGAGGAATTCAATAAGCCTATTTCAGTAATTAACTCAAAAAATTTATCGGGGGCATTAGGCCTTTTGGTACTCAGGGCTGCACAGGCTATTGAGGCAGGTTACTCGCATGAGCAGGTTGTGGAAATGAGCGAAAAGTGGACACATGATCTGCGTATATTTGTTAGTGTAAAAGATATAAAATATCTCATTCGCGGCGGTCGTCTTTCTGCCGTTAAGGGTTTAATAGCCAGGATGCTGAATATTAATCCTATTGTATCCATTGACTCTTCAGGAAAAGCAATTGTTTTCGACAAAGCTTTCAACCAGAAAGCTAATATGGAAAAAGTTATGGGATATATAACTGGCATAAACAGCAAAAATAAGATCTGGAACTATATTGTACTACACGCAAACAACAGCGATGGCGCTGATTGGTTTACACAGAAGATGGAAGCGCTGAGTGGCAAAGCACCTGCTTCAGTTGTAAACATCTCTCCTGTAATAGGGGCAAATGCCGGTATCGGAGCTGCTGCTGTTGCACTTCTTTTGGATTAGCTAAACTATGAGTTTTTTTCACATCTGGCTCCAGTCTCTACTGGTCATTCTAATATTAATGACAGCACTATGGATTATCAGTGTAATCATTAAGAATGTCAGCATTGTTGACCTTTTCTGGGGATTCGGATTTGTCATTACAGCAATATTCTATTTTTTAAAAACGGATGGCTTCGTCCCCAGGAAAATCATCATTACTGCACTGACTGCTATTTGGGGTCTTCGTCTTTCTGTTTACCTGACATGGCGCAACTCAGGCAAAGGTGAAGATTTCCGGTACAAAGAATTCCGTAAGAAGTACGGAGAATTGAGGTACTGGTGGGTCAGTTATTTTCAGACCTTCCTCCTGCAGGGATTGCTCATGTGGTTGATTTCGGCACCTCTCCTGGGGGCCCAGTATTATGACCAGAACAATTCTTTGAATTTGTTTGATTTTGCAGGCATTGCCTTCTGGCTTATCGGATTCACCTTTGAAGCAGGAGGAGATTATCAGCTGGCTGCATTCAAAGCAGATCCTGCAAACAAGGGTAAAGTTCTTAATAAAGGATTCTGGCGTTATACACGGCATCCGAATTATTTCGGCGACTCATCTGTGTGGTGGGGATATGGATTAATCTGCCTTGCTGCCGGCAGTTATTTTCCCATTCTTGGTTCAGTGCTAATGACAGCACTAATAATAAAAGTGTCAGGTGTAGCCCTGCTCGAGAAAAGCCTGAAAGAACAAAAACCTCAGTACAGGGAGTATATAGAAAAAACGAGCTCATTCCTTCCCTGGTTCCCAAAAAAATAGTTTTACCGGAAAAAATTTAGATATTACCTGTCTTTTTAATAATTTAGAAGGATAAAAGGGCTGATATTAAATTAATTGCACAATGTCAAACCTGTCTTCAAAAATTATTGTGTTGCTGCTCACCCTGTTCTGGTGTTCTGAACGGCCGGCATTTTCGAGTCAGGAGGTTGATACAGCATCGATAAATGCTCAGACCAGGGATGCATTGACCAGTGCAAGAAGGAATCCTGATCTATCTTTATACCTGGCTCATCAAGCATTATCTGAATCCAGAAGCATACAATACAGGAAGGGCATCGCTGATGCATCTTATGCACTTGGCTCTGCTTATCTTGCTAAATACAATATACGCGACAGCGCTACATACTATAACATGAAGGCTTATGATGTCTACAGGGAACTAAACGATGACCGGGGTAAAGCCCGGGCCTGTTATGGTCTGGCATATGTTTTCAGTTTTAAGGGTGATCTTGAAGAATCTGAAAGATATGGTGCCCTGAGTCTTAATTTTTTTGAAAAGGCAGGAGATAAGCGCGGTATGATAAATGCTTATAATGCCCTTTCATACCTGGCAAAACAACAAAAAGATTTTATAAAAGCACGGGGACTTATAGAACAGGCAATTGAGACTGCCCGTTCAGTGAAAGACACCTTACCCCTTGCTGATGCCATGAACAGTCTTGGGAATATTTACAAGGATATGGCTCTCTTCAGTCAGGCTATAGACACCTATTTTGATGCTCTTAAGCTCTGGGAATTAAAAAAAGATTCTGCCGGCATTGCTATTGCATACGGAAGCATCGGACTCATGTACTATTTCCAGAAAAACTGGAATAAGGCCCTTGAATTCAACTTCAGAAAAATGCCGCTTTCCGAAGCTGCCGGGAACCTGTGGGAAGTCAGTAAAACCTGTAATAATATTGCTCAGATATATAACTCAAAAGCTGAGTATGACAGTGCTATCATATATCTTCGGAAAAGCCTGAAGCTGAATAAAAAAATGAATTATCCCTCTGGTATAGCAGAATCATATTATAATTTTGCCAACACTTTCCTTTTATATCCAAATATAGATTCAGCGTATTATTATATCACGCTTGCAGTGAAAAATGCAAAGCAGATAGATGATCCGGCCCTGGCAAATTACTATGTAACCCTGGGTAGAATTCAGAAAGCAAGAGGGAATTATCCCCTTGCACTGGAAAATACACTTTCGGCATACAAAATAGCAAAAAAGCAAAACCAACCAATTCTCATATCTGAATGTTCTGAATTGCTTAGTATTATCTACAGCAACATGAAACACAACGATCTGGCCTATATTTATCTTAAAGAACATCAGCAGCTGCAGGATAGTATAAGTAATGATGATTTCAGAAACCGGGTAACCAGGCTTGAGATCCAGTATGAATACGACAAAAAACAAAGAGCAGCTGAATATGCACAGATGAAAGAACGGTTAATCAGGGATAATAAGATAAAACAAAAGGATCAGCATGTTAAAGGATTGCTTATTATTCTTCTTCTTGTAATTTTTGTTTCATATAGTTATATCCGTCATAACCGGCTTCGTTCACAATATGCAAGGATTGAACTTGAGCAGAGACTCTTGCGTGCCCAGATGAATCCCCATTTTATTTTTAATTCTCTTTGTGCGGTACAGGATTTCATACTTGCCGACAAACCACAGAAAGCAAATACCTATCTTACCAAAATAGCACGATTAATGCGTAACATACTTGAGAATTCCGGTGAGGAGTTTATCCCCGTTGAAAAAGAGATTGAGACTATCAGGCTTTACCTCGATGTTCAGCAATTGAGGTTTGAGACAGAATTTGAATATAAAATAACTCTTGATCCATCAATTGATCCCGGAAATTTTTCCATACCCCCGATGCTTACTCAGCCTTGTGTTGAAAACTCTATCGAACATGGCCTTCTGCCTGCTGACAGGAAAGGCAAACTGAATATCGACTATAGCCTGAATAACGGCCTGATGAAACTTGAGGTTACTGATAATGGAGTGGGAAGAAAAGAGGCAGAGAAGATTACCGGCAGGAAACTGAAAAAGCAGTCAGTCTCCACCAGGCTCACTTCACAGAGACTGGCATACTTCAGAAAAACACTTCGGAAGAAAAGTATCATTTACGAAACCATCGACCTTCAGGAAAAAGGAAAAGCATCAGGAACCAAAGTCATTATGATGCTACCATACAGGAAGATTTTTACATGACAAAAGAACATTTCTAACCCAGGCAAAAATGAATGTAATAGTAGTTGATGATGAAGTTAGTGTCAGGAATGCAATCACAAAACTCCTTGCAGAACAGTTTCCTGATTTAGAGGTAATATCCACTGCCGGTACCTTAAAATCAGCTTACGAAGCTATTATGAAGCATGCTCCGGATCTTCTTTTTCTGGATGTTGAGCTTCCTGATGGAAATGGTTTTGAACTTTTAAAAATGATATCAGCTGTTAATTTTAAGGTCATCTTCATTACAGGCCACCAGGAGTATGCTCTTGACGCTATAAAGGTGAGTGCCCTCGATTATATCTTAAAGCCATTTGATCAGGATGACCTCAGGATTGCTGTGGAAAAAGCAAGGGAAATAATTAATCATGACGAACAAAATATCAAACTGCAGGCCCTGAGCGAAAACCTCCGTAGTAAAAGAACCCTCAAACGAATCATCCTCCCCACAGCTGACAATCTGTATTTAGTATCAGTTGAAGATATTATCCGGGCAGAAGCCGATAGTAACTACACTGTCTTCTGGCTTACAGAAGGCAGGAAGATAATGGTATCCCGCACTATAAAAGAGTATGACGAAATGCTCTCCGGATCGGGTATGATACGGGTTCATCAGTCCCATTTAGTTAATGTTCCCTTTATCGACAGATTTGTGAAAAGAGACGGTGGCTATCTTAAGCTGAAAGATGGTACAACTGTACCTGTCTCTCCCAATCTCAAGAAAAAGGTACTTCAGTCTATCAAAGACAACCAGTACGAATAAGTCCATACCTAAAAATGAATTAAGAACATTAGAACAAACGAATTTAGAATGCAGAACTGTTTTATACTTCTGATTTCTGACTTCGAATGTTCTGCATTCTTACTTCTTAGCCCCCTTCAGGGGGGAGGTCAGCGGAGCTGACAGAGGAGCTCGGGATTCGCCGATACTAATTCATAAGCCCCGTTTGCTAATTCGACCTTGACTCATACTATGTCTATGGTTTAACTTTAAGAGAAAACCATAACGACCATGAGAAAACTATTAATTATCACAGCATTGATTTTGGCTTTTGCAACACTATCCACCGCTGCATCAGGCCAGATAAAAATAGATTTAAAAAGCAAGATCAACAGGGAGGCTAACAGGCGCGCCAATAAAAAGACTGACAAGGCCGTTAATAAGAGTTTTGATAAACTGGAAGAGGGAATTAATGATGCCATCAAAAAAGATGATAAAAAAGAAGATGGAGCTGACAAGAGCGCGAATGATACAAAGACAGCCAGGGATAATGGTAAGGAGCAGAGCAGCAAACTAACTGAATCAGGCTCTGATAGTAAGGTTAGTAAGAGCAATGCACCTTCGCTCGCATGGAACAAATATGATTTCGTGCCGGGCGACCAGGTTATCTTTGAGGATAACCTCGAGGGCGAAGAAAATGGCGAATTTCCGTCACGGTGGGATCTCGTACGGGGAACAGTTGAAATAGCTAAGCTGGATGGAGAAAATGTTATGATG
>CAYUQR010000054.1:0-23862 GCA_964446825.1 uncultured Rikenellaceae bacterium
CGGTTGTCATAATCCCTGATGTACAAAAAAATTGCATGGGGACTCGGAATGACATATCAATTTAGTGGATACGGGGGGGTGAAGAAGTGAGGGATCTCCAAGTCTTAGTTAAATGATTATTAATTCTAATAAGTCAATCCTTCAGCCATCGGGGTAGCTGTTAATCTCAACCTGCATAATAATAGCAATACAAGGCAGTACTTACTTCACAGTATAATGGATTGAACAGTTCCCGGTAAATCCGTCGGTTGTTATGCCTTGTACGGTCAATATAACCTCTGAAGGTGTATCATTGTTAGAAAAGTTAACTGAAGCCTTTCCGGAAGTATTGGTACTGAGATCCGTTTTCCAGAAAAAGGTGTTGCTTCTTTTCATGATCCGATCTTCATCATTTTCATTGCTCTTGACTCCTTTTTTCATAAATATCTCAACAACTCCTGAGCTGTTCATTGCTGAATATTTCTGAATATCTGATGGATTTGTTGAGGCATTGATCCTTGCAATATCGGTTACCGGGATGCTGTTCAGGACACTGACATCAGTACCCATTTTTATTCCATCTATGACAATTAGCGCTCCTTTCTGATTATTAATTGAGAAGTTGCCGGCATTTGAAAATTTTATTTCTCCCCCAAGTATCTGAAAGGGTTTGATACGGTTAATAATATCCAGTATATTTCGATCAGCCGTATAACCGCTTTGTTTCGCCTTTTCTGCTGATACCTGTTTCTTCTGTATCTTCTTAATATCATTTTTCTCCTGCACAATATATCCATGTCCGGGAGACTGATTAAAAAGAGTAAGACCCCTGGCAAATGATTTTCTTAAAACGATATCAAAAACAGTTGTTTCCCCTTTTTCATCTGCTGCATCATTTTTAATTTCAGGAAATACATTCTTATTCATTTCAGATAAAATATGACACCACAGCAGGCCAGGTCGCGATGCAGAATTTTTAAAATTTGAACAGGTTATTATTTGGTTTTCATTAATCGGAGAAGAGGATGAGGAGAAATTTGAAGCTGATACTGACAGGCTTGCAACCACTGGGTTTCCCTGGTCATTAACTACATATATTTCGGCCCTGACATTTTCCTCTCTTGTATATTGTTGCCTGTCAGTATTTATTTGAATATTCAATTGCCTGTTTTTACCTGTAGTTTCATTTTTATCGGAATAGGTCATCGGTTTGATATTATTGAAAGGAGTAGGGATTACTATTTCGCTGGTTATATCATTGCCTTTAACAGAGGTGGATACACTTAATTTTATTGTATCATTGCTTTGAAATCCAGGCAATAAGATAATAATGGTTGCATTCCCGTCTTCTTTTGACTTGCCTTTCCCATTTGTAATTGCTCGCCTGGAGTCGCTCAGCTGGTAAGTAAATAATGTAGAAATGGGTTCGTCATTCTTTCCTGAGAACCTTATATTTGCTGTTAGAGTACTGCCTGGTGCATAAATGGTGTCCATGAGCTTAAGGTCTATTCCTGCTGCCTGGTTCTTAGAAGTTCTCACTTCAATGATTTTTGAAAAAATCTTATCGGGCGAACTGTTTTCGCTTCTTTTTGAACCCGCAATAAGCACATAATTTCCATCAGTGAGGTATTTTGAAAGCATTATATATCCGGCAGTTATATAATTCGAAACAGGGAATTCGCCTGAGGCTACTTCCAGTCCATCCTGGTCTATCACAGCTACAAGAAGCGTGTCGCTCATTGCTTTGTAGTGGCTTGATAAATCATTCAAGATGAAGGCATTAAATAGAATGGGCTCGTCAGCAAAATAGACAGTACGATCAGTTTGCACGTAAACTGATTCATACGAAGGATCTTTTAAATTGTCCGTCTGACCATATGTAAACAGTACAGGAATCTGCAAAAGAATCGTAAAACAGTAAAGAGAAATATTTTTTCCGTTCATTTTTAATAAATATTTGAAATTCGGTATCAGAGCTTTAAACAGATTAAATTTTATTAAGAAAACAGAGTCTTTTATTATTTTGGATCAAAAACCTTATGGGCCAATCTCTCTAAAGAAAAGATTTTGACTGAAGATTTTGTTATGTAAAGATATTTCAAAAAAAAGAATAATTAAAGAAAGCAAGAAAATCTTATTAATATCGGTCCAGCCATCTGTATCTTCTTGTACTGTTGCCGAATTTAAGTGCAACTGTAAATTCATGAGTGCCGTAGGTAACACTCTGAATCTCATTGAGAGTAAAATCTACAGCATATCCAAAATACAAAGCTGCCCATTTGGAATGGTCAGGTATATATCTTAATCGTATATTGGCTATCAGTCCTCCGCCTGTTCTGTAGGTCAGTCCTGACCACAATTTATCATAATAAATGTATGTGATACCAATATCAGCTTGTGGCTTAAATTGTTCAGATATTTTGAAAAGCACCGAAGGTTCGATTTCGGTTCTGCTTCCGGTAGAAATATAATATGATCCAAAAGTATAGAAGTGCCTGTCCATTCTGAAATTTCTGTATGCATAGTCACCTGTTTTGACAGCAGCACCAAATAATTGAAGAGCGGAGAAACCAAAGTCGAATCTGGGATTTAAAAAATATATTCCAAAATCAATATCCGGTACGAATACACCCCTTCGTAAATTATCATTCAGCCATGGTTCATCCGCCTCTTCAAAGCTCAGTTCATTAGCATTTATAACAAAATGATATCCGGTAAAAGCAAGACCCAGGGAAAGTTGAGTGGATTTATGAAGCCACATGTGATATGAATAAGCTGCCTGGAACCCTGTTCTTTTAATAAGTCCGTTCCTGTCGCTGAAGATATAGGCTCCTAAACCTACTCTTCCATCATTTTTTGGAGTGAAAGTGGTCCGGTTAAAAATGGTCCTTTTAATTTTATAGCCTCTTTTAAGTATCCTTGTCTGCCAGCTTATTGAATATGTCCTGGGTGCACCCGAATAGCCCATCCATTGTTCCCGTGCGGTCATATTAAAGCTGGAATACCCGTCACTGCCTGCATGTGCAGGGTCGATCAGAAACTTGTTATAAAGATACTGGTCATATAAAGGCAGTTGCTGGGCAAAAGATGTCTGTCCCCCAACAACAAATAACAATATGTAAACCAGCCTTTTCACAGATTTAAATGTTGTTTTTCATCTTACAATTGTTATTTCTCCGACAATTGGTTTTGATCCGTTATGCAAATCAATTACATAATGATATGAGTCAATTGGCAAATCATTGCCTTTGCTTTTTCCATCCCATGGATGAGTGTAACCGGTTTCTGATCTCCAGACTACCTGACCCCATCTGTTGTAAATGGTGACTGTAACATTCGGGTACGCCTCAATATTGCCAATATTCCAAATATCATTGATAAGATCTCTGTTGGGTGAAAAAGCTTCAGGAATTATAAGATCAGGTTGTTCCGGACCGGTAACTATTACATTTACTGATCTGACAGGTCCCGGGCAACCATATGCTGAACGCTCCTGAACCTCAAGTAAATAAGTTTTTGAGGTAGTCCAGGTATGAACAAATTCGTTGGTATAAAAACCATTCTGAATAACCCCGTCAATCCACCACATATAAGTTGAACCCGGATTATAATTAACATAATAATGTCTTATCTGTCCAGTACATACATTATCCGGCATAGTTGCCTGCCCTGAAATGTCATACACGCTGAGCAGGACTATGCCGAATAATATTATGCAGGGGTGCCTTTTAAGCATTTGTTTTCAAACTAACCATCTAATTGTGATAGATGGGTGATGTTGAAGGCAATGGATTAACTGTAACCACAACTGTGATCGGATTTCCAGTAAGTAAATTTGCAGTAGGAGTAACTGTGTAGGTAACAGTAGCCGGAACTCCGGAAAAGTTGGTAAGTGTCTGGGAAATTGTCGGACCTGTTCCGTCAGAGAACCCTGTTGCTGTTCCGCTTGTTAAAGCGGCAGTCCAGGAGAATGTTGTATTTCCTGAAGTACTTGATAATGAGATATTGGTAGCAGTGCCACTACAAATAGCTTCTGAAGAAGGCGTTGCTGTTACATCAGGCATCTCATTTACCGTAACCACAACTTGCACCGGATCGCCGATGCATCCATGGGCATTTCTTTCAACAACCGATAAAGTATAAACTCCTGTCACATTCCAGTCTACAGTAATACTGTTAGCGGTACCATTAATGCTCCATTCGTTACCAGACGTGCCGGGGGAAATAGTCCAGGTATATGTGGAACCCGGAGTATCAGTTACCAGGTATGGTTCGGTTCCTATATTTACGGTTTGGACAGGACTTGGGTCACTCTGAGCGCATACCTTTGTAGTCCCGGTCAGAATTAATAACAGAAGGGTTAATCCAATCATTAATTTGAACTTCTGCCCGGTGCTCTGGTCAGGCAACCAGGTTTTACTTTTAAGTTGATTTTTTGTGTTCATGGTTTTTTTGTTATTTGGTTAATATTCAGTTTATATCTATCTATGATAAATTGGTGATGTGTCTGGCGGCTCTCTTACTAAAAGATTTCTTTCTCTGGTGAAGCTTGTTTCTATACATGTTGGATCTCCGGAAGGCTGGTTAAGAGTGGCAAAAATTACAGATACCCGGTATGAACCGTTTTGAGCTGGTGTTGAATTTGAAATAGACATTTGTGATGTAGTTGTTCCGGAATATGCTCCGCCATCTGATAAATAAGTCCAGCCGGAACCATTGTTCAGCGACCATAAGTATCTGTTATTGATTACATCCCCTTCAGTAAATACATTATAAGTTATACCCTCTCCGTTACAGATAATCGAATTTACAACTGCAGGTGTAAGACCGGTGATCGAGTTTACCCTTAACAGGGCCGGATCTGAAGTTATTGTTCCGTTATCATCTGTTATCATTACACGGTATTCAGTCCCATCAATATTCTGCTTGTTAACGCCAATGTTATCGATGGCGAGTGAGGAATTGTTTGCCCCGATTATATCTGAAAAGCTTCCGCCCGGAGGCTTTTGTTGCCATTGGTAATATACTGTACCCGCCGATTCGCTTATAGTTATCGAAAATTCGACGTGGTTTCCATAACAGTCAGTCTGGGGTTGAGGCTGACTCGTAATTGTCATCGATTCAGCAGGAGCGATACCCAGTAAGTTTGCTCCCAAAAGCAGCATCAGGACATGAAGTTTCCATGCCATCTCTCCAATGGCTATTAAAACGCTGTCAACGATATTTTTCGCGAGTGCGTTCAACTGATAAATTCTCTTATGGAATAGCACGATATTAAATCCTACAATCCAGCAAGATGCATACAAGCATTTATTCCGGTAACTAAGATAGTAAATTTTTAGCAAACGGGATATCCTATGGGAAATAAAAACCAGCCTTCCTCTGTTTTTCCGATTCGCATGGTGAATACAGGGCCGGCTTATGGAAATAATTGGATTTTAAAGTGCAGAAATAACTTGTCCGGTAAATGCTAAATGGATTAATTTATTTACTTTTATAAAAAATCATTTCCCGTTATGCGGAATGTAGCGCTGGAATACAAGATTAAAGTTAATCGCGCCGGGCTGTGCTAGGTCCCGATAAGACCCTTATTACCTAAAACTTACTTAAAAGCTTTGATAAAATCTGGCAGTATTATAATCTGCAGATCAATATCTTATAAATGGTTCAATTAAAATATAAAATATGGATAAGTTAATTATTACAGGATCAGACCTTACAATTGAAGATGTTGTAAATGTTGCACGTTATGGACAGAAGGTGGAACTTCATCCTGAAGCGAGGGAAAGGATTAATCGTTGCCGGGCAATGCTTGAAAAAAAGATTGTTGCACATGAGACAATGTATGGTGTAAATACCGGTATCGGTGAATTTTCAGAGGTTGTCCTTAACGATGACCAGATAAAGGATTTCCAGAAATACCTGGTATATAACCATGCAGCCGGGATAGGGGACCCTGCGCCTGTTGAATATGTGAGGGGCGCCATGCTTGGCCGGATCAATGTACATGCCCATGGCAACTCCGGAAACAGGCTGGTTATTACTGAGACCCTTGTAGAAATGCTAAATAAATGTGTCACCCCTTATGTATGCCAGAAAGGATCGGTAGGTGCAAGCGGTGATCTTGCTCCCATGTCTCAGATCGCTTTGCTGATGATGGGAGAAGGAGAAGCATATTACCAGGGCGAATTAATGGGTGGCAAAGAGGCTATGGATAAGGCAGGAATAGCGATACCCGGGCTTATGGCTCGCGACGGTCTGGCAACCATTAACGGTTCAAATGTTCTGACTGCTATGAGCGCAATATTTCTTTACGACGCCAACAACTGGCTCAAGCAGGCTGAGATAGCAGCTTCCATGTCGCTCGAAGCCCTCAAGGCAAACATGAAACCATATACTCCTTTGTTGCACGAAGTAAGAGGTTTCAAGGGAGCAGTAAGGAGTGCAAATGCCATCAATATGTGTATTAAAGGCGGCGACCTGAAAGAGGGAAAAGTCAAGAGTAAGGTACAGGATGCATATTCCATGCGCTCCACACCACAGGTAATAGGAGCTGCCCATGATGCACTTGCATATGCACGATCGCAGGTTGAGATAGAGCTGAATGGTGTTGGTGATAATCCCATCTTTTTCCCTGATCTCAATATTCAGCTGTCCGGGGCCAATTTCCAGGGTTCACCGGTATCTGTTCCAATGGATATGGCGGGAGCATGTATTACTATGATAAGTGTAATGTCGGAACGAAGGATGAACAGGTTGAATAACCCGGCATTGAGTGTCGGCCTGCCGGCTTTCCTGACTAAAGGCGCCGGAATGTTTTCAGGTCTGATGCTCAGTCAGTATACTGCCGATATGATGATAGTTGAACAGAGGATACTTTCTGCCCCTGCCTCCGTACAGTCTATTCCGGCAGCAGCTGATCAGGAAGACTTTGTATCGATGGGGATGAACACCGCCATTAAAAATTTCCAGATACTCGATAATGCCTATGGCATACTTGGTATTGAATTTATGGCTGCTGCTCAGGCTCTTGATTTCAGAAAAGAGGAGTATAAATTTGGCAAGGGTGTTCAGAAAGCCTGGGAGGTAATAAGGAAGCATGTCGACTTCCTTGATATAGATCGGCCTCTTTATCACGACCATACAACGATGAAGGAGCTTGTTAAATCGGGTGAAATACTTGTAGAAGTTGAGAACGAGGTTGGAAAACTTGGCTGAACATCTGATTGTATGCAACAAGTAAATTGATAAATTAAGAATTCACTCTGATTATTTAAAATATAATACATCAGGATTCAAAATAATTCATAAATTAGTCATATTGACGTGATACTGATAAATATAAGATAAATATGATAAGTAAGAAGAATTCTTATTTTGCTACAGTTTCAAGCTGGAAATTATCTTTAATAGCTTTTTTCTTATCCCTGTTTTTTATTTTTCTCCTTGCACTTCTGTTAAGCTTAATAAGATTTTCTAATGAGTATGCAAACGAAGTAATATTCTTTATTTTCTATAACTTATTTATTGCAATTGCATGTTTTTTGATCTGTCTTAAAGATCCTTCAAGTGCATGGTATGTGCCAATAATCTGTAACATACTGAGTATAACAGTAGCAATTCTTTTACCTGCTTTCTGGACCTCGGAAATCTGGATTGGAGTGTTAAGTGGCTGGATTTTATCTCTGGGCGGCGCTATTATCGGATCTGTAATCGGCTCTAACAGGGCTCAATCGTAAATATTTCTCAACCCTTCAATATTTGATATCAAAGGATTGTAGTTTAAAAGCTTTATGGCATTACTAATATCAAACCAATGAGATCTTGATAATTCTCTCACTAAAAATCTTGTCAATGAGGGTTCCCTGTTTTTTAAAATTGTCCCGTGAATTGCCTCTGCCAGTAATGACACTAAATATGCAAACCATACCGGAACGGTCTTGCTTAATGGTTCCAGGCCGGATGATTCCAGTATCTTATTGAGAAAATCCCATAATAAAACGGGCTCTCCGTTAGTAACGAAAAAAGCTCTGCCGGAAATTTCCGGATTTTCAGTAATTGCCTGAATTGCATTTATATGAGCATTAACGACATTATCAATATATGAAACATCTATTAAGTTTTTACCATCTCCGATCTGTCTTAGTTTTCCTTGCCTTGCCTGTTCAACAACTCTTGGAATCAGGTGATTGTCTCCTGGACCATAAACAAGATGCGGCCTGAGTGCTATTGTTTTCAGTAAAGGGCAGTTTGATTTTAAAATAGTCTTTTCAGCCAATGCTTTTGTTGCGGTATAGAATGAGATTGGGTGGGAAGGGTAGGGAAGTGATTCGTTTGCCCCTTTAATATCGCTTCCATCAAAAACTACACTTGCTGAACTTGTATAGATTAACCACCTGATATTATTGACAATACAAGCATTAATTATATTTTCAGTGCCAGTTACATTTGTTAAAAAATATTCCTTATAAGTACCTGTAATACCTTCTTTTGCTGCCACATGAAATACTATGTCAATATTCTGGCAGGCTTTTAACACTGCATTTGAGTCAGACAAATCACCCCGGATAACTTTTACTCCGATTCTTTTTAAATCAGGATAATCGTTCCTCGAGAAGCTAGTAACACTATATCCTTCTTTAACGAGTTCATGTACAAGCGCTGAACCGATAAATCCCCCTCCTCCCGTGACCAGTACGTTCATCTTATTCTCTTTGAAGCCCATGTGGCAAGTTTTTCACGAAATATTTTGGCATTATGCCTTGGATCTACAGGGAATTTTTTGAAAAATAATATATCTGAAATCCCATTTGTCAGTATGCTGGATTTCCCTGATTTATAAAGTTCCTGTTTTAGTTCACCTGTTTGATGAAAGCCTGATTTAAGCTCAATACAAATCACAGGTCTCTTTGTGTCTGACCCATTTAACGGGATGCCAACAAGTGCAGATCGGGCTACTTGAGGGTGAAGGTTGTAAACTGCCTCACACGGGATAGTAAAAAGAGTACTATCTTTTGCTATAACTCTTTGCGATTTTCGCCCATAAAACCATAACCTGCCCTTCTTATCGAATCTTCCCAGATCTCCCATTCTATGCCATATTTCACCTGTTTTGAGATCTTGTATCTTTGAAAACTTATTTGCAACAGGATTATTATTATATGAAGCTGAGACCCATGGTCCTTTAACCACTATTTCTCCGATCTTATTGACAGACAGTTGACTTGCTTTATCCCAGGAAAGAATTTGATGGTCAGTTATTTCAATTATATTGACATCAATACCTTCAACAGGATATCCAACACATATTCCGTTTACATTTCCATTCTGACGGTCACTGAGAAGCTCATTATCTGTAATATCAGTAACCGGTAATGCCTCGGTTGCTCCAAATGTTGTATGTATTCTTGATTCACTTGAAATCATTTTGCTGAATGATTCCAAAATTTCTGAATGAACCGGAGCTCCCGCTGAAATAATTTTCCGTAGAGAATAGATCTTGATTCCTTTTATCGAACCATATTGTGATAATTTTTTCAATACCAAAGGGGATCCAAACATCTGTGTACAAGCGTAGTCCTGGATATTTTTGATAACTTTTACCGGATTAAGCGTTGCTGGCTTTTGCATATTCATATCAGCGATAACAGAAGAATTACCATGGCAGATAGCAAACAGCCCCAGCAATGGGAAAGTACAGAGGTCTATTTCATCAGATCCGATATTGAAAAGTGATCTGGTTACAATTATTTGGTTTATAAGCATTCCGGCTGTATATATCACTCCTTTTGCCGGTCCTGTGCTTCCGCTTGTAAAAAATATTGCTGCAGGTTTATCTTTTTCTGACACATGTGAAGTGTAACGTGCGGATTGTTTATGAAGAAGAAAATTCTCCTTCCGACTTTCATTAAACCATTTGAATCCTATGATAATCTTTGATTTAATAGTTTTGAATATATTTGGATAGAATATTCTTAATAGATGGGCCTTTGGGATGCCGATAAAAGCTTCAGGTTTCAAATCTGTCAGAGCTCTTGCCATGTCTCTGGTTCCCATGCCGGGATCAATCAGAACAGGGATTGCGCCTATTCTTAACAGGGCAAATGTCAGGATAAAGAATTCAGCTCCGGCCGGTACCATTAATATTGTCAAAGTGCCCGCTCTTATTCCGGAAAGCTCAAGTCTGTTTGAATATATGTCCGTATAATGATCCAATTCCTTATATGTAATCTTATCAGGATGAAGAAGAGCTGGTTTATTGGGAAATGTTTCTGCATTAAGTCTCAAATAGTCTGAGATATTGCAGATACTATCGGTAGAATGGATATGATCGGTTGTTTGCAATGATTTTAGTTTTGATTAAAATAATGTGCAACAGATACATTTATACCGGAACCAACTGTGAGGAAAATTATGTGTTTAGAGGATTTAAAACGATTATCAGACCAGACCTGTTTAAGTGCAAATGCCGGTCCTGCAGTGTGCAGCATCTTCTTGCCGTTTTTTTGGTATTCGATAAATTTATCATTTGATCCTATTATTTTTTTTACTTTCCTGATCCATCCATCCGGACTTTGGGATGGGATGATCAGGTCAATATCTTTTATTTTTAATCCGGATTCATCCATAAAACTATTTAATGATTCACATGCGTACATAGCACATAAATCGGGATAAGTATCTTTTTGTCTGACGTAAAGAATATTTTTTCTTTTACTTTTCTGCCTTTGATAATTGTAGTTAATACTGCTTGTTAATTCTTCGGGATGATCGGGATAGGAGTAAGTTTTAAATTGAGTAAAACCTTCTGAATCCTTTGACCTGGATAGAATTATTGCAGCCGCAGCTGTTTTAAAATTGAAATTTTCAGATAATCCATAAAATGGTTCAGCATCACCTGTTACCACCATACCATAATTAATCTTTTTGGAAATCATTAACTCCTGTAAAATCTGTATTCCGGTAAGCCATCCGCAACCTCCGTTATTCAGATCGAATGAGAAAGTTTTTCCGGGTCTGTTTGATTCAGTATCATTATTTGTATTGGCACCTATTTTCTTTTGAATTAATGCTGCAATAGCAGGCTCCCCGAAATTTTTATACCTGTATATCCCTGTATTGATAAGCAGACCCAGGTCATTGACATTAATTCGTGCTTCATTAATGCATTTCCTGGCGACTCTGGCTGTTAATTCAATTGAATTACGTGGTAAGAAGTTAAACCAGGGTTCAGCAACTGAGACCATTTCAATTTTTGTTCCCATACCTGCAGACTATTTCATTCATTTTAAATATTACCACACCTATAATTAATCCTGATGCAAAACATAAAAGCATTATATTGTCTCCATCCCTGAAACGTTTTTCATTCAGGTATTTATAAAGAGCCAGAAAATGTGTAGTTGAAGCAGTGTTACCAGTATCCTTAAGGTTGATGAGCACCTGTTTTGGCTTTTGCCCAAAATGTTCAACATAGAAATTTGCTCCTGAAACAATTGAACTTCTTGAAGTCTGATGCGGGATCAACCATGATATCTGATTGAAAGACAGACCGCTTTTTTTAAGAGCATTATGAACGATGGGTATCGATTCGGATATTGCAGCCTGATGGATCTTTTTTGCTTTTGCCTTCATGAAACCTCCAGGCGTTTTCCTGTTTTGTCGTGCGGTACATAAACCACTGTACTTGCTCAGAGTGGTAAATCCTGAAACAATAAGACCATTATTATTTTCTGACCTTTCTAAAATAGCAGCTGCACCACAATCACCTAATGTGAGTGAAGATAATTCTTTACTAAGGGATGTTCTTATATTTCTTAAAGCATGGTCGCTGATACTTGAGATATATTCCCCACTGACTATGAGGCATGTCTTTATCATCCCCTGCCTGATAAAATTTTCGGCAAGATAAACACCTGTCATCATACCTGCACATGCATTTGAAATGTCAAATGTGACAGCATTTTTTGCTCCGATAGCATTCTTGATCAATGCAGCAAATGTAGGTTCGAAATGATGTGATAAACCGCCTTTGTATTTAGTTATTGAGCAATTAATGATCATGTCAATATCTTCGGCCCTGTATTTTGAAAATGACAAACAGTCATTTACCGCATCGGTTGCTAATGAAAATGAATCTTCTCCTGCAGAGCAAACTTTTCTTTCCTTTATCCCTGTAAGCAGTCCGAACTTTTTAATACATGGGATATTGAGTTTTGCCACTAATTCAATTGTGCTTATTTTCTTCTCCGGCAACTTTGCTCCAATACTTTCGATCTGACATTTCCAATCCATTGATGATAAGTTAATTGAATTAATATCAATTCCTGTTCTTTTCTATTAATCTGATAATGAAATCAGACAGTTCAGCACTTCTGTCTTCCTGAATAAAATGTCGGGCATGTAACCTTATATTATTTTGACCAGTTGTACCAGGTATCATCTTTTGCAGATATTCATCACCTCCTCGTGTAATCGGATCAGCATCACTAAATATTGTCAAAAAGGGTTTTTCCCATCTGTTCAATGATTGCCAGGCGTTCCTGTTTGCCTCGGCTTCCGGATCATTTTTTGAAGCCGGTACAAGGCCGGGCAGAGCGCGAATTCCTGCTTTGTATTTCGATGATGGGAATGGGGCTCTGTATGCTTTTTTCTCTTCCATATCCAGTTTTCTTAATATCCCTGAACCTATAATGATATCTTCAGGAAGAAAAGGACTATACCGTGCGAATGCTTTCCAAAATCTAAAAATTACAGGTATCTTATGGTATCCTGTTGGCAGCATTCCATTGCTGATAATAATTGCGGAAAATAGTCCAGGTTTCCCGGCAGCAATTCGCAACCCGATAAGTGAACCCCAGTCATGACCGAACATTATAATATCCTTAAGATTAAGGCTATCTAAAAAACCTGTTATCCAATCGATATGCGATTTATAAGTATGTGATTCAATATCCACGGGTTTATCTGATTTCCCAAAACCAATAAGGTCGGGAACTATGACGCGGTTCCCATTATCTGCTATTTCTTTTATCATGTTCCGGTATAAATATGACCACGCAGGCACACCATGGAGAAGCAAAACGGGTGTTGCATTAGAAGGACCCTCATCGAGATAGTGTAACCGTACATTATTTATGGAAATATAATGAGATTGAAACGGGTAATCTTTCAAATCTTTAAAGCGATCTTCCGGTGTACGTAAAATTCTCATTTATTATTATTGAGGCATTTTGATCAGATTTCCACCAATACTAATTAATCTAAAATTACCTCAGCTTCAACTGATTTAGATTGTAATTCTTTTGTAAATTAGCTGTAAAGTATTTTACAACCATTTAACAAACGACCGGGTTTATTCAATTCTAATTTTGCAGCCAGAGGATAATATACTCTTTAGTCTTCTCAAGAAGGAAGTGGCAGAAACTCTGCTTAAATCTTTCCCGGGAATGAATCCTGAAATTTCAGAATGGAAAGGGCAGGATATTACTGATTTTCAGGAAGATTTATTGATCAAAGTAAACGGTCAACTTAGCGAAAAATGGTTTTATACTCATATGAAAACGCCAGATTTAGCCTTGCCTCGCATTGATGTACTGAATATGTTAAGTCAGTATGCCGGCTATAAAAATTGGAATGATTTCAGATATAAAAATCAGGAACAAATAGCCTCTGGCAGGGGCATGGAAAAAACAAATAATATGCTTATCCGTATTCCTCTGATGTTTATAACAGTTATGATCCTGATATTCATTCTAATTAAAATAATTAATACTCAGAACTACCGGTTTACTTTTATTGATGCCGATACAGGAGACCCTATTTTGAGCAGTAATATTAAGGCGGACCTTTTTCTTGATAATGAATCACCTGTTAGTTATCAATCTGACAATGATGGCAGTATTGTAGTTAGAACTAATCAGGGCAGAATACGGATGGTTGTCAGGGCACCTTATTATCTAGCCGATACGGTTACACGAATACTTAAAAAATTCAACAATTCGGAACAGATCCGCTTAAACGCTGATTCATATGCTCTCATGATTAATTATTTTTCACAAACAGATGTTAAGGCATGGCAGAGGCGGAGAGATCAGCTTAACAAAATGATAAGCGAGGATGCAATGATTTATCAGATACCCGATACAAAGGGAGCACCCGGAATGGAACTTTATAATAAGCAGGAGTTTATCGATAAGCTTACAATGCCTTCTTCGAGCCTTAAGCAGATTGATGTGCTTGACTGCCGTTACTCAAAAGGACAGATAGCTATCCTCAGGTTTAGAATTAAAACAGACAAAGCCAGTAATAAATGAAGAGCTTATCCTACATATTTATCCTGGTGCTGATTTACCTCATCTCTGCTGCAAGAGGTTGCACAGACGATGTAAATATGAGGGAGTATAATGAAGAAAAGCAGATTGCAACTTTAAAAGATAGTGTCAGAAGTGCATTTCAAACTGATTCATTAAGTGATACGTTTATAAGCGCTTATGAGGAAACCGCACGACAAAAGCTAATTGATTTTTCTGATTATATGAAAATAGCTTCTGATACCTCCCTCGATATAGAATTCAGACAGAAAGCTGCTGAAATGATTTCGAAAATATTTATTTCCAAAAAGGTTGACACAGGAAGCTGGGGTAATATCAAATCCAAATCTGGCATTCATACACTTGATCAATTGCTTGATATAAGTCTTTCAGATGGAATGCTCTTCTATGTTGAGCCTTTTCAGATTAATGTCAGGAAGCCATTAACAATGCGCAATGATTCTACATTTGAAGGTTCTCTTTCATTTTATCAAAGAAGAATACCTTTTTATGACCATTTCACTTCAGATACTGTTGACAAAATGTCTATGATAAACATTTATCTTCTGAAGAAGCCAAAATCTTTTAATAATCAACAGCTAAGGATATGGGAAGTCTTTCTGGGCGGTGTTGAATAGTGAGCATGTCGACTCCCTTGATATAGATCGGCCTCTTTATCACGACCATACAACAATGTAGGAGCTTGTTAAATCGGATGAATTACTTGTTGAAGTTGAGAACGAGGTTGGAAATCTTGGCTAAAAGATTTCAGAAAGGGCCATTAGCTTTTAGTATAGCCTTTTGGAGAAACGCCGAAATAGTTTCTGAACGACTTGGTAAAATTTGAGGGATTGGATATACCTACACTGTTAGCTATTTCTGTGATATTACCTGATTTTTTTAACAGGAGCTCTGCAGCTTTTTCAAGCCGGATATTCCGTATAAGTGTTCCCGGAGTAAGTCCTGTAATGATTTTTAATTTGCGGGAAAGAT
Source organism: uncultured Rikenellaceae bacterium (assembly GCA_964446825.1). Lineage (GTDB taxonomy): Bacteria > Bacteroidota > Bacteroidia > Bacteroidales > VadinHA17 > LD21. The sequence goes on from CAYUQR010000054.1 coordinate 15,285, forward strand.
GCATCCTGCTCATTCCAAGCTGACTCTCGAGGACACTAACGTCAAATTCATAATCTTTCAGGTTTTCGCTGATTATTTTTATTATTCTGATTATAAACCGGTCATCAACTGATTCATTCTGTTCAAGGCTTAAACCCAAAAGGTTCAATTTGCTATATTTCAACTTTAGTTTTTCACGCTGTGATAGCATATTGTATATCCGGGTCTTCAATTCTCCCGTATAAAAAGGTTTTGTGATATAGTCGTCAGCACCTGATTTTAATCCTTCTATTTTATCATCAATAGAGGTTTTGGCTGTCAGCATAATAACAGGAATATGACTTGTACGTTCATCATTTTTAAGTTGTGAACACAGTTTAATACCATCGAGATCAGGCATCATTATGTCAGTCAAAATCAGATCGGGCATCATTGTAAAGGCAATATTTATCCCTGTTCTGCCTTCGGAAGCCTCCAGAATCCGGTATTCCCCCTCAAGTATTTCTTTAATGTAGTTCCTGAGGTCCTCATTATCTTCTATGACCAGTATAACCATTCTTCCTTTATCTGTCTTTTTCCCTGAGCTGTACCCATACTTTTCTTCCAATATTAATTTATCAGGTTTGTCAGTAACTTTATCTGCAGGCTTTATGATGATATATTCATCTGAAGACAGATGCTCTTTGCCAAGAGGGATGGTTACAAAAAAATCCGAGCCTTTACCCTGAATGCTGTTCACATCTATTTTGCCATGCAATAAAGTAACAAACTCATGTACGAGTGATAAACCTATACCAGTACCATGACCATCTGTCTCATCATGTCCTTCTACCCTGTAAAACCTGTCGAAGATCCTGCTTAAATGCTCTTTACTGATACCTTTTCCTGAATCCAATACCCTTATTTCCAAACAATGCTTCTCATCCTTATTACTGTCAGATTCAATTTTCACAATACACTGAACTGTCCCATTTTGAGGAGTGTACTTAAACGCATTTAGAAGAAGGTTGGATATAATTTTTTCTGTTTTATCCCTGTCGAACCAGGTAATAAATTCCATTTCGGGCATTTCAGCAATGTAATTGATATGCTTGCTTTCAGCGAGGGTTAAATAATCATAAACAAGGATCCTGAGATATTTGACAATATTATCCTCGGTTAGATTGATCATCATTTTACCTGCATCGAGACGTGATATGTCAAGAAGCTGATTCACAAGATTCATCAGGCGTTGTGCATTCCTTCTCATTATATCTATCATTACCCTGAGTCTGGTACTTAGCAATTCTTCATTTGAAATATTCTCAAGAGGGCCTATGATAAGAGACAAAGGAGTTCTTATCTCATGCGAAATATCAGTAAAGAAATGTGTTTTTATCCTGTCTGTTTCTGCCAGCTGGCGATTTTTTTGCTCAAGTTCTTTTGTACGAGCCTTTATCTCAGCTTCAAGTAAGATTTTATCTCTTCTAAGATGAGATATTCGTATTCTTATATAACTCAAAACTAAGATTATTATAATTACGGAATAGAAGATATATGCGAGTATGGATCTGAACCAAGGAGGGTGAATTATAATATCCAACGACACACCTGAAGGATTCCATAATCCATCATTGTTTGATCCGGTGACCCAGAATTTGTATTTTCCCGGTGCCAGATTTTTGTATTCGGCAGGCTTGTCCTGGGAGGACATTACAGTGTCCCTGTCAACCCCACTCATAATGTATCGGTACATATTTTGTTCCGGGTTCAGGTAATTAAGTGCTGCAAATTCAAAAATAAGGGTATTCCTGTTGAAAGGGAGATCTAATTCGTTGAGAGATCTGATATCCACATTATTGTTAGAAATTCTGTTATAATCAATTCCATTAACAAGAAGTCTGGTTATGTAAACCGATGGAATATATTGGTTCACAGGTACATTCTCCTGAAAAATATACAGCTGGTTATTATTTATATAGAAAATTTGTCCTGATTTTAGCTGATATGATTGAACGTCGTATACCAAACGGGGTGTTATTATCAAACGTTTACTCCCGGAAACAGGATCGTATATTGTTATTCCCTTGTTATGTGCCACCCAGATTCTGTCCATCCTGTCTATCAGCATATCATAAAATTCTGGTTCAGTTTCATCATTTTCATCATTAATAATATTGACCTTTTTGAAGGAGTTGTCGCTGCGTTCAAAAACATAAAGACCATTTATGTTATTTAACAGCCAGATATTTCTTTTGCTGTCTTCGCCTATCCGTATATTGCTTTCAGCACCTGATAAATCCTCGCCGGCAGAATTTGAAAGGTTAATAATTTTCAACTCTGGCATTTTTATATTTAAAATTACTTCTCCTGTCAGAAGCCAAATGTCACCGTCGATTAAAAAATCAAACAGATTATTAGAATTCGTGTTGTCTTTCTGGTCATTAAAATCCAGAATATGTTCAAGTTTCTTGCTACCTATGGCCAGCCTGTACAGGCCATGGTATGAAGTGGCCATCCAGATATTACCTGCTTTGTCCTCCTGTATCAAAGGCATTATGCCCGCTTCAGTCATGTCAGGTTCATATCCTGGCGTAAAATCTTTTAAATTACCTGATACATGATTATACCTTATAATGTCACCTCTTTTGGATCCGAACCACAAATTCCCCCTGCTGTCTTCAAGAAAGCAATGATCTTCAGGAGTATATAAGGTATTTTGTGGATAACAGGAAAGTGAATCCGTGGCAAACCGGGTAAACTTTTCATTTATGGGGTTGAAAGAGAATACATCCTTGTCTGTCCTTATCCATAATAATCCGTCACTGTCTTCATTAACTGATCTGATGTAATTATTCAAAACAAGATTGATTGCTGAATCAGGCAAGAAACTGGTAAAAGAACTGTATCCTTTTTCAAGTTTATCTAATCCCCATGAAGTTCCGACCAGATTGTTCCTTTTGAATCTTCAAAATTGTTTAATTTGGTCGCCTTGCGTGATCTTTTATTTTCTTCACCTACTAAATATTTCGTGTACCTGATACCGTCGTACCTGTAAATTTCTGTCTCTGTACAGCACCATAAAAACCCCATCCTGTCAATCAGAATGCATGTTGCTACACCGCTGGCTTCGCCACCCTTTATAAGGAAATTATCAAACCTGACATCGGGTGGGTTCAATACAGTTTCAAGATATATCTGGCAGAGGAGATCTGCATTTAGAAGGACGAGTAAATTGAAAAGAATAAAATATTTCAGGCCCTCTTTCATAATACTGAAATGATTCCGTCGAAACATAACAGGGTTTATGAATTATTCATGAAAAGTTAAGATTTTTCCCTGAAATATCATAAATTTATTTAGCCTTACATTTATTCAGCGGTTTAAAAATCTATTATAAGGTATAGATGAGGCAGATTCCAGGTTTATTCATATAAAAAAACATTAGTTTTATCATGCAATTAACAGGACCAGTCTGCCATAGAACTCTTTTAAAATAAAAAATAGTATTCATGGTATGATGAGAAATAAGAAAATCATTTTCGGTTTGGGATTAGTTGCCTCAATTCCTGTGATTTCAGGGAATATGTTTTCAGCAAAAAAACCAAACATCCTGTTCATACTGGCCGATGACCTTGGTTACACCGATCTGAGTTGTCAAGGAAGCAAATATTATGAAACCCCGAATATCGACAAGATTGCACTAAGCGGAATGATATTCACAAATGGCTATGCTACCTGTCCGGTTAGCAGTCCGTCGCGTGCAAGCATCCTCACCGGTAAATTCCCGGCGCGCATCGGCATCACCGACTGGATCGGAGAAGCATCGGGTGAAGAGTGGCGAAAGTTAAACCGTCACACCAAATTACTTCCTCCTGATTATGTTCATAATCTGCCTTCTGAGTATATTACACTTCCGGAAGCGCTGAAGCAGGCTGGTTATAAAACTTTTTTTGCAGGGAAATGGCATCTGGGAAGTAAAGGTTCATGGCCAGAAGATCACGGATTTGATATCAATAAAGGCGGATGGGATGCAGGGAGTCCTGTTGGTGGTTACTTTTCGCCTTATGAAAATCCCAACCTTAAAGATGGACCAGGAGGCGAGAACCTTGAAATGAGACTGGCCTTGGAAACAGTGAAATTCATTGAAGAAAACAAAAACGCTCCCTTCTTAGCTTATCTCTCATTTTACGCTGTTCACGGCCCTATACAAACCACAGAAGCAAAATGGAAGAAGTACCGGGACAAGGCTGAAAAAATGGGTGTTTCTGAAAAGGGCTTTGATATGGAACGACGGTTGCCTTACAGATTGTACCAGGATAATCCGGTTTATGCAGGATTGGTAGAGTCGATGGACGATGCCGTGGGTGTTGTATTAAACGCTCTGATAGAGACGGGGATTGATAAGAATACCATTGTCATCTTCACAAGTGATAATGGCGGTGTTACTTCAGGAGACAGCTATTCCACCAGCAATGCTCCACTGAGGGGAGGAAAAGGTTATCAGTGGGAAGGAGGTATTCGCGAGCCTTATTTCATTTCGGTTCCCTGGATGAAGATAGCCGGCAAAAAATGCGATGTCCCGGTTACGGGAACTGACTTTTATCCAACAATACTCGATCTTGTTGGACTTCCGCTAAGACCCGATCAGCATACAGACGGTATAAGCCTGGTGCAACTCTTGAAAGGAAGGCAAACATCAGGCAGGTCATTAATCTGGCATTATCCTCATTATGGTAACCAGGGTGGTGACCCCAGTTCAGTGATACGGAAAGGAGACTGGAAACTGATCCACTATTATGAGGATGGCCATGAGGAATTATATAATCTGAAAACCGATATTTCAGAAACTAAAGATGTATCAGAAGACAATGCTGAAATTGTCAGGCAATTAGGTACTGAATTGTTTGATTATCTGAAGAAGGTAGGAGCCAGGTTTCCGGTAAAGGATCCTGAATATTCTGTTAAAGCCGAGAAAAAATATCTCCGGGATATTGTTACAAACAGACTTCCCCGTCTGGAACAGGAAAGGATAAATATGCTGTCCGTTGATTTTAATCCTGAAAACAACTGGTGGGGAAGTCAGGGCACTAGAGATTAATTATCAAAGCCGGGTCTATGTGAAACAAAACCGGGATATTTCTATATATTTGAATAACGAAATAACAAAATAACAAAATAACGAAATAACGAAATAACAGAATAAATGTTATTGGTGTTACCTTGTAAAAAATAAAAATTAAAAATATGAAAAAGACTTTTGTAAAAAACCTGATCATCAGTTCAGCTGTTTTATTTTCAGTATCCATGACCATGAACTCACAAACTTTTTCCGTGGTGGCAGATAAGCCCGTAAACGGAACATACAAACTCGAACCAGCCCTGCCAGCCGATGGTAAATACAAGGAAGGAACGGTAGTTACTGTAACCGCAACCCCTGATGCAGGTATGGTTCTCGATGCCGGCTACTATTCCGTGCCGGGTATGTGGGGACAGATGTACACCGAATTTATGACATCACCATTCAGGGTAACTGTCAGCAGGGATATGCATATAGGAGCTTCCTTCATTGAGCAATCTGCCGTGGACCATATTAATGTAACACAGGATGTCGTCTATGCAAAACCGGGTGTGAAGCCTCTTAAATATGATGTCTATTCGCCTAAAGGGGCTAAAAACCTTCCATGCATTATAATTATTCATGGAGGAGGATGGGTTTCAAACGATGAGAATATTATGAGGGGACTTGCCCGGGAGCTTACAAAGGGAGGAAAATTCGTTGTCTTCAGCATCGATTACAGATGGGCCGGAAAAGCTGACGGGGATAAAGTGGGTAATACAATGGCTGACCTGATGGAAGATGTATTTGGTGCCATTGCCCATATCAGGGAACATGCTGCAGAGTATGGAGGTGATCCTGACAGAATAGGACTGACAGGTGATAGTGCCGGTGGGCATCTCTCAGCAGCCTGTTCATTAATGGCAGATAAGATAGGAACGGGAGGATTTGGAAAAACTCCCGGGGTGTTTGAATTTAAGCCGTCATATATTCCAGGAAACAAGACTGTTGAGCAGTTGAGAACGGACCTGATGGCATCTATTAAAGCAGCTGCACCCAGTTACGGAGTTTTCAGTGGCAAGCTGCTAAATGTTTATACAGACAATCCTGCTGCAAACGACTCGTGGAAAGATGCAATAGCTCCCATAAGCAATATCCCGGATGAAAAGGAAAGGTCAGTACCCCAGTATCTTACGCGTGGAACCAACGATCCTTTAATTAAGGACCCTGATGTAAAAGCTTTTGTTGATGCCCTGGTTAAAGCGGGGCAGAGAGTTGAATATGTTCAGGTAGGAGGGGCCAGTCATGCATTTTTCGACTGGAAACCCAACGAAATGACCAAAGCCACATTTTATAAATATGGTGTTTATTATGCTGCTGAGATGAAAGCGTTCTTTGAATCCATACTTTATAAATAAGATTCCCTGTTATGGCAGATAGAAAAAAGTAGATAAATATACGAGAGAACGCGCCATCATATACGGTAAACTATTTCAATAACCGATTGTAAATCTTTCCCTGTGATGAACAGAATTCTCAGCTTCATCCAGCATGGCAACAGCATAATCTTCAACTGAGATACTGCTTTTACCCTCTCTGTCATATATCAGGTCATCTTTTCCGAGTCGGAAAATACAAGTACGTTCTCCGGGAATGATCTTTTGTGCAGGACAAAAGAAAACCCAGTCAACAACCTTTTCTTCTGAAAGAATCTCGAGATAAAACTTTGCCAGAGCTCTGACTGCTGGCAGGAACGGTTCCGCAATGGCACCGGAATCCATAAGTCTGACTCCGGGTTTGACAAAAAGTGAGCCGGCACCTCCAACAATGAGCAATCTTGCGACACCTGATTCCCTTACACCCTTAAGAATGGCGGGGTAGACGTTGAGAGTTTCCCTGACGATTTCAGGATTTTTCCAACCAGGGTTATAGGCACTTATAACAACGTCGAAGCCATTACACAGTTCACTTACCAGTTGGGGATCCGATACATCACCTTTTTCTATGGTAAGATTAGAATTATCAATTTTGATCTTATCAGGGTTTCTCACAATCGCTTTGACGTTATAACCCCTTATCAATGCCTCATTAAGTAATGCTGACCCCACAAATCCGCTGGCTCCAATCAATACAATTTTTTTCATGCGTCAAAAAAATCCGTTAATAAATTACTTCTTAAGTGCTTTGTACCAATAATCACTTTAGATTTTCTGTTTGTGTATTTTAACAATACACGTATTAAAAAGTTCACCCGCAAGAAACACATCTGGTTGCAGTTGGCACAGCCTACAGCCTTCAGCCTTCTGCCTTCTGCCTTCAGCCTTTCCTTACATATCCGGAAAAGGAGGTAGCTGATCTGTTGTCTGTTCCACAGGGACGGGCTGTTCTACCTTGAATGCCTTTATCCTGTTTACAAGAAGAGCGATGCCAATGCCAAAAAGACCAATCAGTGCAAACGAATAACGGAGTCCTGCTAACTCAGCGATATGTCCTATCAGAGGTGGTCCCATTAGGAAACCAAGGAAGCTGACACTTGATACTGTTACCAGCGCAATACCTGGCGGCACTCTACCATTCTTTCCTGCTGTGCTGTAAACAGTAGGGACTATGCTGGAAACGCCTAAACCTACCAGCATAAAAGCAATGGTGCACGATACCAGATATGGAAACAGGACTGAAATAAACAATCCCGTGGAGATCATTATGCCGCAAATCTGAAGCAGTTTCTGTCTTCCTATTTTAGAGATCAGGCTATCGGCAATAAACCTGCCCGTGGTCATCATTATCATGAATGAAGTATAGCCCAGTACTACAAGCGATTCCGGGGCTTTAACAACATCTTTAAAGTATACTCCGCTCCAGTCGAACATGGCTCCTTCGCTGGCCATACTGAAAAAGCCGATTATTCCAAGCTGGAGAAGTATTCCATCGGGCTTTGAAAAAAATCTATGCTTCGGTACACCAGTTATTTCACCTGCACTGCTTTTTACCAGCGAAGGATAGTTAATAGCAAATATTAATAATGCCAGTACAATAACAGTAATAAAATGCCAGTAAGGAGTTACTTTCAGATTGATCATTAGCAATCCGATAAGGGCACCTGTAAAACCGGCCAAACTCCAAACTCCGTGAAATGATGCCATAATGGGTCGTGAGTAAATATGCTCGGCTGCTACTCCCTGTGTATTGATAGATATATTGGTCAGATTACCGGCCAGCCCGAAGATAAACAATGCAATTGCGAGCTGCCATCCTTCCTTTACCAGTCCTATGTTATTAAGGCAAAGAGCATAAGCTGTAAGTGCGAAAGCCAGTATTCTATGGCTCCCGAACCGGGTAACCAGTCTTCCTGAAAATGGCATCATTACGAATTGTCCTACGGGTAATGCAAACAGGATACTTCCAAGCATTGCATCATTAAGGTGTAAAGCGGTCTTTATATCCGGAATGCGACTTGCCCATGAGGCAAAACAGAGTCCTGTGCAAAAATAGACTGATGAAACAGCTATCCTGATACGTCTCTTCTCAGAAACAGATAAAATTTGTAAGGATGCAGGATTT
>CAYUQR010000055.1:0-23070 GCA_964446825.1 uncultured Rikenellaceae bacterium
ACAATGTCTGCTTTAGTCATTTTTCGTGAAGTTTAAAATTCAACAAATTATTTTGATTATGCGTTTTTTTTCAACTGTGCAAATATAAAAATATTATTTATTTAAATTGAAACACTTACACAATAATTTTTTTTTTATACTTTTATTAATGCCTTAAATACAATGAAATAGATGAACGGCAATAATTACTGCAAATATATTCAAAATTCTTGCTTAACCGACAAAAGATTACATAAATTACTGAGATTATGCTAATTATTCACTATTTAGTACCTAAGGTTGTATAAAGTGGTTTTTTTTTTAACTTTACACTCCGGGATTTAAATTAGTAATAAACACATAACTATATGTCAATCAATAAAGTTATACTTGTAGGCAATGTGGGAAAAGATCCGGTGATACGGTATTTTGACAAAGGAGTTGCTAAAGCAACCTTCCCTCTTGCCACAAGCGAAACATATACTAATCAGCAGGGAGAAACAATAACTTCAACTGAGTGGCATAATATAGTACTTTGGCGTGCCCTTGCAGAAGTAGCTGAAAAAACTATAAAAAAAGGTTCACAGGTTTATATAATCGGAAGAATAAAAACCCGGTCGTATGTCGATAAAGATGGTGTAAACAAGTATATAACTGAAATTCTTGCCGACACTCTGTTGCCTCTTGAGAAAAAGCCCCCATCAGGTTATACATCTGCTCAAAAGGACCCGGGTAAGTCTGATGTGCAAGACAAAGAAACCACGGGCTCAGATTTAAATGAACCATCGGCACCCTATACCTCATCCAGGAACGATACACCCAATGATGATTTTGGCATGGATAGCCGTCAGGGGACCGATCAGAATGAAGATGATCTGCCCTTTTAGCTGTCGTACTAATAGAAACCCAATTGGAAGCTTATCATCCACTATCATTACTTACAGTCCTTACAGGCATTACTGTTAAAAGCCCCGATTTAAAAATATTTATCGGATTTATTATACTGATTATCCTACTCCTGGGGTCAGCCCTTATGTCAGGCTCGGAAGTGGCATTCTTCTCATTCAGACCGGAAGACCTCGTAAAATTTAAAACAAACAAAAGCAAACAGGCTAAAATTGCACTCAGGTTATATAATCGTCCTGAAAAACTATTAAGTACGATCCTTGTTGCCAACAGCACAATGAATATAGCCGTTGTATTGCTTTCGGCATTCCTCAGTTCAAGAATATTTGACTTCAGTTCTGAACCAGTTCTGGGATTTATCATTAATGCCGGAATAATAACTTTTTTGCTCCTCTTTTTCGGGGAAATAATGCCAAAGGTTTATGCATCAAGAAACCATGTTTCGATGGCACTTTTTATGGCATACCCGCTTACGGTACTGGAAAAAATTTTTAATCCCGTAACATCAGTGCTGATCCTTTCTTCATCATTCGTTAAAAAAAGATCATTGGCACATCGATCGAATATCAGTATGGATGATCTGTCAGATGCCCTTGAACTTACATCTGATAATTTTGATGAGGATGAAAAAATACTAAAGGGAATAGTCAATTTCGGAAACATAAATGTCAGCGCTATAATGTGTCCCAGAATTGATGTTACAGCTATTGATATCAAATCAGGTTTTAATGAAATTGTTCCTGTTATTATCAAATCAGGCTTTTCCAGAATTCCTGTATTTTCAGGTTCATTCGATACAGTGAAAGGAATTTTATATGCAAAAGATGTGTTGCCATATACAGGCAATCCAGCTAATTTTAAATGGCAGGCTCTTCTCAGACCGCCTTACTTTGTACCTGAAACAAAGAAGATAAATGATCTTCTAAAGGAGTTTCAAACCAAGAAGATCCATATGGCTGTGGTGATTGATGAGTATGGCGGAACTTCCGGTATTATAACGCTGGAAGATATCCTTGAGGAAATAGTGGGTGAAATAACAGATGAGAGCGATGAGGATCAGGCACTCTTCAGCAAACTGGATGACAATTCCTATATATTTGAAGGCAAGATTTTACTTAATGACTTTTGCAAGATCGTCAATATCGATGAAGATATTTTCGATGAGGTAAGAGGAGAATCAGAAACTCTTGCCGGTCTTATTCTTGAACTGACTGGAGAGATCCCACAAAAAGACCATGAAATTATCTTTGGCAGGTTTGTTTTCAGGGTTGAATCTGCTGACAAAAGAAGAATAAAAGAGATACGTGTTGACATAAATAAGGATGAAGGTGAAACCAGCAAAGATTAATCTTATGACACTTTTAGCCTCCTTATGCATGTTACTCAGCTGCAGGGAGGTATCGGTTCCAAAACCTAAAGGCTATTTCAGGATTGATCTTCCTAAACGACAATATATACTCTTTGATGACAGACAGGCAAAAAATGCCAATCTTCCTTTTTCTTTTGAATATCCTGCTTACGGACATCTTACCTTCGGGCTTGAAAACGGGACTCAGCCGGGATGGTTTAATATTGAATTCCCTGCATATAAAGCAAAAATATATCTGACCTATAAAGATGTAAAAAATAATTTCGCAGGTTTAATGGAACAGACTTACAAGATGAATGTCAAGAACCATATCGAGAAGGCCGAAGCAATCAACGAAAAGGAGTTTAATAATAATGAGAACAGGGTATACGGAGTTTTATATGACTTAAAAGGAAATACAGCCACAGCTGTTCAATTTTACGCTACCGACAGTATTAATCATTATCTTAGAGGTTCTCTCTATTTTTCTTCTGAGCCGGATGCAGATTCACTGGCTCCGGTTATCACTTTTTTCAGAGAGGATATTATTCATCTGATTGAAACTCTGAAGTGGAAAAAATAAAACTTATTACTCACAAATGGGTTGTATTACAAAACATTATTTAAATGAGTCATCCATACTTGGAGTCTGGAAGATTGAAGAGGATACTGATTCACTCCTGGAAATGGTTACTCTCGATAATGATGAAAAAAAGAAATATAAAAGCTTCAGCAGTAATTCCAGGAAACTTGAATTCCTGAGCGTAAGAGCATTACTGTCAGAGCTTCTGGGGAAGGGAGCCAGTATAGTCTATAATAAGAATAATAAACCTTTCCTTAAAGATGGATCGCGCTTTATAAGTATTTCACATTCACATAAGCTGACAGCTATCCTTCTGAGTACAAATGAGAAGGTAGGTATTGACCTTGAATATATGAGCAGCAACATATCGGCTATTGCCTTCAAATTTCTTAACAGGAAGGAAAAGGTTACAAAAGCGACGGAGGGGAAAAAATATCATCTTTATATTCATTGGTGCGCAAAAGAGGCCCTTTATAAGATATGTGACAAAGAAGGTATCAATTTCAAAAAGAACATTACTATTGAACCTTTTAAAGTACAGGAATCAGGAGAGATCACCGGCCAGGTCCGAACCAGTAAAATAAATGAATCATTTGATCTTTACTATTCCAGATACGATAATTATGCAATAGTATGGACAAAAAAGAATTATGCTAATAACCAGTTTCCCGGCTAGAAAGAGCATTGCCCTGCTTTTAGACCCCGATAAAGCCAAAGGTATTTCACTTGAGAATATACTTAGGATTGCCGGGGAGAGCAAGGTCGATTACATACTGGCAGGTGGCAGCCTTACATTTAGCAGTGTTGATATTCTCATCGATGCTATAAGGAAATTATGTTCCATTCCGGTTATTCTTTTCCCCGGCAACCTTCTTCAACTCACACATAGCGCAGATGCTATCCTCCTCCTTTCCCTGATATCGGGACGTAATCCCGAATTACTTATTGGTAACCATGTTATTGCGGCACCCTATCTGAAAGATGCCAAGGAAAAACTTATTTCAGTAGGGTATATCCTTATAAATTGCGGCAATAAAACTTCTGTTGAATATATCAGTCAGACAGAAGCTATTCCCTGCGACAAACCTGAGATTGCTGTTGCCACAGCCCTTGCAGGGGAGATGCTGGGAATGAAAATGATATACCTTGAAGCCGGCAGTGGAGCTACAAACCCGGTTCCCTTAAATGTTATCAGCGCGGTGCGGGAAAGTGTATCAATACCACTTGCAGTTGGCGGAGGAATAAGAAATGAAAAAGAGGTCGAAGAAACTTTTAAAGCGGGAGCAAATCTGATAATACTGGGAAACGGCTGTGAAAAGAAACCCGGTCTCCTTAAAGCAGCCTGTAAGGTAAGGGATCGACTATTATCTGAATAACTCAAACAGCGGATTTCCCGTACATGCATTAGGGTAAGGGACCTTACAAAGTGACGATAATGTGGCTGCAACATCAGTCATATTCACTTCGCGGGTTATTACCAACCTGTTTACAGTCCAACCATACCATATTAGCGGAACATGAGAATCATACTCGTAAGGAGAATTGTAATTGGTAACATATTCTCCTTCTAATTCCACCCAGCCCGGATTAAGGGTAACAATGACATCACCTGATCGCTGAGGGCTAAAATTATTTATGATCCGTTTAAGGTTACCATTGCCAAAATCATTCGCTTCAAAGGCTGAATATGGATACGCTGCTGCAACTCCCGTAAACTGAACCAGGAAGCGCGCCACTTTTTTTTGAACATCATCAAGCGAAAGTCTTGCATCTTCAATAAGTGTTCTGTTAAGAAAAACCTGCCTGTCGGAATAACCTTTCACCCAATTTCCCTCACCATACACTGCATTCAGATAACTCCTTAATAACTGAAGAGCCTGGTATTGCTTAAAATATCCGGCCGGTATCCTGCTCTTTGCCAGAACATTTGGAATTTCCGAAATACCATGGGCAGAGGTAAAATAGACAAGAACATTCCTCTTTCCGATGCTGTCATTTACAAATTTTAGGAGACTGGAAATATCATCGTCAAGACGCAAAATTGCCTCCCCCATCTCAACTGATGAAGGTCCGAATCTGTGACCGATATAGTCTGTAGCGGAATAGCATATTGCAATATAGTCCGTTATATCATCTTTCCCTAATTTCTCATTTTGAATAAGCCTGATGGCAAAACTCGTGGTTAATGAATTGCCAAAAGGTGTCTCCCTGAGTAATGAGTAGTCATTTTTAAAAGCAGATGTACTTTTCGACCGGATCTTTTTAAGATCGTAAGGGAAATAATTTTTGCCGTTAAAGCCTGCTTCAAATACGTTCGAATCGGGTAAGCAGTCAGCATAAGTGCTGACAGGCCTCGACAGGCTCCAGCTACCGTTAAGGTAAGAATCGGAAAACTTCATCGCATTGAAATCAGTTACCCAGCCGGGAAGAGATTTTAAATAATATGTACTCGACATCCATGTTCCTGTGGTATTATCAAACCAGTAAGCAGCATCTGCTGCATGACCTGCAGAAAGTATGGCGGAACTCTCTTTTAATCCTACTCCAAATACTTTTGCACAGCCATTGCTTGCCATTTTAAGTTCATCTGAAAATGTGGATGCCTGAAGATTTACAGGGGAATGTAATCCAGACTCAAAGCTTCCTCCAACAGGATTAACATCAATATCTTTAGTGCAGTAAATAATTTCATTTTTGAGCGGCACATACCACTCGTCAGATGTAATGCCATGAAATGATGGTTCTGTACCAGTTGATATAGTGGCATGCCCGGGAGCCGACTGTGTAAGCATATATTCAAATGAAGCATTTTTGAAATAGGAGCCTTCATTAATGAGTCTTTTTATACCATTCTCTCCAAGCCTGTCGCGGAATTTTTCAAGCTGATCATATTTCAACTGTTCAACCACAATACCAATCACCAGACGCGGCTTATCTGGCGGCAGGTAAGCTCCCTGTCCGGATAAATTCAGGAAAACAGTTATCAGCAGAACAACTGATGCAAATCTTTTAATAAGAAGGCTATGATTATTCATTTTTATAAATACAATTTTTTTAAGTACACAAAAACAGACTTTCCCTGAAACAAGTAAGGTGCAAAAATACTGGTTTTAATCACAGAACCAAATGTTACAGATTATTTAACAACAACAATCCGGCCCCTGACCTTTACCTGTGAAGATCTGTTTGTAAAAACGACCGCATAGTTTCCTGACGATAAAAATCCAATATCAATAATCAGAGGTGTTCCCTTAGAGAATTCAGTATTATAATCTTTCAGCAATCGCCCTGCCTGATCAAAAAGTCGAACATTAACTGTACCAACAAGCCTGTCGGGAAGAATAGCACTGACCTCTGAAATGGCAGGATTCGGGTATATATCTGTCACAGTCTGTATTGTTGTGTCGATATTATTCATCAATGGGGTGAGCTCAACGGTAATATCAGTACGTTGACCCGAATAAACAATAATATCGTTAATAATTGTATCTCTGTATCCATTGGCAGAGAAGGTGATGTTCCATGAGCCCGGTGAAAGAAACCTTACAAAAGTTCCTTTAAGAGTATCCGCATAAACCTGTGAACTATCTTTGTCATGTCCTGAAATAAAAATTTTTGCCGGTACCGGTGCCGATGACTTTGAATCAAGAACAATGCCATGAATACCATAAATCGCGTTTTCGAGATACCCCAATAATGAATGGTAGTTATTCTGCCATAATAAAGGCAATTGTGGTGGCGGAGTAATAAATTGATTATCAAGTTCTATAGTCACTTCCCGTCCCTGGAGTTCCCAGGTTATAAAATCCTGTCTCCCTCCATAAATAATGTACCATACAGCACCACGGGTGACCCCGTTATCGAGATCGTTCATGTAAGCAGGTCCTGCATAATAATGAGCGGTATCGGCATATGCCCTGCTGATGTCATAAAACCACAGATCATCGGCATGCAGCTTCGACAGCCACCTGTCCCATGGATAATTGACAACTTCCGAGCCGGAATGGAAATTGGCAGAAAGGACAAACCTGTGTTTGCGCATGAAATTAACCATATCAATGGTCTCCTTCTGTTTCACAGTGTTAGGCGTTATGGGGTCAGGAAAATTACGGTTAAGATCATACCCGTTTGCATTAAAACGGACCGGATCACTTATAACATCGCCACTATTATAAGTGCCATCAGGGTTAGCAAGAGGGTTTATCCAAATCTGCAGATTATCCATCAGGTCCGTGACCCTGCTGTTCAGTTTATAATTTTTCAGAAGATAATCGGCCAGATGCAGCATCAGTATAAAACCACCGGTTTCATTGCCATGAATTGTTGAAGAGTATAAGACAGCAGGCTTATTCTCATCACCTCCTTCATTGCCGGTAATCTTAAGAACAAGCACAAGCTTTCCGTTTACACTTGTTCCAATTGTATCAAGCTGGCACTGCGCAGGATACTGTGAACTGAAACTCTGCATTATTGAGTCATACTGAGTATAGGTGGGATATGTATCCCAATCCTGCAGCAATTTCGTAACTGGCACTGATACAATGCCCCTGGCTTCAGCTTTCTCAATAATATTATAATCAAATTTCTGAAGGATGAACCATTCGATTGTTATTGGTGAAAGGATAACATGAACAACATTGTCTTTGACCGAAATGATTGAAACATTACGAGTAAGATAATCGATTGTCTTAAAATCAGAATACTGAACAGTTACTTCAGCCTGACCTCTGTCATTTATTATTTCACGAAGTCTCTTATCATTGCCTGCCTCCTGCGCCAGGCTGAACGACCCGTACAGGGTGAGCGCTAATATCATGAGAAGCAGGTATTTTGTCATTGATCATACATTAAACCTGATATGCAGGATATCACCATCCTCCACAATATAATTTTTGCCTTCAATATAAAATTTCCCGGCTTCTTTGCAGGCATGTTCCGAACCAAGCGAAATAAAATCATGATATTTCATTACTTCCGCTCTTATAAATCCCCTTTCCAGGTCGCTGTGAATCACCCCGGCAGCTTTTGGAGCAGTCATCCCTGTTTTTATTGTCCAGGCTCTTATCTCCATTGGTCCGACAGTAAAGAACGTCTGAAGATTAAGCATTGTATAGGCTGCCCTCACAAGCTTGTCAACACCCGGTTCTGCAAGTCCCGCATCCTTAAGAAATTCAAGCCTGTCTTCGCTATTCTCCAGTTCAGCTATTTCTGCCTCAATTTCTCCAGCAATTACCAGTATCTCAGTATCTCTCCCCTTGAGAAACTCTTTTACTCTTTCTACATATTTATTACCGGTTGCCGCTGACTTTTCATCCACATTGCAGACATAAATCACCGGCTTCATGGTAAGAAGAAAGAGATCGTCAACCCATTTGCGATCATCATCCTTAACTTCAAGTGTTCTTGCATTATTAAAGTCTTCAAAATGTTCGCGGTAATGATGAAGTACTTCAACACCACGTTTGGCCTCTTTGTCTCCGGCCTTAACAGCTCTTTGAAGACGTTCTATCTTTTTTTCAACCGACTCAAGATCCTTTACCTGAAGTTCAAGGTCAATAGTTTCAAGGTCACGTACCGGATCAACAGAACCGTCAATATGAGGTAATGCATCATTGTCAAAGCACCTTAGTACATGGATCAGGGCATCGGTATTCCTGATATCGCCAAGAAATTTATTCCCTACCCCCTCGCCCTTATTTGACCCTTTTGCCAGTCCCGGAATATCAACTATCTCAACTGTAGTATGTACAATCCTGTCAGTAACCTGGTGTTTTTCAAGCTCATAAAGCCTGGGGTCCGGAACCTGCACAACTCCCATATTTGACTTAGTTGCACTGAAAGCAAAAGCATTGGTCTCCCCTTTTGTATTGGAAATACAATTAAAGATTGTTGTTTTACCGACGTTTGTTATTCCTATTATTCCACATTGAAGAGCCATGAGATATCCGGTTTAATTGATTCGCATCAAATTTATTATATTTTGGGGGATAATAAAAACATGATTGGATATGTAGGGACATGCTATGGCATGTCCCTGCATTAATTTTCATTTCCTATCTTTAAACCTTTGATCGTTTTTGTAATCTAAGAAGAAAATCTAATCCAGAATTGAGAAGTATCAGACCCGATGATAATATATCTGAATTACTTCAGACTGATTTGAACAAAGGATTCAGCCTTGTGGTTGAAAAATACAGTTCAAGGTTATACTGGCATATACGACGTCTGGTTATTCTTCATGAAGATGCCGATGATGCGCTTCAGAATACTTTTATAAATGCCTGGAGGTCTATCGGGCGTTTCAGAAGCGAGAGTTCTTTATACACCTGGCTTTACACTATTGCTACCAACGAAGCTCTTGCATTAATTAATAAAAGAAAAAAAAATGCGGCTGTGTCTCTGGACGATGTCGGAGACATTTTTGCAAGCTCACATGAAGGCAGTACATGGTTCGATGGTGATGAGGCACAGTTAAAACTGCAGAATGCAATATTAAAATTACCCGAGAAACAACGCATAGTTTTTAATCTTAAATATTTCGACGAAATGACATATGAAGAGATGAGCAGGGTGCTTAAAACATCAGAAGGCGCTCTTAAAGCATCTTATCATCATGCTGTAAAGAAAATTGAAAAAATGCTTGGAGGAGATTAAACCTTTTTGTTCTTAATTAATCTAAATGAGTGATGAAAAAGATCAGTGAAATACCAGGTAAAAATCCGTTCAAAATACCTGATAACTATTTTGAGGAGGTGAACAGAAAAATCATTTCTGCCACTACCGGTATTAATGGAGAGTCCAAAAAGATAAGCCCGTACCACAGGTTACGGCCTTATCTGGCAATTGCGGCTTCAGTGGCAGTACTGATTGTGGCAGTTTATTTTGCTGTCAGACTGCTGAGTCCTGTAAAAACAAGCACAAGTGTATCGGAATTACTGAACAGCGATTATTCTGAATCTTATTTTAACGATATCGACATCCGGTCACTTGAAGAAAGCGCTGCATCTGTCGATCTATATGATGAGATGCCGGATGTAAGTAATAAAGAGATAATTGACTATCTTTTACTCGATGATATAGAAATCAGCGATATTTACGACCACCTATAAGTTCTGAAACATGAAAAAAACAGTAATTGTATTAATGGTATTATTGATATTCCCTGTTGTGAGGACCTCTGCCCAGAACTCCAATCTTGAAAAGTTAAATGCTTTTAAGATCGGGTTCTTTACAAAGAGACTCGACCTTAATTCAGCAGAAGCAGAAAAATTCTGGCCGGTATATAATGAATATCAGGACCAGAGGAACAAACTGCAGCTTGAAAAGGCTTTAATCATCAGGAATTTCAACCGGAACGAAAGTTCTCTTAATGATATCCAGCTAACTGAAATGGGTGATAAATTAATTGCTCTCATCACCCGGGAATCATCCCTGGAAGTGGAGTTTCATAAGAAACTTAAGGAGATATTTCCTCCTGCGAAAGTAATACGGTTCTACCAGGTTGAAAATCAATACAAAGCTCAGCTATTAAATGAGTTACAGGGTGTCAGGCAACAGCAAAGGAATGGATTGCGACGTGATTTTTAAACAGAATTTCCAATCTCTTCTTTTACAAATTTATTCAGGTCGTTAAGAGATATTTTTTTCTGTTCTCCCGATGACATTATCTTTATTGTCACAGATTTATTCTTTATCTCATCTTCTCCCGCTATAATTACCCAGGGTATCTTTTTTGAATCAGCATATGACAATTGTTTCTTAAGTTTAACAGCAGCATCAGGGAATAATTCTGTTCTTACCTTCAGATTGCGCAGCTGATCCGCAATCTTAAGAGCATATTGAATTTCTTCATCACCAAAATTGACAATCAACACTTCTGTTGATGATATTTTTACTTCATCAAAAAGATTCAATTGCAAAAGTACATCATATATCCTGTCCGCACCGAAAGAAATACCTACACCGGAAACGCCTTCCATGCCAAAAACTCCCGCAAGATTGTCGTACCTGCCCCCGCCACAAATGCTTCCAATATTTACATCCCTGGCCTTTACTTCAATTATTGCACCTGTATAGTAGTTTAATCCACGGGCCAGTTTCAGATCAAGCTCCAGCTCTGAGCTTATCTCTGTCGAATCAACATATGAAAAAAGAGTCTTTAACTCATCAATACCTTTCATACCTGTTTCTGATTTCCCGAGTAAAGAGCCTAGTGTATCGAGTTTTGATGATGTGTTTCCGGAGAGACGCAACACGGGTTGAAGTTTAGTTATCGCTTCAGAGGATACACCTTTTCCTTCAAGTTCTTCATTAACAGCGTCAATACCAACCTTATCAAGCTTATCAATAGCAATAGTTATATCGGTAATCCTTTCAGCTTCCCCGATAAATTCAGCTAACCCGGCAAGAATTTTCCTGTTGTTGATTTTAATTACAACAGATATTTTAAGCTTTCCGAATATCTCATCAATGATTTTTATCAGTTCGTATTCATTCAATAAAGAGTCGCTTCCAATGACATCCACATCGCACTGGAAAAATTCCCGGTATCTGCCTTTCTGGGGTCTGTCAGCTCTCCACACGGGCTGTATCTGGTATCTTCTGAACGGAAAGACTATATCATCGCGATGCTGAACAACATAACGTGCGAATGGTACTGTAAGGTCATACCTCAATCCTTTTTCGCAAATCTTTGAAGAGAGTCTGGAAATCTCTCTTTTAAGTATTTCATCATCAGTAACATCCGAAAGGAAATTACCCGAATTAAGGATCCTGAATAAAAGTTTGTCTCCTTCATCTCCATATTTTCCAAGCAGGGTTGACAGGTTTTCCATCGATGGGGTCTCAATTGGCTGATAACCATATAACCTGAACACCTGTTTAATGGTATCAAAGATAAATTCGCGCCTGAGCATCTCCTCAGTTGAGAAATCCCTGGTTCCTTTGGGTATGGATGGCTTTGATGACATAGTTTACAAGATAAAAGACAAAAGTTCAAAGGCAAAAGTATAAAGAATATCCTCCTTTGCAAAGGCTACATAACACAAAGAAATGTAAAAGGCGAAAGTGCCAGATCAATAGATATTCGGAACATAAGTCTGTTCATCCTTTGGAGGCCTGACGTAAGCCTTATCATGTTTTAATGGTGGAAGTTTGAATGGTTTGGGAGTAAGGTCTTTGTAAGGGATCAGCGAAAGAAGGTGATGAACACAATTAAGTCTGGCCCTTTTCTTATCATCAGCTTCCACAACATACCAGGGTGATTGCTTTGTATCGGTATATGAGAACATTTTATCTTTTGCCATTGAATATTCAACCCATTTATCACGCGATTCAACATCCATAGGACTAATCTTCCATCTTTTTGTCGGGTCGTTGATCCTGTCGTGAAAACGTTTTTCCTGTTCATGATCGCTGACGGAAAACCAGTATTTTATAAGTAATATCCCTGATCTGATCAACATTTTTTCAAACTCGGGGCATGATCTCAGAAACTCCTCATATTCATCAATGTTACAATAACCCATCACTTTCTCAACACCTGCCCTGTTATACCAGCTCCTGTCAAAAAGGACTATCTCGCCTGCAGCAGGCAATTGAGACGCAAACCGCTGGAAATACCACTGGGATTTCTCTTTTTCAGTTGGTATCCCAAGTGCTACAATCCTGCATATCCTGGGATTCAGGCAACCTGCTATGGTTTTTATTACACCACCTTTCCCGGCAGCATCCCTCCCTTCAAAAACAACTACCACCTTAAGCTTATTTGACTTAACCCATTCCTGTAATTTGACAAGTTCTATCTCAAGCTTGCGAAGCTCCTTCTCATATTCCTTACCCTTTAGTTTTTTCTTTTTTTCTGTTTCAATGTCATGATACAGATTGATCTTTCCAGGGACATGGGTATCGGCTTTTTTCTTTTCCTTATTATGTGCCATGACTTCATGGTTGTTAAATGGAAAAGAAATTTACCAAAAAAAATTGAAATCAGATCTTTTTGATAATAAAATCTTACTGGAGGAATGGTATAGTCAGCGGATATCTGAACAATTGTCCTTTTGAAGCTTTTATACTAGCAATAATTATACAGATAACCTTAAGTGTAGCCAAAGCCAAAATTATGGGTATTCCTATGATTATGAAACATAAAGGAATTGCCAGAACACTATAGAGTAAAATTGATAAATTGAAATTCAGAGCATTCCTCCCATTAAGATTGATCCATACAGATTCATCTCTTTTTGAAAACCAGCATATCAGGGGACCAATTATTCCTCCAAATGGGAAAAAGTAGCTTGCAAAAGCCGAAAGATGGCATATCATCGACCAGTTTCTTTCTTTTTCTGATAATACTCCGTAATCTTCCATAACATTTATAATTTATTTAAAGACGGCTTTGTTTTATCAATGTTGCATCAATACTACCTTTCGAAACGCTTTAGATCAGCCGGTAACAATCCATTCGGATTGTTTTTATTAATAGTGTTCTGGTTATAATAATACATATTGGAATCGTCAGTCCCTATAAGCATCTTGAAACAAAATCCTGAATTTCTGTCACCTACCGGACCAACTTCGTGGAGGATCACAGTGTTCGGAGATTTGTCTTCAATTGCCTTAACAATATCATCCTCGGAGACTATCTCAATTTTATATTTATAAATGGCTTTTATCTTTTCGATAGTTGAAATCTCCGGTGACAAGTCTTCTTTTTTCACAAGAATTGTCTTGTTATGGACTTCCGGGGTAAATTTATTATAATATTTAAGATATTTTCTTCCTGTCAGCGATGGGTCCTCTGATATCATCTGCGCATGTTTCTGAATAAATAACAGAATTGCCCCCAGTTTATAACTGTAATCTAAATCGTCCTCCCCTGCAAAGGAAAGGGGAATGGCACATATCTCGGGCATCTCACCCAGCTTATTTACATCCTTGCCCTGTAACAGGTTTATGAAATTATAGAGGCCGTCTGATTTGTCTTTATCAAAATTAGTCTGGGTAAGAACAATAAATGAATACCGTGGATTAAGTCTTCTTACATTAAATTCCTTAACCTCAATGAATTCATAAGGAGTTATTTTCCAGAATGATTGTACAGCCTTTTTAATAAAAACGTTATAGGAGGAAAAAGCATCATCTTCAAGTACCACACATGTTTTCGATTCTGTGAACTGCTTTATCTCATCCTTAGACGGGAAAGGCGCCTGCCCTGCCAGAGTAAAGGCACAGCAAAACAATGCGATTGCGAGAAAAGATGTTTTCATCTTTAAAGAATTATTCAACAGGTATATACAATGGGTTATTCTCATCAAATTTGCGGATGTAAACAAACATAAGTTCCTTTTTCTTCTTCCTTGAAAGCTGCACATACTCATCATAAAGCGTGCTGTCTTTCATTAGCAGCAATTCTGTGTTTTCAACGTCAAATTCCAGTATCTTACCACTTTCAAAATCTATAATATATTGTTTCAACTCTGTTCTCGACATGTTCGATTGCCCGTACGGGTAATAATAGGGGTTATACGGATTATAATAATTACTGTATCCATAAGGCGAATAATACGGATCATAATAACCATAAGGCGAATTATAATATCGTGAATCATATGTTGTTACATCAGCCACAAAATGACAGATGCTGCCAACGAAGGTTATCCTGTTGAAATTCCCCTGAATCTGAACATATAAAACACCATTACGCGAATAACCCCAAATATTGTTCATAGCCACTTCCTGTCTGACCCCCATATTGTCATAGAAATATATCTTGCCGGGTTCCAGAACCTTTTTAAAGAATTCCCTGTCGTTATAATCAACCGATGTCAGAATTTTGGCTTTTGGTATGGGTTTATTCATTTTTACCTGATCAAAATTGAGATAAATTCCATCGGTGAATCTGAAATCAGGTGTATATTTTACCAGCCCTTCTTTTTGCTGTGCATGTAAAAAAGATGCA
Source organism: uncultured Rikenellaceae bacterium (assembly GCA_964446825.1). Taxonomy (GTDB): domain Bacteria; phylum Bacteroidota; class Bacteroidia; order Bacteroidales; family VadinHA17; genus LD21. The sequence goes on from CAYUQR010000055.1 coordinate 14,776, forward strand.
GGAAAAGTTGACAGAAATATGCTTGTTACCAGTAATATTTTTTTCAAAATCATCATCTTAATCAATTTTTTACCTGTCCGGATCATACAACTCATCGCATTGACAAATTTAACCTTTTCCTTTAAAGGTTGTTAATTTCGGTTGATGTATATTTATTATATATTTTGATTAATTTTACCAAACCTCAAAATACTGATTTATGGCAACAGAAACCCTCAATAGTAATAAAAATTATGGTTCAAATAAATCTTCTGAGGATTTCTTCGAAAAGAGCATAAAAAATATTGAAACTTATTCAGTCGTGGCGATTTTCTGCCTGATAGCTGCAGTAATATTAATAACGTTTAACCAGAAACTTCCAGCCGGCGTAATGATCATTGCAGGAGCCAGCCTGGGATTAATTGTTGTCAGAAGATCATCTGACCTGAACAAAAAATTCAAAAAATCATTATCTGAATTTTCGTCACTTAACGAAAAGAAAGATGATGTGATCACTGATTTTTCACATAAGATAAGAGAACCTCTCAACAACCTGGTAATTATTACTGATATGCTGATGGAATCAGGTCTCGAGAAGAAACAGAAGGAACTGTTGGAGACCTTTATTGCATCTACAAACAATATGGTTACAACTGTTAATGAATTGTCGATGCAATCGGCTGGCAATCTGAGTTATGAGCACAGGAAAGCTATCAGGTTCAGTCTTTTGTCTACTCTACAGAACACTTTTGATCTCTATTTGCTGAAGGATAAAGCCAACATTGATTTTGTTCTTAACAAAAAAGAGTTCAATGAACTTGAGTGTTTTGGCGATCCTATTATTCTCAAACAAATATTTCTCGACCTTTTCACTATAATCGAGAATCATGTATCAGAAAGAGCTATCACAGTCAATATTAGTCTTAAAAAGGAAAAAGAGCTGCAAAATGAGACTCTTGTAGCATTTCGGATACAAACAAATAAGAATATTGTACTGATTGATGAGACAGCTGAGGGCAAGAGCCTGGCAGCCCGCCTTATAGCGTCAGGGAAGGGCACTTTCCGTCAGGAATTTGGAAATAATTACACCGTACTTAATATTCTTCTTCCTTTTGCAAACCCTGTATCTGAACCAAGACTGAAAACTGCTTCTCCTAAAATGGAGGAGCTTATAAAGAAAGAAAAACCTCATAAAGATCTTAAAGACATCAAAATATTGCTTGTTGAAGATAATCTTATCAATCAGAAGATAACCCTGCTGACACTTAGTCCTCTGGTACACAGTATTGACACTGCATGTAATGGTAAAGAAGCACTTGATAAGTTTGGCACCACAAACTACGACCTGATCCTGATGGATATCCAGATGCCGGTTATGAGCGGTCTCGTAGCTGCTGAAAAGATAAGGGCACTGGAATCCACAACAAATTCGCATGTGCCAATTATAGCAATTACTGCCAATGCAATGATAGGAGATAAAGAGAAATGTTTATCAGTCGGTATAGATGATTATATCAGTAAACCTTTCCAGCCGGCAGCCCTTATTGATAAAATAAAAAAGACTATCTAGACCTTTTATTATAAGGGTCTGAATCCTATCACCAATATATCGTCTACCTGCTCATTCTTTCCGATCCATGTTTTAATATTCTCCTCAAGAATAGCCTTTTGATCATTTACAGGGAAACGATGTATTGTCAATAACAGATATCTGAATCTTCTATACATGAACTTCTTGTTTTCCGATCCGCCGAACTGATCAACATAACCATCAGAAAACAGGTAAATTATATCATCTTCCATGATGTCAATTTCATGATCTGTATATTCAGCCCCGTCAGGATTCATACCAATAATAAGCTTATCAGCCTTTACCTCAAGCAGTCTATTATCACGAATAATATATAGCGGAAAGAAAGCTCCGGCATATTCAATCTTCTTTCTTTCCTTATCAATTACACACAGACCAACATCCATTCCGTCGCGTATTATAGTGCCGATGTTTTTTTCCCTGCTGAATGTTTTTTCAAGAGCTTTATTAAGTACTCCAAGTATCTTCGAGGGGACCTCAACATTTTCTTCGTTGATGGTTTTTTCAATTAACTCCAGACCGATCATCGACATAAGTGCGCCGGGGACTCCATGTCCGGTGCAATCAGCTGCAACAACAAAAACTTTGTCATCTTTCCCTCCAATCCAGTAAAAATCGCCACTGACAATATCTTTTGGCTTAAAAAGTATAAAAGAATCCCTGAAATGTTCTCTGAAATATTTTTCCGAAGGCAAAAGCGCTTCCTGTATTCTCTGTGCATAGATAAGGCTGTCAGTCATATCCTTATCTTTTTGTTCAAGCGCGTACTTCTGGTTTGCTATCAGGTAAAGAGCCTCTTCCTTTTCCTTCAACAGTTTCCTGGTTTTAATAAGGATCCTGGTCTGCGAAAGTATAAGCCAGATCACAACTACTGTTATCAGGACAACAAATAAAATATACCGAAAAGGTAAATCAGATGAATTTATTATACCTGCAAAGACAATCTCATAAATGGAATTAATTCTGATAACATGCAGAAAATAATAATATGTAAAATATAAGATTTCCATCAGATAATGCAAAAATAGCTTAATTATCGGAAGCAATTATCTGAAGTGTTTTAATTATTGTCACTACTCAGATATGATAATTTCATCGGCACCGGGCCGACTTAACTTAAGGTATTTTTTTGAGGGAGATTTAATAAAATCGCCTAACCCGAGGGATTCCCATTTCCTGTCTATTGCAGAGATCGTATTAACGTCGGAACTGACAACATTTGGCCACTTTCGCGGAAATCCCCCTTCCCTGTAGATTTTAATCGTCCCGTCGATGAATAAGGAAGAAGGAGAAATATATTCATGATCGCGAAGAGGATCAGTGTTTCCGAGTATTTGCCAGGCAACCATAAAATAATCGCCAGGATCAACAGTGTGGTCAACAGCCAGTATTAACCTGAACATCCCGAAAGGGTCATTACTCCTGAAGAATGCCTTGACTTTTTCAATAACATCTTTATGTTCAGATCTGTCAACAGAGACAATAATTACGGGGATATCCTCCTCAAAAAGGAACATGTCAAATTCCTTAATTATTTTCTTGTTAAAGAAATTATTTTTAACTTTCAATACAGTTGCTTTATCTGCGTTTCCGGTTATTCTTCCCGAATTTTCTTCTTTGTGCTTTATCGTTGCATCTATTCCGGCTTTCCCGCCAAAGGAGAAGCTGTCGGACGAATGATCCAGGACATCAAGCGGTCCGCGATTGAAAAATATATCCCTGCCGGGATCAATATTTGCAAATATATGTACAAGAAGTTCTTTATACTCCCTGATATTTATATCACCGCTCACCACAACCAGGTATTTCGTAAACATCATTTGTCCGGCCCCAAACAAAGAGTTTATGACTTTCATACCCTGTCCGGGATAAGTTTTTCTGATCTTCACAATAACAAGGTTATGTGCGATGCCTGCATCAGGCATATGAAAATCTTCAATTTCAGGCTGTAATGTCATCCTGACCGGGGAAAGAAAAATTTTCTCGGTGGCTTTTGCAAGCCAGGCGTCTTCCTGAGGAGGAATTCCAACAATTATCGCAGGGTATATGGCTGATTTTGAATGTGTTATACATGTAACATGAAATTTCGGATACCAGTCAGCCAGTGAATAGAAACCGGTATGATCGCCGAAAGGCCCTTCCCATACGGGATCTTCGGCCGGATCGACATATCCTTCGATAATAATATCGGCATCTGAGGGAACAAATAAATCGTTCGTGATGCATTTGACCATCCTGACTTTTTTCTTTCTGAGAAAACCTGCAAGCACATATTCATTTATGTTCTCGGGTAATGGAGCCGTAGCTGAATAGGCATAAACCGGATCACCCCCGAGCGCTACAGAAACAGGCATTCTTTTCCCCTGTTCTTTCCAGGCTTCAAAATGGTTAGCACCGGTTTTATGTCTTTGCCAGTGCATTGCAGTTGTACTTTTATCAAGCACCTGCATCCTGTACATACCAACATTTGTTTTACCTGTAACTGGATGTACAGTATGCACCATTGGAAGAGTGATAAACCTTCCACCGTCGTGAGGCCAGCACTTAAGCACAGGTAATAAGCCCAGATCGGGTTCACTGTGAATCACCTGCTGACAAATGCCTTTTCCTCTCCGGCGCGATGGCAGAAAGCCGGCAAGCCTGATAAGATGTGGCAGGGAGGAAATTTTTTTCAACAATGTGCTTCCGCCATCAGGCACATTGCCAAGAATATTTTCGATTTCATAACCGGCTTCTTCAAGATTCTTCCTCCCGGTTGCCATAGCCATTCTTTTATCCGAACCAAAAGCATTGATAAGCACAGGAAAGCTGGTACCGGTATTCTCAAAAAGTAAGGCCTTCCCACCTGCTTTGGTCACCCTGTCAGTTATCTCTGTGATCTCAAGTACAGGGTCAACAAATATTTTTATTCTCCGGAGTTCATCATTTTTCTCCAGTACATTAATGAAATCGCTTAAACCTGTGTATTGCATTTTAAAAAATATTGATTGGCAAAGATATTCAATAAGTATATAATATTTACCCCCTAAATCCCCCAAATGGGGGACTTAAAGAAATATTGCATAAGATTAGGCCCCCCAAATGGGGGGTTGGGGGGTCAGCTCCACAAATGGGAGGTTGAGGGGTTTGGGGGGTTTGGGGGCTTGGGGGTCGGGGGTTAAGGTATAAAAACAATGATGGGAACCATTCACAAGGAGTAGTTCCCATCCATCGTTTGCAGCCGAAGCTGTTTACGAAGTCAGATTACTGTTATTCTGACCGGCTGCTTTCCCGGATACAAGATCCATTCCGGCAACCCATAGCTTTCGGGTTGAGCCTGTTACGGCAGAACCTTCCGGCTGTCCTTTTGTCCGTTTTGAGGCGGACTTCCGGGACGAAATGTCCTTCAGGCGCTGTTGCTCAATCCCCGAAGGGAAAGGCATCAGTTTCAGATAACCCGGGGCCGAAGCCCTTCATTTTCTGAAGCCCTGTGACTCAATCGCTGAAAGAACGTTTCCGGCTCTCTTTGACTTACTGAACATCGCGAACGCGGAGTTCTCTAGTTCAGACTTCGGCTCTCTTGATGCGCAGTCCCGAAGGTCTGACTGAAACGGATCTTGTTTCATTTAAGTAACCTTTTCCGTTTCCACATCTTTCGAGCAGTCTTTTATCGCTCATCTGATAAAATCAAATTTACATCATGGAAATCAAAAAACAATAAAATCAATGCCGTTGTTATAAACCCGATATAAACAGAAGTTATCAACAATTGTTAATAACGTCGTAAAGGTTGACAGGTTGGCATATTGATGTAGGGTCATGCCACGGCATGACCCTACAAATAATAATTATTTTTTATACCCGTAAACAGCCAGGTTACCCAGTGTCTCTTCAATCCTGAGCAGCTGGTTGTATTTTGCCATCCTGTCTGTCCGGCTTGCCGATCCTGTTTTTATCTGTCCCGAATTGGTCGCAACAGCAATATCTGCAATCGTTGAATCTTCGGTTTCGCCTGAACGATGTGATGTAACAGTTGTATAACCTGCCCTGTGAGCCATCTCTATTGCATTGAGTGTTTCAGTCAGGGTGCCAATCTGGTTTACTTTAATAAGAATGGAATTTGCACAACCCATTTCAATTCCCTTTTTCAGATAATCGACATTTGTTACAAAAACATCATCACCAACAACCTGGCAATGCTTGCCAATTCTGTCGGTGAGCATCTTCCACCCGTCCCAGTCATCTTCGGCCATGCCATCCTCTACTGAATCGATGGGATATTTTTTTATCAGCTGCTCGATATAGTCGACCTGTTCTTTTGATGTTCTTCTTGCACCTTTAGATCCCTCAAACTTGGAATAAGTGTACAAGCCTTCGGTATAGAACTCTGAAGCTGCACAATCGAGTGCGATTGTAATATCTGAACCTGCCTTGTACCCGGCAGCTTCGATAGCCTTAAGAATCGTCTCAAGAGCATCTTCAGTACCATTTAGTTTAGGAGCAAAACCACCCTCATCACCAACAGCTGTGCTCAATCCTCTCTCTTTCAATACTTTTTTCAATGAATGGAATACCTCTGCACCCATGCGAAGTCCTTCGCTGAATGAGGGTGCGCCTACCGGTCTGATCATAAATTCCTGAAAGGCAATAGGAGCATCTGAGTGAGAACCTCCGTTAATTATATTCATCATGGGAACAGGAAGCGTAACAGCATTGGCTCCTCCAATATAACGAAACAGTGGCAACCCATGGTATGAAGCAGCTGCTTTGGCAACTGCAAGAGAAACACCAAGTATTGCGTTTGCTCCCAGGCTGCTTTTTGTCCTGGTCCCGTCAAGATCGATCATTTTTTTGTCAATCCCTGCCTGATCAGTGACATCCATTCCAATTACCTCTTCTGCAATAACATTATCAACATTATAAACGGCTTTGAGCACGCCTTTACCGAAATAACGGTTTTTATCACCATCCCTCAATTCAAGTGCTTCGTTTTCTCCTGTCGATGCACCTGATGGTACGGCGGCTCTGCCAAAATAACCACTGGCTGTCATCACATCTACTTCAATTGTCGGATTGCCACGGGAATCAAGAATTTCGCGGGCATGTACACTAACTATCTGACCCATAAATTTTAAATTTAATATTAGACAATAAAGCAATATACAGAAAAAGGGATAAAGTCTTTACGACTCACCCCTTTACTTAAAAAATCTCCTGACATTTTATTGTTCTTCGGGAGTTAGATCTCCGGTTGTCTCTTCTGTCTTTGCAACAGGCTCTTCCTTTTCAGGCTTTTCAGTTTTTCCTGTCTTTTCTTTTGCAGCCTTTGGAGCTTTGGTAACGGCAGCTGTCTCTTCCTTTTTCCTGGAAGATCTTCTTCTTCTTGTGCTTTTGGTTTTAGCAGCTTCTCCACCAAGCATAGCTTCATTGTAATCAACAAGTTCGAGAATGCACATATCTGCATTATCCCCAAGTCTGTGGCCAGTTTTAAGAATCCGTGTATATCCTCCCGGACGTTCTGCTATCTTGGGTGATACCTCTCTGAACAATTCAGCTACTGCATTCTTATCTTTCAGGTAACTGAAAACCACTCTCCTCGAGTGTGTTGAATCTATTTTCGATTTAGTAATAAGAGGCTCAACAAAGGTACGGAGAGCTTTAGCTTTAGCGGTAGTTGTTGATATCCTTTTATGAAGGATCAGGGATGAAGCCATATTCGCAAGCATCGCCTTCCTGTGTGAACTTGTTCTTCCTAAATGGTTAATAACCTTTAAATGTCGCATTTCTCTATTTCCTTAACCAGTTTTCAAATTAATCTTTCTCTAACTTATATTTACTTACATCCATACCAAATGAAAGACTCATGTTTTCGAGTAATTCATCAAGCTCTGTCAGAGATTTCTTACCAAAGTTCCTGAATTTAAGCAGGTCATTCTTATTAAACCTCACCAGGTCTCCAAGAGTATCAACTTCTGCAGCTTTAAGGCAGTTTAGAGCTCTTACTGACAGGTCAAGATCAACAAGTTTTGTTTTTAGCAGTTGTCTCATATGGAGCACTTCTTCATCAAACTCCTCGTTTGCCAGTTTATCATCCGAATCGAGGGTGATCTTCTCATCGGAGAACAACATAAAGTGATAGATAAGTATTTTTGCAGCTTCTTTAAGAGCATCTTTAGGATGAATTGATCCGTCAGTTTCTATCTCAAAAAGAAGTTTTTCATAGTCTGTTTTTTGCTCAACACGATAATTTTCAACCGAGTATTTTACATTACGGATAGGAGTAAAAATAGCATCAATAGCAATGAGCCCGAATTCACTTTCAACCGGCTCATTTTCCTCAGCCGGTACGTAACCCCTGCCTTTATTAATTGTAATTTCTATCTGTATTTTAACATCCGGTTCCATCCTGAAAATAACCATATCGGGATTTAAAACCTCAAAACTGCTCAGGGAAGAATTAAGGTTACCTGCTTTAAATACTTCCTGACCACTTATTTTAATGATGACTTTTTCATGGTCAATGTCTTCGACTATTCTTCTAAACCGGATCTGTTTAAGATTCAGGATAATCTCAGTTACGTCCTCCATTACACCTGTAATTGTAGAGAACTCGTGGTCTATGCCTTCGATCTTAACCGTAGTAATGGCAAAACCTTCAAGCGAAGAGAGAAGTATTCTTCTTAATGCGTTGCCGACAGTAATACCATAGCCAGGTTCAAGCGGACGGAATTCAAATTTTCCGTGTT
>CAYUQR010000056.1:0-19633 GCA_964446825.1 uncultured Rikenellaceae bacterium
CTAGACACCAGACGTTAGGCCCTGGACAATTGCTCTAAAATCCCCTCCTGGGACGCGGAGGGGTGGGTTAAGGTTAAGGTTAAGGACGGAAGATAATTCATAAATAGAAATAAAATAAAATAATATTATATAACAAAATAACAAAATAACGAAACCAACCTGATCATGAAAAAGAAACTAATTGAGAAGTCATACGAGCTGGCTAAGGAACAATATGCAGCGCTTGGAATTGACACTGACAAGGTGCTTTCTGAAATGGATAACATAAATATAAGTCTGCATTGCTGGCAAACAGATGATGTGGGGGGATTTGAAAAGCCGGGCTCCGTTCTTGGAGGCGGTGGTATCCAGGCTACCGGTAATTTTCCCGGAAAAGCAAAAACAATTGAACAGATGCGTGAAGATCTGGATAAAGCTATGTCGTTACTCCCTGGAAAACAGAGACTTAATCTCCATGCTATATATGGCGAGTTTGGAGGGAAGCTGGTTGACCGCGATCAGATAGAACCAAAACATTTCCAGGGCTGGATAAAATGGGCAAAAAAGAGAGGAATAGGCCTGGATTTTAACTGTACCTGTTTTTCACACCCATATGCTGATGATGGCTTTACCTTATCTAGTAAAAATGAGAAAATAAGAAAATTCTGGGTTGAACACACAAAACGATGCAGGGCAATAGCTGCTGAAATGGGTAAGCAGTTAGGAACTCCTTCAGTACATAATATCTGGATACCTGACGGGATGAAAGACACTCCTGTTGACAGGAATACACTTCGCAGGATTTTGAAAAAATCGTTGGATGAGATATTTTCTGTTAAATATCCTAAAAAATACCTTAAGGATTCCGTAGAAAGTAAACTCTTTGGAATTGGCTCAGAGTCGATGGTGGTCGGATCATATGATTTCTATATGGGTTATGCAATTAAAAATAATACAATGATAACCCTCGATAACGGGCATTTTCACCCAACAGAACAGATAGGGGACAAGATATCTTCAATATTGCATTTTGTTGATGAAATTTTATTGCATCTCACGCGAGGAGTGCGATGGGATAGTGATCATGTTCTAACTTTTAATGAGGAACTGATGCTCATTGTACAGGAGGTAGTCCGATGTAAAGCTTTAAACAGGGTTAATATTGGTCTCGACTTTTTTGATGCCAGTCTGAACCGTATTGGCGCATATGTTATCGGGACACGATCAGCTCAGATGGCCTTCATGTATGCCTTTCTTGAGCCTTATAAAATGCTTGTTAAGTTTGAGGAACAAGGTAAAAACTTTGAACGGCTCGCATATCTTGAACTGTTGAAATCCAAACCTTTCGGGGCGGTGTGGGATTATTACTGCATGAATAGCCAGGTTCCTGTGGGAGAGGATTATATCAATGAAATTGTGAAGTACGAAAAAGAAGTGCTTATAAAAAGATAATATATAAGTGTTATATTTACACTTATTATAAAACCAGATGGGGAGTTTGGTAAAGAAAATAAGCAATGAAAGAGATAGTTACTGCAATTTTTGATATTGGAAAAACGAATAAGAAGATAGTCCTGTTCAATGAGGACTTTAAGATTGTTTCGGAAATTGAACAAAAATTTGCAGAGACAAATGATGATGACGGCTTTGAATGTGATGATATTGAGCATATTGAATCATGGATAAAAGAGTCTCTCTCTTTATTGGTCCATTCAGATAAATTTGATCTCAAAGCAATAAATTTTACAACCTATGGTGCTACCATTGTCTATCTGGATGAAACGGGTAAAAGGCTTACACCGGTTTATAATTATCTTAAACCGATGGATGAAATGATACCCGAGCATTTATATAAAAGGTATGGCGGAAGGGATGAGTTTTGCAGACGAACGGCCTCTCCGGCTCTTGGTATGCTTAATTCAGGTTTGCAGATCTTATGGTTGAAATCAGTAAAACCCGAAGTGTTTGCCAAAGTGAAACATATTCTTCACTTTCCGCAATATCTGTCATATACATTAACAGGAAAGATTTGTTCCGAGCATACATCCATCGGATGCCATACAGCATTGTGGGACTTTGACGATATGCGATATCATCAATGGGTTGAAAACTATGGTTTGGATCTTCCACAGCCTGTTTCTGTGGCGACATTAAATGAGGTAATGATTGATGGGAAGAAGTTACAGGTCGGGGTTGGAATACACGACAGTTCATCATCTCTCGCTCCTTATTTCTCAAGCAGCAAGGGTAAATTTATACTGTTATCAACAGGGACCTGGTGTATAAATATGAATCCCTTCAACACTGAAATACTTACTGTAGATCAGCTTGACAGGGATTGTCTCTGTTACATGAGTATAAGCAGGCAACCTGTAAAATCATCACGACTCTTCCTTGGCCATCTCCACGAATCAGCTCTTAAGCATATAACCGATCACTTCAGAAAACCTGACAATTATTATAAAAAAATTAAGGCTGACAGAAAATGGTCTTCCTCCCTGAGAGAAAAATTCAAAGACAGCCATGTTTTCTTTCAGACCGACGGTTATTTACATGCTCTGAAAAACTATATTGATATGTATGAGTTTAGTACATATGAGGAAGCATATCATCAGTTGATGAATGAACTATGTGACCTTACAATTGCGTCAGTAAAACTAGTCCTTCCGGAAAACGATAACACCGAAAATCTATATATAACGGGTGGATTCTCGAAAAATGATTTATTCATTGACCATATTTCAGAAGCCTTTCCTGCAAAGCTTGTATATACCTCCGAAATTGTAAATGCATCTTCACTGGGAGCGGCACTCGTGATTTCAGGAACAAATAGTGAACTTAATCTCGGACTGACAAGATGCAATTAATGATTTCACATCATCTTACTCACTAACTAATATGAAATCTAAAATTACACTTCTCATTATCTTTTTCATATTTATAATTTCTGCTTGTAAGAAGCCTGAGGATACCGCCACAGGAGTGGTGGTAATAAATGAGTTAATGCCTGTTAATTCCACTACTGTTGCCGACCAGAACGGTCAGTATGATGACTGGATAGAATTATTCAATAAATCTCAGAGCACAGTTGATATGTCGGGATATTATTTATCAGATAATAGTAAAAAGAATTTAAAATGGCAGTTTCCCGGGGGTACATCAATTTCGGGAAACGGCTATCTTATAATATGGGCAGATGATGATACCACCCAGGCAGGATTACATGCTAACTTTAAACTCGCTTCAGACGGGGAAGAAGTAGTATTGTCCATACCTGACGGAAGGATAATCGACCAGGTAACATTTTCTGCCCAGACACTTGAACTATCCTATTCTCGAATACCCAACGGTACCGGTCCCTTCAGGTGGGTGATACCCACCTTTGACAGAAACAATGATTCAAAATAATTAATTCAAAATATTTAGATGTTAGTCCAGAGGTACCATTGGATCGGAATGAGACATAAGCGAATGCACTTTTTATGATAAACGACCAGGATATACTTGAATCCTTACAAACTCTTGATCCGATAAGCCTTGAAGAAATTAATTCTGACAGTTTAATGGACAGGGTAGAGGTCAAGTACATTTTTTCTGTTAATAAATTAAGTCATCTAATTGATCTGATGAAAGATAATTACATTGTGCTGGAGATTAAGAATACAAGAGCCCTGCCATATTACTCCACATATCTTGATACATCAGAATATCTTTTCTATAATCAACATTCAAGAGGTGAACTGGCACGACATAAAATCAGGTACAGGAAATATGAGATAAACGGGGATTCATTTCTTGAAATTAAAATGAGGTCAAATAAAAACAGAATCCTCAAATGGCGTATAGAGAGTACTTTTCAACCAGACGGTTATGATGAACATGCTCTGTATTTAATGAAAGAATACCTGCCAGTTGATTCATCATTGCTTACACCCGTGCTGATAAACAGGTTTAACCGGATAACTGTGGCCGGAAAAGATTCTGATGAACGGATAACACTCGATTATAACATAAACTTTACGGATCCTGTTACCGGATTATTTATTGAGATGCCGTATCTGGCGGTTGTTGAATTGAAAAAACCGGCTTTTTCTCATCACTCTCTTTTTAATAGTATGGTTAAACAAATGCATATATACCCGGAAGGATTCAGTAAATATTGCACCGGTAGTGCGATCCTTAAGAATGAACTTAAAAAAAATATGGTCAAACCAAAAATATTATTATTAAATCGTATTGAAAATGAATACATTAAGTCTAATAGCAATTGAAGGGGGAAATACGGCTTTGCTTAATTCAGTTCATGTATCAAATCTGCTTGATATGATGTGGAGATTTTCGCTGAACCTTGCAGTTATATTGATACTTGTCAGATGGTTGTATTTTTCCACAGCCAGGAGAAAGGATTATCTCTTTACTTACATTCTTATCTCAAGCATTATCTTTCTGCTATGTTACCTTCTTGAGAAGGTAATGCTGCAGATCGGGTTTGCCCTCGGACTATTTGCGATTTTTGGGATCATTCGTTACAGGACTCTTACTATTCCAATTAAAGAGATGACCTACCTCTTTCTTATCATTGGCATCTCCGTTATCAATGCATTAGCTGATACTTCAACAGATATCCTGGCAATCATTTTTACCAACATTATAGTAATCTTAATAACCTTTGGTCTGGAAAAAAGATGGTTAATGAGACATGAGACTTCAAAAATTATTGTATATGAAAAAATTAACCTTCTTAAGCCTGAATTTGCCAAAGAGCTTATTGATGATCTTCAAACCAGAACAGGGATACCGGAAATAATTCGTGTTGAAATAGGTGAGATTGACTTACTTAAAGACATATGTCACCTTAGAATCTATTTTGAAACCACCGACAATAATGATAACGGTCCGAATCTGATTTCTCATAAAAACGATTCTTATGAAAATTATTAGACTGGTTACCTGTTTTTTTGCCTTACTATTGTTTATTACGCCACCGGGTTTCAGTCAGAATAATGATTTTGGTATCTGGTATGGGGTCAATGCTGAATATTCCCTGAAGAAAAAGCTGAGTTTTATACTGGAAACTGAAGTTCGTACTTTTAATAACGCTTCTGAAATAGGAGAGGTTTTCCTGGAAGGAGGAGTCGGATATAAATTCAATAAACATCTGTCTGCAGCAGGTTCCTATAGAATTACGAATAACCTTGAGAATGATAATGAGTACCATATCCGTAACAAGTGGATAGCAGAAATAAAAGGAGATGAAAGCATTGGTCACTTTAATTTTTCCGGAAGATTCAGGTTTCAAAGACAGACCAGAACATACTTTGAGAGTATTTATGATAAATTTCCCCGATCGTATGGAAGGATCAGACTGAAAGCAGAATATAAAACCCCCTCGTTTCCGATAAATCCCTACATATATTTTGAAACATTTTTCAGGATGTTTGAACAATCTGAAAAACGTTTCAATAAAGACAGATATGCTATCGGTTTTGAATATAAACTAACAAAGAGGCAGTCTGTTGAAGCTGAATATTTCTTTCAACGCGACTATCTTCCTCATATATCAGGAATAAATATTATTTCCCTTGAATATAATCTTAAGTTCAAGTCGTCAAAAAACAAACAAGAATAATCCATCCGGATTTTCTAATATATTCTCTCCCCAAGCGCAGCCTTAAGTGTAAATATGCTTGCTGCATAGTCAATTCTGGCTTTAAGCAGCATTAATTTACTTTCTGAAACAGATGTATTGGCATCAAGAAGATCGAGATTGGTGATAACACCTGATCCAAAACTTGTTTCCGCAAGAGAATAGGCTTTTAATGCCTGTTTTAGCTGGAGATCAAACTGGCTAATTTTTTCTTTAGCTGCAGACATATATGCTTCTGCCCGGGACAGTTCATTAGAGACTGTTCTCCTTGTAAAATCAGATTCATATGCTAATGAAGCTATTGCAGATTGAGCCTGGGCAAGGTTATACTTCGTTCTGTTCCCATCGAAAAGGGGTACTCTGAATCCTAATCCGACAACATAATTTGGTCTGATCTTGTTAAGATCGGGGATATAACCGTTTTTAGCGCCGGCTGATGCCTGAAAACTTAACATTGGTTTATTCTGAAGCTTTACCATTCCGTATCTTAACTCAGCAAGTGCTTCTTTCTTTTCATTAATGAGCACTTCATCCCTGTTTTTAAAGGCATATGATAAAAGCGAATCAGATTCTATTTGCGGAAGCTCAACGTCCAGATCATTTTTGACAGCAGGTAAGGCATTATTGTCATTTCCAATCATTGAGTTCAGGAATGACTGCTGAGCCTTCAGAGCAGCTTGCAGGTCCACTTTCTGGCTTTCAACTGTTGATATTTTTACCCTGGTCGACAAAATCTGGTACTCTGTTGCAGAGCCTGTGGCTATCATTTTATCTACCTGCTGCAGGTGCTCATTAAGTGTTGCAAGCTCTTCATCTTTAATACGAATTGCGGCTTGCAGGTAAACAAGTGTATAGTAGTTATTTACAGCCAGCATCGACATTTTTTGCTTAACCTGCTCAAGAGCCTGTTCCCCGATTAGCTTATTTTCATTTTCGAGTTCAACATTCTGTCTTGTTCGTCCAAAATCGTATATGACCTGCTGAAAATTTACAGCAGCGGCATAATTGTTAACCGGATATAACTGAAACGTTCCCATATCGGGGATAGAAAGCTTCACAACAGGTCCGATATTGGTATAACTTGCTTCTAAATCAGCATTTGGATAGTAGCCTGTTTTAGCAAGTCCTATTCTTGCATTGGCATTATTTATTGCCTCCTCTGCATCTTTTACAGTAGGGTGGCTTGTTACCACACGTTCAATGATATTCTTCAAAGTCAGGGAGTCCGTAACTGTTGTAAGAGCAGATGGTGAATTTGCTGTTTGTCCCGAAACGGATTCAAATGCAAACAGTAGCATAACAAATGCTGTAATTATTGATCTTTTAATCGTGGGTATATTCATTTGTAGGAAGATTTTGAATTCTTGTTTTTTTAGTATTTAGAAAAAAGATGGGGATACCTCCAATAAGAGTTATAATACCCGCAAGTAGGAAATCATCATTAATTCCCTGGATATATGATTGTTTATTGAGATTCGACAGCAAAAGTATCTGGCTGTCGTGTGTAGCATTCGAAGGAGAACTTCCTGCTTCATACTGCATGTGATAATTAATTCTTTTCACTGTCTGTTTATATACCTCAGAACCGGGTTTGATTGCGCCACCATAAAGCTGGTTATAGTAGCCTACTCTTGAAGTCAGAAGTGTAGCAAGAAGAGCAACACCAAGACTTCCTCCCAGTTGCCTGATGGAATTTGTAATCGCTGAAGCCTGTGCCATTTTTTCACGGGGAATCTCAAGAAGTGAAACTGTGGTTAAGGCAGTAAACATAAGTCCCATAGCCAATCCCCTGAGATACAAGGCTAACATTATATAATGCCTCTCTGTGAGCCACGAAAGATTTGCATTCATGTAAAAGCTGAGAGAGAACAGAATAACTCCAACAAATAGAGGTAGTTTCGGGCTGATTTTATCTGTTATTTTTCCCGAAATTGGTGCTGTGATTCCCTGGATTATGCCAACAGGAAGAAATACGGAACCTGCCTGGAGAGCAGTATATCCTAACGAGTTTTGAAGATAAACCGGTAAAAGAAATGTGCTTCCGAACATTCCAAGACTGAAAATTACCAGGATTATATTAGAAATACCAAAGTTGCGGTTCATCAGAAGCCTAAGATCCAAAAGTGGTTCTTTTACAGTTAATTCCGCTGTAATAAAGACAGCCAGGGCAATCAGTGAAATGGCAGCGCAGACAAGAATGTAAGTGGCGTGCCACCCTGCCGAATTAGTTGCAGCATTACCCTGCGACAAAGCGTAAAGCGAAAGAGGAAGAAAAATTGTAACTGAAATAAAACCAACCAGATCGAACTGTCTTAGCTTAGCATTTTTGTATTCCTTTTGGATAATAATAGTGAACAACATTGCCAGAATACCAATAGGAATATTAACATCAAAAATCAGTGACCAGCTGAAATTATCAATCAGGAAACCACCAATCATCGGCCCGAATGAGACAGAAGCAGCTGCTGCAATACCCCAGAACCCAAGAGCCACACCTCTTTTGTTGGGTGGAAACTCTCTTGATATAATTGCCATGCCAAGGGGCTGAATTGTCCCGGCTCCGAATCCCTGTATGATCCTCGACATTATCAGCATATTTTCATCCGAAGCCCGGCCACAAAGCATTGAACCTAAAGTAAATAGAAATAAGCCAATAAAATACAGACGTTTATACCCGAATTTATCAGCCAGCCAGCCTGATGTTGGAAGCGCCACAGCCATCGCAAGCATATATGCTGTGACAACCCATTCAACTTTATCAAGGCCTATCCCAAAGGATGCCATTATTTTAGGCAATGCAACGTTTACTATAGTTGCATCAAGGACAGCAATAAAGGTTCCAAGCATAACATTGAAAAGCAGAAACCATTTGTAAGATTCATGCTGTGGATGAAAAGCAGAATCTCTGCTTCTGACAAGGCGCCGGATTCGATGAGATGGTGTTATCCGTTTTGCCATTTCTAATACTTGATGATTTTTATGACTGCTGACATTCCTGATAAAATGTTCAGGGTAGATAAATCCCTGTTTTTTTCTTCACTATCGATGGAAATCCTTATCGGAACACGCTGGGTTACCTTTGTGAAATTTCCGGAGGCATTATTGGCAGGAATTAGTGAGAATACTGATGCGGTATTTGAGCCGAGAAGGAAAATTTTTCCTTTAAACCATGTATCAGGAAAAGCATCTATTGTAAATTTCACATCCTGACCTATATGAACATCAGCAATTTTTGTCTCTTCCAGGTAGGCCACAACCCAAAGATCCTTGCTTATTGTAATTGTATAAACTGCCTGACTGGGTTGTACAACATCCCCCGGGAGAAGCCATCTTTTTGCAACAATACCATCAGCAGGAGCATAGAGCTTGGTGTTCTTAAGCTGGCTGTCCAGCACGTTAACCTGGGCACTTGCGGTCTCAACTGCGGTGGTTGCGCTTTTTATCATAGATTTTGAAACCAGTAGCTGGGCTTTGGCAGCATCAAGCTGCGCAGAGGCTATTTCATAAGCTTTTTTAATATGATCGAATTGTTCAGGGGTGATTACACCTCCGTCAGACTGACTCTTTGCCCGTGTCAGGTCATCTGTGGCACGATCGAGATTAATCTCCACTACCCTTAAACTTTTCTGATCGGAATTATATTTCATTTCCGATTGTGCCATATTTGCCTTTGCCTGGGTCTTTAACGCAAGCACCTGATTCTTCTGTGCAATAATATCGGTACTGTCAAGCACGGCAAGAAGGGTCCCTTTTTTTACATTATCTCCTTCCTGTGCATAAACTGCAGATATCCTTCCGAGAATCTTTGAGCTGACACTCACATTATCAGCATCCACATGTGCATCGTCGGTGGTTATATACCGTCTATAATCCCTGTACCAATACACAGCACCAGCCAGGACAATTATAATGACAATAGCGAGAGGAATGTAAACTCTAAGTTTTTTGTTCTTTGATTCTGGTTTCATAAAGCTTTGTACTGTTTATTTGATTAATATTTAATATCGTAAATTATTTAGTTGTCAATCCTTTAATAAAAATGTCAGTAAAAGAAGTTGTATTTTCATGAAGTTTCTCAAACTCCTTTTCATTAATTCCCAGTGTAATTTTGTCATTCATAACAGATACTCTCAGGCCCCTCAACAGATCGAGGAAAAGGGAAGCTGTTTTTTCCGGATCGGGGATTGTAAAAATTCCCATTCTGATACCCTTGTTAAAAATCTGAATAACAATCTCTTTTTCCTTTTCTTTAAAAGCCTGAAGGGTTTCCCTGAAAGCTGGTTTAATATCTGAATAGGATTCAAGTCTTAATCTTGTAAGATTGAGCAAGGTTTTGAAATATGACAGCCGTGAACTGGCATATTCTCTTAATAACATATCGGGTTCTTTTATACTGATGATCCTTTCTGATATTTTCATGATGAATTCATTTTGCTCCTTTTCCACAACGGCCCGGTAAAGACTTTCTTTATCCGGAAAATAATAGTAAATGGAGGCTTTCGATAGTTTAATGTCATCAGCTATTTCACGCATCGAAGTCTTTTCCACACCATATAATCCAAACCGCTTCTGTGCAGTTTCGATTATAAGTTTCATTTTATTATCTTTTTCCGACATCTAACCCTTACTTAGTTTGTAAAAAGTTCCAAATATAACAATCTGTTTGACCGATTTGTTTGAAGAGTCAAAAAAATATTTATAATTTTTTCAACAATATTTTTTTAAATTGTGCTCCTTAATGCACAATTAAATTATTTTTAAAAATTACAATTTTCTAATTTGATAAGTTTAAAATTAAATACCCTGATCATGAAGTTTCAGAAATTAGTAATTACAATATTTATCACTTTATTATTATCCTCCTTCTATGCCAGATCACAAATAAATCCTGAACGTCAGTGGCCCGGGTATCGCGGTTATTTATCATGCGGAGTTCTCGATAATGCCAATCTTCCTCAATCATTTGATCTTAAGAAAATGGTCAACATAAGATGGAAGACAGAGATACCCGGACTTGGGCTGTCAAGTCCTGTGATATGGGGCGACAGACTATTTATTACCACAGCAATCAGCAAATCAGACAACAAGGGAATAAAACCCGGTATATATGGCGACGGTATGCCTGTGCCTGACAGTTCAGTCCATGACTGGAAAGTGATTTGCATAGACAAAAATACGGGAAGAACCATCTGGGACAGGACTGCCTTTACCGGTGTACCAAAAATAAAACGCCATCCTAAGTCCACGCATGCAAACACTTCTATTGCCACCGATGGTAAGTATGCAGTTGCTTTTTTCGGCTCAGAAGGATTATATTGTTATGATTATGACGGAAATCTTATCTGGAAAAAGAATTTCGGAGTCTTAAAATCAGTAGCATGGGATTATAATGCTGCAGAATGGGAATTCGCGAGTTCTCCTGTAATTTATAATGGTGTGCTGATAATACAATGCGACGTACTGGAAAATTCATTTCTTGCAGCATTCGATCTGAAAACTGGAAAAGAGTTGTGGAAAACCAAAAGAGATGAATATCCCGGATGGTGCACTCCCAACATCTACATATCAGGCGGGAGGACCAGGATAGCAGTAAATGGCTTTAAGCACCGTGGCGGTTATGATTTTCTTACAGGTGAGGAGATTTGGAGAATGTCGGGTGGGGGTGATGTTCCTATTCCAACTCCGATAATAGGGAAAGACCTGATATATTTTAACAGCGCCCACGGACCCAGTTCACCCATACTGGCCATAAGCAAAGACGCTGAGGGCGATAT
Organism: uncultured Rikenellaceae bacterium; assembly: GCA_964446825.1. Taxonomy (GTDB): domain Bacteria; phylum Bacteroidota; class Bacteroidia; order Bacteroidales; family VadinHA17; genus LD21. Next base: position 11,401 of record CAYUQR010000056.1, read on the forward strand.
TACATTAAAACCCGGGCAAACAGTAAATCAGTTTGTCAAATGGAGTATCCCGAGAGGAGGAGCTTATATCCATACCATGCTTTTATATAAAAACCATCTTTATAATGTAAACTGGAATGGCTCAGTTGACTGTTTTGACGCCTTGACAGGCAGAATAATATATAAAGCTAAACTTGGAAAAACACAAAGTTTCATTGCATCACCTGTGGCCTCCGACGGAAAATTGTATATTGTCGATGAAAAGGGAACTGTTTATATTATTCAGGATGGCGACAAGTTCAGTCAGGTTGCAGAGATACCTTTAAATGATATATGCCTGACAGCTCCTGCAATAACTGATGGCATGATTTATTTCCGTACTCAGAAATACCTTATAGCAGCAGGTAAAAATAATTGATCAGCATGAAAAGAATACTTTTGGTTTTTTTTATTTCAGGCATTTTGGCCTTCATGGAAAACACTGTTATCTGCCAGATTAATCCTGACAGACAATGGACGGCATATCGAGGCAGGTTCTCTTCAGGAGTTCTTGATAATGCAAACCTCCCTGAAACATTTAACCTTTCAAAAATGGTTAATATTAAGTGGAAAATCGGAATACCCGGGCTGGGTCTTTCAAGTCCTGTGATATGGGGAAATAAACTGTTTATTACCAGTGCAGTAAGCCAGAAGGATAAAGCAGGCTTCAAACCGGGTATCTATGGAGATATTACTCCGATAAATGACTCCTCCATACATGAATGGAAAGTTTTTTGTCTGGACAAGAACAATGGTAAAATTTTATGGGAAACTACTGCATACAAGGGAATTCCCAAAATGAAACGCCATCCAAAATCAACTCACGCCAATACATCCGTTGCCACAGATGGTAATTATGTAGTCGCTTTTTTTGGATCAGAGGGTCTCTATTGTTATGACATGAACGGAAATCTTCAGTGGCAAAAAAGCTTTGGCTTACTTAAGTCGGTCTTTTTTGCGGTAAAATCCGCAGAATGGGAATTTGCCAGTTCTCCTGTTATTTACGATGGTGTGCTTATAATACAATGTGATGTCCTCGATGATTCCTTTGTCGCTGCATATGATGTTAAAACAGGAAAAGAACTCTGGAAAACTCAAAGAGATGAATATCCGGGTTGGTGTACTCCTAACATATATACAAATGCCGGAAAAACATATGTTGCACTGAACGGGTTTAAAAACCGGGGGGGATATGATTTTAAAACCGGGAAGGAAGTCTGGAGAATGTCGGGGGGAGGAGATATTCAGATACCAACTCCAATTGTTGGTAACGGGCTTATATATTTTAACAGTGCCCATGGAAGGTATTCCCCGATAATTGCCGTCAAAACCAATGCTGTCGGTGATATCACCCTGAAAAATGATGAAACTGAAAACCAGTACATCAAATGGAGCCTGCCAAGGGGCGGATCATATATACATACATTGTTATTATACAGGGATCATCTCTATAATGTCAACTGGAATGGAGCTGTAGTTTGCCTCGATCCGCTTACCGGGAAGGAGATTTTTAGCGGGAAACTGGGAAAAACAAAAAGCTTTATAGCGTCACCTGTAGCTTCCGATGGAAAGATATATATTGTTGACGAAGAAGGCACTGTGTATATTCTGAAAGATGGTACTAGTTTCCAGCTTCTTGATGAAATACCACTGAATGATGTTTGTATGACTGCCCCTGCAATTACCGACGGAATGATAATATTCAGAACTCAGCACTATCTTATTGCAGCAGGGAAAAAGTGACCTCCCGGTTATTCTTTCCTGAGACTTACAGTTAATGATTCACCGGATATTGACCTGACAGATAGAAATAGTGTTATCAATCCGGTTAATGTTATAGCTATAACCATTCCAGCGAGAAACAACCATGGAAGGTCAGCTCTGCCCCTGATTGATGGTAGTGTGGCTACTATTGCAGATATAATGCCTGAAGATACTCCGGCTAACAGGATAATTACCTGTTCGGAAAGTATCATGTGTCTGATACTTTTAAACGGAAAACCTGTAGCAAGCATAAGCGCAAATTCCCGTTTGCGCTGGTTATAGTTCCTGAGGAGAACAAAACCAAGGCCGGCTATCCCTGTTATCATGCCAAAGGCGCCAAATACTCCAAAAACTGAGAGATAGGTATTGGTTACCTCATAGAAAGCTGCCAGTCGATCGGTTGTCTTTTCAATATCGATACCCGAATTGTCGAACCGTTCCGCAAGAGTGTTTTTGTAAACATCAATCAGAGCAGGGTCACCATCTGCAAGCATCACTGTACTCCCTGAAACAGACGGATAATATTTCATGAAATTTTTCATACCAATCAGCACATATCCCTGGAACACCGATGTTTGGAGACCTGCTGCAATTATTACTCTTAAAGGCTGTCCATTTTCGGCCCTGAGAATCAGTGTATCTCCGGTTTTACGTTTTAGTCCCCATTCAAGAACAGTTTGGTCTGCTATGCCATAAATAATATTCTGATCAGAGCTGATATTCAGGAAACTCCAAGAGTCTTTTATTCTCTTGTCCGATATTTCCTTTGAAAAGGAGAAAGATCCTTTTTTAATAAAATCTGAAGGATCAATTCCCATGAGAGGAGGTGACATGATATGGTTAAGGTTAAGGCAGCTGGCATCATTGCCGGACGATACCCTGGCCTGCACAAAACTTAATCCTGAAAGTTGCTCAATATCAAGGCCTGCCGTGTTTCTTCCCGCGGCAGAATTCAGATCTTCTTTTAAAGGAAGAGCTGTTTCACACCATAATAAATACCCACCTGTACCACTTGAACGTTGCAGATATTTATTATTGAAATTCATTCTGTTTGCGCCGGTAATAAAAACTGCGAAAATACCTGCGGCAATAAAAAGGATTGGTGTTACAGCATGTGATGGATAATGGGAGTAATAAAGACGCGAAAGCCCTCTTTTTCGCTTTATATATTTGTCTTTCAATGTGTTATTTCCAAGAAAGAACTGCCTCCAGAAGAACACCATTGTAACCAGCAGAAATGTTCCGGAGGCAAAACAGTAAGAGAGTTCATTTCCCTTATTAAAAATTGAAAGGAGATAGAATCCTGTAGTCAATATAAGTGAAATGACAAGAAATATAAAATTACGGTTCGGAGACGGTATTTTATAGGTCTCCTTTTCCTTTCTGTTAAGCATTTTTAAATACCGGTTAATTTTTGTCAGCATAAAAATTGCCATAGTCAGCAGGGTGAAAACAAAACCGGTAATTATCGGGACAATATTAAAGAAGGCATTCAGGGTATCAGTCTGGACAGCTCCTTTCCATACGGAGTTAAGAGCTTTTGTTATTAACACATTAACCAGCACACCTGCAAAAGCACCTGCTAAGGTACCGAACAAAGCAATAATCCCTGTTTCGGCAAATAAAAGCTTCTTAATCCAGGCCGATTTAAATCCTAACGCAAAATATGTATGTAAATGCTCTCTTTTTGAATCAAAATATGATGAAACAGCAAATGATAACAGGACAATAGATGCAACTATCAGGAAAAATCCCAGGCTCAGGAACAGTGTACCGAAATCGACACTCTGGTCAGCCGCCTTGATTGACTCATCTGCAATATCTGTAATTGTAAAGCCTGTTTCACCAGGATCAAGGGAGCCATTCAGCTTGCTTGCTATCTCTTTCCCGGTCACACCTGTTTGAAAGCGAATAGCTGTTGCCGGACCAAAATTGTTGCCCCAGAGTTCTTTTCCCTTTTCGTAATTAATGAAAGCTTTCGGAGTTCCCCTGTATTTATTCCAATAATCCTCATCTTTTGGTCTGATCTCATTCATCCTTATAGGAATGCCGGCATCCCAGTCTGAACATGATTCGCTTCCTGATATTCCCGGGAAATCGGGCATAAGAAGAGAATCTGACCATATTCCATCCATTTCTACAATGCGGTCAATGATAAAGTCCTGATTGCGTTCAATGAGTTTATTCAATGAATCGGGAGAATACCAGTACATTTTAAGTGTATCACCCTGTTTTGCTTTAAGGTCATCTGCCATCCAGCTGTTGATTATTATCCTGTTGCCGGTACATATCTCAGGATAGAGTGAGGAAGGCAGTGCGGAAACAAAAGAATATGGGGTTGACCTTTTGCCCACGATGAACCTGTTTCCAAGGTAAGTAAGAACAGGAGAGGAGGATGGAATAAGTTTTCTTATATCTTCTGTTATTGCATCATCAATAAAAATTCTGTTGGATATAAGCTCATACTGGTCTGTTTTTTTAATCTTTCTTATCCTGATTCCGATATCAGAAGGCAGCAATGACTGACGTAAAATTATTGAAACCTGCGAAGTGGAATACCCGCTTTTTTCGTCAAGCAGCAACCTGTTAATTTTTAATGTATTGACTGAATTGCTTTCAATATCCGACAGATTGACAAATATATTCATTGGTGTGATCTGACTTATTGAAAGCGTGAAATTGCCTGTTTCAACAGGATCAAGAATAATACCAACTTTTAATACAATCGAGGTTGAAACCTCTTTGCCAGGGGAAAAAGGTGCACTGGCCGGGATATCTGTTATTTCACTGAAATGTATTGCCAGATCATCACCCGGTTTCAGTTGCAGGTAATCAGCAAGTCTTTTGTTAACAGCTATTTCTCCCTGCTTTATTTTCAGCGAATCATATCCCTGGAAAGAAAAGAAATCATGGTTAACGGCAAATATATTTGTTTTGAAAGCCTCTTTCTGAGTGCTCAGGTTCTGGCAATAGCCATTTAGTTCAAGAATTCCGGCGCAGTTAATTCTAAGGCTGTCCTGCATTCTTTTTGCAAGTGATACATCAAAATATCTCGTACCTGAGCTAATAGCAACGCCCGTATTCCCGAGCCTTTCAGTTGCTGATCTCTTAAGACTGCTCCTGACAGAGCTTCCCGTTAACAGTGATCCTGTAATAACAGCAGCCAGCAATGCAATTATCAGGATCTGGTAAAAAACAGGTTTTTTATAAAATCTTATTGTGTGTATTACCAGTTTAAAGATGCCGGGTTTCATAATTATTGCACTATTTCATTAAAAAAGCGCCTTCCCTTATTCCTGCCTGCAGGAAGGCAGGATTTAATGGAAGGGGTTGGCGATGTGTTAAGTTTTCAATTTGCCTTCTTCCAGCCTGAGAGTTACTGACATTTTTTTTGCAAGATCAGCCGAGTGCGTTGCAAGCAATATTGTAATGTCGAAATCTTTATTCATTTCCATCAGCAGATCTCCGAGAATATCGGCATTTTTTGCATCCAGGGAGCCTGTCGGTTCATCGGCAAGAAGAACTGAAGGTTGATTGGCTAAGGCTCTGACCAGAGATACCCGCTGAGCTTCGCCCCCGGATATCTGATAAGGATATTTCTTCCTCAGATCCGAAATCCCCGTTTTATCCATGAGCATTTCAATGTACTTTTCTTTAATTGCAAATTCTTCAACATTGCATTTTGCCGCAACTAAAGGAAGTAAGACATTTTCCAATACCGTGAGATGCGGTAACAAAAGATGGTCCTGGAATACAAAACCGATATTACTATTCCTGTAGACAGCCGATTCATCATCAGTATAATCAGCGATGGCGGACCCATTGAATAATATTTCTCCGTTATCCGGTTTATCAAGCAACCCGATAATATTCATTAGGGTCGTTTTTCCGGATCCGCTTGGCCCCATAACAGCTATGGAATCACCTTTGTTAACATCGAGCGACAGGTTATCAAGCACCAGTCCTCTCTGCGTATATGATTTTGATATGTTCTTAATCTTAAGCATATTATGTTTGATAAATTGTATTTAATCTAACTTCTACTGAACTATTTATTTTCATATACCCCTGCTCCGGTATGTTAAAAAAACAAGGAATTATATACTTCTGATAAGTTCTCAGCCATTTTTTTCATCGACAGGTCTTTTTTAACTCTTTCTCTTCCGTCTTCTCCAAGTTTTTTACGCAAAGTGATATCCCGGAAAAGATTCAGTAAACTTACTGATAATTCCGACACGCTATCGGGTGAATAAGTGATTCCGCCACCTGTCCTTTCAATAATCTCAGGGAATGCCCCGGTCTCCGGCTGCACAACAGGAATACCGGCTGCATTTGATTCAAGCAGATACAACCCATAACCATCATGTTTTCTCACCGGTACGCTCATGATATCAATATTACTGAAGAACTCATTTTTGCTGTTTCCGTGAAATTCAGGATATATCTTCACAGAACCTTTTAATCCTGCAGCTTTAATTTTTCTGATCTGTTCAGAGATAAATGGTTTATCATCGCCGGTATATCCACCGGAAACATGCAAAGTAAGTCCCGGGAGCTGATTGGCTTTTCTGAGTTCAATAAACGCGTCAACGAGCTTATCAAAACCATTCATTGAACTGACCCTGCAGAAATAACCAACAGAAGGGTATGTCCCTTTCTTTTCAATGTTGATAAGATCCCCCGGGTCCAGTCCGAGAGGGATGACATAAAAATTATCACCGGGTACACCCGTTTTTGATATAAAAAGCTCTTTATAGTAATAGCTGGGTGTCAGAAAGACATCAACATTATGCGCCTCCCTTGATATCAGTTCCCATGCTTTACTCTGATAAGGTTCAACCATTTCATCTATCCAGTCATCTTCATTAAGAACAGAACAGACAATTTTAACATCCAGCTTTTTCTTTAGTTGTCTGGCCAGTCCTATCACGAGTGCATTTGAAAGGTGGATGATATCAGGTTTACCATCTTTTGTCAGATAATTTACAAGTCTTTGCAGCTCTTTTTCAGGGAATGCATTTTCGCCTTTTATCATGCTGAGAGTCATATCTTCGAGTCCTTCCGTGCGCGTTGATCCAGCCATACGGGCCGCAATTTTCAGAAGAGGGGCAGAATCGAATAACTTATCAAGAAATGCAGGCATATTTCTCAGGAAAGGGACTTTTTCCCTTATATAAAGGGATATTGCTCCGAAAAAGACGTTCTTATCCATTCCTGATTCATGTGTTTCCTCATCCGGAGGAAGATACAGGGGTATGGCAGAGGCTGTGATGCCGGGTACCATACGTATTGCTCGCAGGTAAATCATGTCGCGGTAACAATTGCCGCAATAGAATGATCCTCCGGAACCTGTTATGAGATATACAATTTTCATATAATATATTTCTTCTATATATAATCCTTAGAGACGTTGCTTGCAACGTCTCTACAGTTTTTCTCCGAATGACAATAACCTGCCATCATCTGTTACAATAAAAAACTTTCCTTTTATTACCGCAGGAGAACTGCTTATTGGTGTTCCAGTATTAAAACTCCACAGTTTTTTACCATCATTAAGCCTCAGAATATAAATATTTCCGTCCATACTTCCAAAAAGAACTTCCGTTGATGTTATTACTGCTGAGCTTGTTATGCGTCCGTTTGTCCTGAACTTCCATTTTAGTTTTCCGTCAGTTGCATTGTAGCAGTAAAGGTATCTGTCTTCACTTCCAATCACAACTGAATTAAAACCCACCGCAGGTATAGCCATAATTGACCCGGAATTTTCACCCGGCATTATATGCCATATCATTTTTTTTGTTCTTATGTTCAGACAATAAATGTTTCCGTCATAATCACCGAAATAGGCCAGGTCGCCTGAAAGGGCAGGAGAGGCTGCTATATATACCCCGATATCAACGGTGTCCTTCTGGGTACCTGTTACAGGATCCACAACCCTTATCATTCCATCACATCCTCCAAATACAATTTTCCCGTTTAGAATAGCAGGTGTTCCGTTTATATAATTTTCAGTTTCAACCTGCCATTGCCGCTTTCCCGTTTCAGGGTTGACACAATGGAGATAATAGTCATAACTCCCGACAATAATTCCGGCTTTGCTACCAACTTTCCAGACATTAGCCGATCCTGCTATCTGGTTATCAGTAACATATGACCAGAGTAAGCTGCCGGAATATTTGTCCAATGCTATAAGGAATCCCTCGTTTGTTCCAAAAATTATCTTTTTTCCATAGACTAATGGGGCTGCATCAATGGCACTGTTAGCAAAATAGCGCCATTTAATTTTTCCATCGGGACCAACTGCATTAATAGTCCCTTTATCATTTCCAAAATAAGCCATTCCCTCACTTATCACAGGGGAAGATTGTGTTCTTGTCCCAGTTGATATACTCCATAATAGTTTTGGAGACGCAGGAAGTTCAGAATCATATCTCCCGGAAAGATCAGCACT
>CAYUQR010000056.1:19733-22788 GCA_964446825.1 uncultured Rikenellaceae bacterium
ATAGTTTTGGAGACGCAGGAAGTTCAGAATCATATCTCCCGGAAAGATCAGCACTCCCCCTGAAAAGACTCCAGTCTGATCCTCCAGTCTGTGGAGTAGCAGGCGCAATGAACAAAAGAAGAAATATTAATATAAAAAAATATCGCATTAATTAAGGTTTAGGTATTCATGATAAATTCAAACATTATAAATCAATAAAACTCAATGCACCTGTAGGGCATACTTCAACTACCTCTTTACTTTTTGTTTTCAATATATTATCAAATTCTTCAGTCATTGGTTCTGAGATTATACTTATGAATCCCCTGTTTATAAAACACAATGCGGGTTCATTTGTTGAATCTTCACAAATCCTCACGCATAAACCACATTTAATGCATTTCGCATTTTCAAATATAAGGCCGGTATTGTGATTAATCTTCTTGACAATAGGTGAGTTTACAAGTTTTCCCCTGGGATCCTTAATTGAGAAATCTTCCGCAAGATCCCTCAGCCTGCAGTCATCTGCAGCACGGCAATCGCAATGCATACAGCTCCCGGACTCAATAACCGCAGAATCAATATCAGTTATTTCACGTGAACGACTGGCCTGATCACTGCACTCTTTCAGCCATTCACTTAATTCTGATGCCTCAAGTTTGCCTATATGCGAGGAGAACCGTTTTTTGGATTTTTCCTGTTGCGTCGACTCGACAACAGTTGATTGAACTGAATTTGATTCTGAGTGAATTAACCCATTAGATTGTTTTATCTTTTCAAAAACAAATAATTGTAAATTACGTATTGAAACAGGATTATCAACTTTCTTTCGCCTGCAGGCATTTTCGCAATACCCCGGACAGGTTGTACATTTAATTTCTTCTGATATAAGCTGGTTTACGCCAAGTTCAATTGCAGTTTTAAAATTATTCTGTGAAATCAGCCTGTTCATTAGCGGGATATTGTAACCGGCCGGACAAACAATCCTGCAGGGTGCTTCACATTCCGCACGATGCTCAGAGAGTAAAAGCTCAACTGCTTTATGCCTGAGTTCTATTACATCGTTGCTGTTTGTGTCGATATCCATGCCATCCTGGGCCAGTGCAGAGCAGGAAGGCAGGTAATTATTGGTTCTGTTATCCTTGACCATACAAACCATGCAGGAGGAATAGTGAGGCAAACCATCTTTGTGGCAAAGAGTCGGAATATCCAGCCCTGCATCCCTGGCTATTTCCAGGATTGTCGATCCCTCAGGAACTTCATAATTGATGTTATTGACCTTCAGTTTAATCATTAATATTCACAATTTCTATCGCATTTTCCGGGCAAACAATACGGCAATTATCACATTTAGTGCAAATAAGCTGGTCTATCTCATGTTTTTCATAAGGTGTAAAAGGAATAGCATTTACCGGGCAATCCTGTGAGCATTTGGTACAGCCAGTACAACTGTCATTAATTTTGTATTGAATAAGGTCCCTGCATTTTTTTGCCCTGCATATTCCGCGTGTATGCTCTTCATACTCTTCCCTGAAATATCTTAATCCGGTAAGGACAGGGTTAGGTGCAGTCCTTCCAAGTCCGCATAAACTACCATCTTTAACCGATTTGCAAAGTCTCTCAAGTTCGTCTATTTCTGCAGCCTCAGCCTTTCCCTCACTAAGTCTTGTAATTATATTCAGCATTTGTTTGGTGCCTACCCTGCAGAAAGTACATTTCCCACACGATTGTTTATGGGTGAAGGTCAGAAAATATTTTGCCATATCAACCATACAATCAGTATCGTCGAGAACCACCAGACCACCAGAGCCCATCATCGCACCCATTTTTGTAAGTTCCTCATAATCAATGGGAGCATCAGCTTCACTTGCAGGAATACATCCACCAGAGGGACCGCCTATCTGGACGGCTTTGAAAGTTCGTCCTTCTATGACACCATCACCGATATTTTCAATTATCTTTCGTATTGTAATACCCATTGGAACTTCAATAAGGCCACCTTTTGATATTTTCCCTGCGAGTGCAAATACTTTGGTTCCTTTACTTGACTCAGAACCTATTGAGTTAAATGCTCCTGCACCGTTGTTGATTATCCAGGGCACTAATGATAGGGTTTCAACATTATTAACGAGTGTTGGCTGGCCCTTATATCCTTTGACAGCAGGGTAGGGAGGCCTCAGATAAGGAGACCCGCGTTTACCTTCGAGTGAAAGGATAAGAGCAGTTTCCTCACCGCATACAAATGCACCGGCGCCTTCAAAAACATGTACGTCGAACGAAAAATCGCTTCCTTTAATATTTCGTCCAAGTATTCCGTTTTCGTAACAATTCGCTATAGCTATTCTCACCCTGCCTACAGCCAGCGGATATTCAGCCCGGATATAAAATATACCTCCATCAGCACCCGTTGAATAGCCAGCAATCAGCATTCCCTCAATGACCCTGTAGGGAAAAGATTCCAACAGCATTCTGTCCATGAATGCTCCGGGATCACCCTCATCACCATTACAAACGACATATTTAGTATTTCCTTTGGCTGATTGAGATATTCTCCATTTTCTACCTGTTGGGAATCCGGCGCCTCCACGTCCTCTTAAGCCACTTTCAGAAATAATGTCGATTATTGTATTCCTGTCAGGTTCTTTTATACATTTTTCAAGTGCATCAAAACCACCCGACCTAATATATTCTTCATATGATACAGGAGAAAGGACGCCACTGTTCAGTGTTGCAATATGCACCTGGTAATTCAGGAAATTATTCAGATATTTTTCTCTCAGCTCTCCAGGCATATTAATCTTGCTTGACATTTTATCTTCGGAAAGGAAGGTGTCGACCAGATCATTGATGTTGAATTTAATCCTCTTTCTTAATGTCTTGGGCCTGATATGCTTAAGCAATATATCCTCAACCTGTTGTTTAGCTACGTTTGTATATCTGTAATGTTTGTCTTCCCTGGTAACAATCTCCATCAGGGGTGTCTGGTTGCATACGCCTACACATCCCACAGGTTTTAGCCTGATATTAAGGTCATATTTTTCCTTTATACTCATAATTTCAGAAAGGATAATTTTAC
>CAYUQR010000057.1:0-15545 GCA_964446825.1 uncultured Rikenellaceae bacterium
AAAAGGAACGGGCTTTGCCCGTCCTGAAAAGATGCAAGGCCTACGGCCTTTTTGGAAAGAGCTTTGCTCCCAGGAAAAGGAACGGGCTTTGCCCGTCCTGAAAAGATGCAAGGCCTACGGCCTTTTTGGTGCAGGATTTATCTGCAGGAGAGAAAACGTTTTCGGGGCTCTTAGCCCCATAGGGGCGGAAGAGCCTTTCTCAGAGCGAAGCTCTGAGCCACGATGCTCCTTTTTTTCTAAGCCCCGTAGGGGCGTAATATCTTAAAGGTACTTCTCGTCATATTCCACCCCATTTTCATCTAGAAGCCTCTTATATTCATCCATGAAGCAGACCTTATAATGATGCTTCTTCTGATTCTGGATATACTTCTTTACGGTTTCAACTTGTGACCATCCGACAGAAAATCCACCATAACCTTCATGCCAGTAAAAATCACGATAACGAGACCCCTTAGTTTTTATCCATTTAGAAGAACTCTTTTTAATCTCCTCGGAAAGATCAGCAAGAGACATTGTCCTTGGTAAAGTGCAAAGGATATGAACATGATTGGATGTTCCTCCAATTTGAAATGGGATGGACTTGCAATTTCTTAAAATACCTCCCAGGTAGGAATACAACTCATCTTCGACATCTTCTCGGATGAGTACATGGTTGTTTTTTGTGTGAAAAACAACATGAGAATAGAATTTTGAGAATGATTGAGACATATTTTCCAGCTTTTGAATAACAAGTTAAAAGTTATCAGGGCCACTTTGGTGTGTTTTGCTAAAAGTTTATTTTGCCTCTATGGGGCTTTGGAGGAGCCGGCTTCTTAGTTCAGGCGTAGCCCGGCCTGAGAAGAATGGGCTTTGCCCGTCCTGAGAGTATGCAAGGCCTACGGCCTTCTTGGAAGGAGCTTCGCTCTTAGGGAGAGGAACGGGCTTTGCCCGCTGGGAAAGTATGTCAGGCCTACGGCCTGGGGAGGAGTGAATTTATTTTACAAATGCCTTTAAAAGTAGAGCAGTGCTTTCTGATTTGTTTATGATCCTGTAGCTGTTGGCAGATGCAGGGACCACAAAAGTCTCAGCATAGCTGAACTGCTGCTTAAATCCGTTTTGAGTTTCCACAATTATTCTGTTTCCTTCCACAAGACTCAGTACATGACATTTATTTTCAGTTTTGATTTCAATAACGCCTGTAAAACGGTATCTGTGAATATCATATAAATGTGTTTCGTGTGTTGGCAGATGATATAATTCCCAGTCATCTCCCTTATCGATAAGGACTGGTTTTGAAATAAGATTGTCTTTCACATAAACCCCTTTTTGGTCAAAGTACAGATTCTCCATCCCTCTCTCAATATTAAGGTGTCTTGGATTGCCGTCAAGATCGGGACGCAGCCAGTCGTACATTTTAAAGGTATAAATATAAGGGGTTGTACTGATCTCAAGTACTAGATTATTTTTTCCGGATCCATGGATAGTTCCATAAGGGATCAGGAAGAGATCATGTTTTGAAGCCGGGTGTCTCTGAACATATTTGTCAATATTAACAGGTTTTAATTCAAGCCGACTCTTCTCCAATACATTCCAGAATTCATCCGGATCAATATTTTCATTTAATCCCAGATATACCTGGGCATCATCTTTAGTATCCAGGATATAATAAGTCTCTTCCTGAGTAAAATCTTCTCCGAAATGGTTTTTTGTATATTCAGGACGCGGGTGACACTGAATGGAAAGGTTCCCTCCATCAAAAGTATCAAGGAAGTCGAAACGGATAGGGAAATTAGTTCCAAAGCGTTCATGGCAATCACCAAGAACTGCTTTGCTATCCAGGAACATCAGGGTATCAAAGGATACTTCAAGCAATTTTCCAGAGCTTTCGAACAGGAGACCATTCTCCGGTACTATCAATTCAAATGACCATGCATAATTTGGGACATTCCTGTTCAGACCATCGATATGATCTTTAATCCAGGTTCCTCCCCAGGCTCCCGGCTCAAACCAGGGCCTTACCCTGAATACATTATGGCTTATTTCTGACAGAGAACGCCTCAGGAGCTCTCCGGTCATCCAGACAATGGATTGAGGGTTCTGGGCATCGATAATGAGATCTACCCTGTCTAAAATGCTACTCTTGTGATTGTTCAGGACTATCCAATCCACAAAATAGAATTGTTTATACATTTTGCGCGGATCGTCCGGTTCTTGTGCTCCAAGATTTGTTATACTGCCAGCCCGGGAACGGTATTGTATTTCGTTTTTCGGGAGATCAATATAAATAAGCAGTCCTTCCCACCCTGATAATGCAGCGCCCGGACCAATTAAAAAATTAATTTCCACATCAGGATAAAGCCTTGAATTTTTGAGTGCTGGAAGATCAAAGAAATCCTCCAGTTCAATATCGGCGCGTTTTCCGAACAAAGGATCACCGTCACCCAAAAACGGAGAGATCATTTCCTTTATCGAATTTGGATCCTTAAAATAGTCGAAAGTGCTTTGCCATGATGTCTTTATTCCATGTTTCAGGAAGTGCCCATTTAAGAACTTCCGGATCTGGTCATAGAAAACTCCGATATAGCCATCAATAATAACTATTGGATGTTTTAATATATAACCGGCCAGCGATTCATATCCTTCGGAGATCTTACCCTCTTCAAGTCTAAATGACGGATAAATATCATAGAGTCCATCAACGTGGGGCGGTTTCCACTCAGGCAGGATATACTGTGAGGATTTTCTCCTCTCTTTAATGCTTTCGGTCATTTCCTCTTAATCACCGCAACAAAACCGCCATCGTCGGCCATGGTAATTTTTAATATTCTTCCTGCCTTTACAGGCTGATTTGAAATTTTAATATCCTTTGGATCTCTATCTGATTTTTTAGTATCAGCCCAGGTCAGAGCTTCATAATTTCCTTCAGGCAGAAAATCAAGTTTTATTTCAACATCCTTCCTTTTACTGTTATTCATTACTCCCAGGTACCATATATCTCCGCTCCGTTTAGCGATAGCCACGTAATCACCAGGATATCCTCCGAGAAATTTGATATCATCCCATACAGTTGGCACAACCTTAAGAAAATCAGCACCAGGCTGGTTAAGTATATTGTCAGGATGATCGCAAACCACAGTCAAAGGACTTTCATAGATAATGAATTTTGAGAGCTCAGCGGCGCGGGTGTTCCACACCACTGCAGGTGTTTGATTCTTATATTGAGCCCTTGTGACATTTAGAAATGCCCCGGGGGTATAATCCATCTGGCCGGCCAGCATTCGTGTAAAGGCAAGTTTTACATTATGTTCGGGACTCATCTTGTCAGAGAACTTGTAATATTCATTACCCATCACGCCTTCACGGGTAATCATATTAGGCCATGTACGTATTATACCGTCGGGTTTATATGCTCCGTGAAAATCAACCATCAGGTGATTTTCAGCTGCACATTCTATTATGTCGTGATACCAGTTAACCATCTGCTGATCATCGCGGTCCATGAAATCTATTTTAATCCCGGCAATACCCCATTTTTCATACAATGGAAAAGCTTTTTTGTATGCCGAATTCCTGTTTACATCGCTTGAGTACAGCCAGACAATTATCTTAACATTTTTGGATCTTCCATAACTTATTATTTCCGGCATGTCAATCTGAGGCGCCCATTGTGTAATATCCGATTCCGCGACATTAAATTTTCCATACCACTGCCAGTCAACGAGCATATAAGGCCATCCCATTTCAGAAGCAAAGTCAATATACTGTTTAATAACCGGCATCTCCATTTTTACTTCCCCGCTCCACCAGTGGTCCCATGCGCTCATACCTGGCTTTATCCACGATGGATCTTTAATTGCGCAGGGGTCGTTCAGGTTTTGAATTATTTCAGATTGAATTAGTGTGCCGGGTGTATCTCCGATCATCAGTACCCTCCATGGGGTATATATTTCATCGGCAAACCTTACCTTAACGCCTGTTTCAGGTTCTCCGGGAATGGGTACAAGCTTGGTGGTAAGCTGGTTACCAATTCCGTTTGTCCCTATGTAAAAGGCGGCATAATTATCAATCTTTGCTTCTGTAATTGCAACCCAGCAATCATTGCCGTAATCCATCAGGAATGGCATTCCTGCTATTGTCTTTTCATTCAGATAGCTTAATGGATGCTCAAAAAATTCAGACTCATTTGAAGTGGAATATCCTCCATATTCGACAACCCAGGCTTTGGGATCACCCGGTATATTGAATGTTGTAAGTTCTTTAGTTATCTGCCTGTCTCCTATTTTAGCGCTTCTTAAAAGTTTATAACGGAATGCAGCACCATCATTGAATACTCTGACACAGAATTCCATCTGCCTCATCGGCACGAATTTTTCTTTGAGTGTCAGCTGCAGTTCGTTATAATTATTTACTATTTCATAATGCTTTGATTTAACAACAGGTATCCATGTTTCATTGAAGTTCTTCACCGATTGATTGAGAATATCAAAGTTGGCCGCCATAGAAGGTTCATCTTTAAACTCAAATCCGAGAGGAGAGCGGTTGATGATTATCCGGCCATGAAAAGTAACCGAGTAACTCAGGTTATCGTTGTTTGTTATCGTGACAATGATATTATTATCGGGTGATTTTACCGAAATCGTCTGAGCATTTGCAATAGCTGTAATAAAGGAAACAGACAGGAGCAGAAAAGTCTTGATCGTATTCATCTCATTTACTGTTAATATAATCCATTAAAATTGATTTTATAATATTGGCAAATTTTAAATTTGGAATCTCTTCACGACTGAAGTATTGCGGCCTTTCGCCTTCTTCAACATGTCCGCCGATAAGGTCCCAGTGGTTAGGGAAAGGGATACCTGGCTTATTATCCCTCAGAGCCAGTAGAAATTCACCTTTATCATTTTCAAATATTATGGCGGCTATTTTTTTCATACACAGAGGAGCACAGAGTACAACTATTCATTTTTTTTCTATATAGATTGAAGACACTTCAATCCTGTTATTATCAGGATCGAGTGTTTCAAATTCGAAATAACCATCACCTGTTTTACGGGGTCCGCGAAGTATCCTGAATCCATTCTTTGCCAGTTCTTTTGATTTTTCGACAACCATTTCCATACTTTCCATTCCAAAAGAGATATGGATAATACCCTGGTGCTGTTTTTCCACCTGGTCATTAAGGTTTTCAGGGATATCCGGTCTCTTCATTAGCTCAAGCCTTGAACCTGAGTCAAATGAGACAAAGTAACTCTCAAATTGTTTTTCTCTGTTAGTGTACTTTTCATTTGCCTTGCCGCCAAAGTAACTCGTATAGTAATCCTTTAACCGCTCCAGGTCTGTGGTCCAGATTGCAATATGGTCAATAGTCATTTCTTTTTTATCTCATTCATTAAATCTTCAAGGTAATCTGTCTGCAATTCCTGGATCTCAAGTAATTTTTTATTCTGGTGAACGATCATATGATCAATTTTTTCACCCAACAGCTTTATTTCAAGCTCGGCTTTAAGGTTGACTTTATAATCCTGTTCACTCCTCTGCCTGTCCTTCTGCTCTTTCCTGTTCTGGCTCATCATGATTATTGGAGCCTGTATTGCTGCAAGACAGGAGAGAATCAAGTTCAGGAGTATAAAAGGATAAGGGTCGAAGGGCTTTGTTGCCAGCATCCATATGTTGATCGACATCCAGATCAAAATAAAGGTGAAGAATATTACGATGAAGGTCCAGCTTCCTCCAAATGAAGCGATAACGTCGGCAAGCTTCTGTCCTAAGGTAAATTTATCCTCGATATCATCTTCAATGTTTTCAGAAAGAATAGAATTGTTTTCAATAGCACTCATTACATCCTGGTCAAGATCTTCCATCTCTCCCTTTTCCTGGGAAATAAGTGATGCCATATAAAGCCTTCTGAAACGGTTAAGTTCTTCGAGTGATATGTAACAATCTTCGCTAAACTCGGGATATTCCGATTTGATAAGGTTGAACAGAGGTTCGCGCAGATAGGTAGCTTTTACATCCTCACCTTTTTTAATTTCAGTTTTTGATATGCAGCTTTTCATAATTTCTGTTATAAAGATTCAGGTTCAAATTGAAAATATATTAGAAGAGTGTATTAAAAGCTTTGGCTACCATAAAGGCAGCTGTTGCAGCAGCTATCCCAATTAGAGTAACCTTAATTGCTCCCTTAAAGAGAGGTTGCCCGGTGAACTTGCTTTTGTACCAGCCAAAAAGGAAGAGACAGATAACCGTTAATATAGCTGATACAGTTAAGCCCTCGTATGGTGTATGGGTAAAAAAATATCCTGATAACGGGATCAGTCCGCCAATGATATATGATATACCAATAGTTGCGGCGCTGTCTCTGGCCCGGTTAACATCCGGCATTTCAAGGCCCAGCTCGTATTTCATCATGAAATCGACCCATTTATCTTTGTTTTTTGCCATCTCTTCAGCTATCAGAGTCTGGGTATTTTCTTTAAGCCCATATTCTGCAAAAACGAGCTTAACCTCTTCTTTTTCTTTTTCAGGAATATTTTCGACTTCTTCATATTCTCTTTTAAGTTCAGCCTGGTAATGTTCCTGCTCTGTTTTCCCGGCAAGATAACCTCCCAGACCCATGGCGATGCTTCCTGCAACGATCTCTGCAATACCTGCCGTTATAATGACCACATTGCTGTGCACGGCACCACTCAAACCTGCAGCAAGGGCAAAAGGGACTGTGAGGCCGTCGGACATTCCGATAACAACATCCGTGATAAAAGCTGAACTACCAAGATGTTCTTCTTTATGGGAATTGCTTTCAATTGTCATATCTTTTTATAAAAAAATTTACCGGTAATGAGTAGTCCTGTAAAAACAAATACAGTAAACACAAGGCTGCTGGCGGCAAGCTGCATACCTCCCGAAAGAACATGTCCGCTTGTACATCCTCCTGCCAGCCTGGCTCCGATAATTAAGATCAATCCACCTGCAAAAGCCCATATTATCCTTTTCAGAGGTGATGAGCCCTTATATCTCTTCCAGTTAGAGTGTATGAGTGTTAATTTGAACTCTTTCTTTAAAAGTGAGTTAGCCAGACCTGCAATAAAAGCACCGATTAAAAAAATCAGCTCCCAGTGTCCGGGTTTCTGAATTGACGCAAAATAGCTGTTGTTGGTTGTTCCTGTTATCAGATCAGCCAGGTAAGGGTAGGTAGTTGAAGCTCCGATGGGCCTGTTAAATGATGTTGTCAAAAAGACAAATCCATCCAGCACTGCCAAAGAAAGGCCGGTATAAAGCCATTTATAATCTACTGCTTTTTCTTTTCTGTGCAGAAGGAAAGCTGTTCCTGTAAAAAGTGCTCCAATAATGAAGGTGAGGATATAGAACAGAACATTATTGCCGGTAAGTGACATCAATGAAACGGTTCCAAGGTCAGGTCCGAGTATTCCGCTTATAGCAGGAGCAATAACAGTATATATGAATCCTCCTGCCAATGCCCCTATTATTCCTGCAAGTGCGTCAAGCGATCCCTCCCCCAGGGAAATTGCCATAGTCCCCGGGCAATAGCCGAGGATTGCCATACCGGTTCCGAAAATCAGGCCCCCTGATATTATCCCTGCGAGCATAAAGGGCTTAATATGGAATGTTGCGTAACCGAGCCCTGTTTCAATGCTCATTAATATCGCACCGACTCCTATTGCTACAGCGAGAGCTTTTGCAACAGCCATGTTTTCCAGGGTTGCCAGACCACTGATAACATTATACTTGTTCAACTTTGCATACTGCAGAGCACTTCCAAAGATGATCCCGACTAAAATGATTTTAAGTGTCATTTCTGATTTATTTAAAGTTTGGTTTAGATTTTACAATTTATATCTCCATAAGATCAATAATTAAGGATTCATTCTTTCAAAAGTAAGATAATAAAATATTCCCGAATGAAAATTTGAATAGTAATTACAATTAAACTTTAACTTTACCTCGTGACAGTAATTAAACGACTTGCCGGACAAACTGCTATTTATGGTGTCCCGACCATACTGGGCAGAATATTGGGATACCTGCTGGTTCCGCTGTACACGCGTGTCTTTCTGCCTGGAGAATACGGCACAGTAAATGTTTTCTATTCATATGCTGCTTTTCTTAAAGTGATACTTACCTATGGTATGGAGACTGCTTTTTTTCGCTTTACGGAGCATGAGGAGGACAAAGAGAAGGTGTATAGCACAGGCATGATTTCATTACTGATTACATCTGTTGTTTTTTTATTTTTTGTCTCATTTTTTTCTGAATCTATAGCACGATGGATAGAATATCCCGATTCCAGGAATTATATAATCTGGTTTGGGTGGATCCTTGCTCTCGATGCTGTTTCTTCAATTCCGCTGGCACGACTGAGGTCTCAGAACAAGGCGAGGAGATTTGCTTCCATCAATATGATAAACATTGTTATCAATATAGGGCTCAACCTGTTTTTTATCCTCCTGTGCCCGTTTATTCTTAAAAACTACTCCGGCAGCGTTACAGCACATGCAATATCGTCGATCTACAGACCTGACTGGGGAATTGAGTACATATTCATTTCAAACCTGGTGGCAAGCAGCGTTACTCTTTTATTGTTGTCACCGGAAATGATAGTGGTTAAATGGCGAATTAACCCTGTCCTGTGGAGAAAGATGTTCTTCTATGCTTTCCCTTTGCTTTTTGCCGGGATGGCCGGGATCATTAATGAAACATTCGACAGGCTTCTTCTCAGGTACCTTTTACCCGGGTCGTCAGAAATGGCTACCTACCAGGTAGGTATTTATGCGGCATGTTATAAGATCTCCATCCTGATGACAATCTTTATCCAGGCTTACCGGTATGCGGCCGAACCTTTCTTTTTTGCGCAGGCTAAAGAAAAGGATGCTAAAGTTACATATGCACGAATTATGGATTATTTCATAATTACCGTATCCCTGATATTCCTTGTAACCATGCTTTATCTTGATGATTTTATATTGCCAATACTTGTCGGAAAGAAATACTGGGAAGGGAGGGGAGTAATACCTGTTCTGATGCTTGCAAATCTTTTTCTGGGAGTATATTATAATCTTTCTATTTGGTATAAACTGACGGGAAAGACCCATTGGGGAGCATGGTTATCTCTGATTGGTGCTGTAATAACGCTTGCTTTGAATATCTGGTGGATACCTCTTTCCTCTGATCATCTGATATTTGGCTATTATGGTTCTGCATGGGCCACCTTTATCTGTTATGGCACAATGATGATACTTTCTTACCTTATAGGGCAGAAATATTTCCCGGTAAAATACAATCTTTTAAAGTTTGCAGGATATCTCGGACTTGCTGTATTCCTTTACTTTGTAAGTACTTTAATCAAACCCGGAACAGCAATTCTCCGTTTTACATTCCATACCGGACTCCTTCTTGTATTTGCAGTAGTGGCATATATGACTGAAAAACCAAAGCTGTTCAGCAATACTTAATTTCCCCTGGTGACATATTTTCCCACCAGAAGGATCTCTGAAGCTGACATTGTGGTTCTTGGTCCCATACTGTTCATTATGCTTTTCCATTGTACAGGAGTATAAGCATCAGGGGAGAAAAGTGAGTGGCAGCTGTTACAGTTGTTGATATAAAGATCACGGCCCTGTTCCAGTTCCTGTAATGTTGCATTGGTAGTTACATCTGCATTGGTGGGGATATATAATCCGCTGGTGTCAGTGGATTTTTTTGAACAGCTGCTTATTGCCAAAAAAATAACAACAGAAATTACAATCAGATAAAAATACTTTATCGGTTTCATACTACTCAGATTATGTTAATATTTTAACTTCCAATTTGAGTATTAACAGAATTGAGATAATAATGTTGTGCGGGAGGTGCCTTTTATAACAGCTTTAAAGTCACATTGTCAAAAAGAACATCACCATTTGCCACCTCTGTAGCACCGGCTGAGAGATGGACTATTAGTTCATCTGTGTTACTCAGAATAACTGTAGTTGTTATTGTTACTGAATTCCATTCAGTATTATTAAATGTGATTTTTTGCAAATCAGTTAACTCTCCGTCTTTAGTTTTCAATCTCAGTATTATTTGACCGGTCCAGTTAATTGTCTTTGTGTCGCATGAAAAAAAAAGCAAATAATCACCATTGAAACCTGTAATAAATGTTTCAGCATAACCTTCACCGGGGAACCATTCAGGCTGCAGTTGCAAAGACCAGTTTCCATCGCCTGCTTTAACATCATTAATTAAAGAATAATTACTGCCGGTCCACCCCTCAAAACTGCTCCCCCTGCCATTTTCAAAACTAGAATTTATGATAAGGTTTCCATCCTTTTGCCGGGGAGTTGATATGTCTTTCTCACAGCCATAAATATTCAAAGCAGCAATTAGAATAACCGGGAGTAAAAGTTTTTTCATTATTAAATAACGGGAAATGAGGTCAAATATTCTTAAGAATGACAGCCTGTGTTAAGTTTTTCCGGCATGTACAGAGACAGGTAGCCACAAGATAAATTACCTGGAACGTATTTCTCTTCTCATGAAGGGGATATATGCTAATACGAAACAAAAAACAGTCGCAGCGATCAGGCTTGTAACCTGTGGCCAAACAAGCAGAAGGCTTTGTCCGAGGGGAAGCGGTCCAGGAAGAGCCCCTGACAGCTGCTCAACAGACAAAGGTCCGAGGCTCCTTACTGAAGGCATCAGCAATGTTGTTGTGGCTTCGCTGAATAACTGGTTAGGCATTACCCTCAGCAGGCTTAGTTTAAAATGTTCAAAGCTGAGGACCTGTTGTGTCGTTGCCAATGCTGAAGGAGTGAAAGATTTGGTAATCAGGTTTACAATCAGTCCATAGAATATTGTAAAGAACAGCCATACAGCTATTCCGGCTAGTGCTGATGTAGCAGGCTGACGGAATCGTACGGAAAAAAATATTGAAAGATTCAACCAGAATGCCACATAGACTATGCTTAAAAGGATAAAGAAAACTATCCGTAAAAACTCTTCAGCAGTCGGAGGAATACCGATAGTAATAAGTCCGAAACCTATAACAAGAAATCCGAGTACAAAAAACATTACGCTGATAACCAGAAGGGCTCCGAGAAATTTGGCGTTAAGAACATAATCGCGGTGTACAGGTTGTGCAAGTATACGACTGAGGGTACCGTTGTTATGTTCGGAATTAATTGCGTCGAAACCCAGGCTTATGCCGAGTAATGGGCCGAGGAACCCTATGAAAACAATAAAAGAAGGCAGTGTGCCATCTGAAATTGTAAAGATCCTGAGGAAGAAGAATGCATTATCAGGATCATCAGTTTTTACTGCACTGCCCATGTTTGTTAATGCAGTATACATCGATCCGAAGCAGGTCAGGGAAATAATAATCAGCAATATTATGAAACGCCAGCTCCTTACATGATCAGAAATTTCTTTATTCAGTATCACTGCGAAAGGATGATAGACCTTGTCATCTCTGTTTAGCCATTTCAGTCCTTTAAATCTGGATAACATGTTTTCTCTTCTAAGTTTTTTTGAATCAACGGTACTGTTTGTGAGTTTTTCCTGATTATTCATGATCTCCGCCTCCTTCGAAATATCGGTAGTAAATATCATCAAGGCCATATTCTTTCTTGTTCAGATAGTTTAAATCGGCTCCCGATTCAACAATTACTCTGGCAACTTCGGACGTTGTATCACGGGAACATTCTAAATTGAAAATGCCATTTTCAATACTAATTGATGTTACACCCTCAATTTTCTGCAACGATCTCTTAAGAGCAGAGGAGGCATTATTTTTGGCTGAAGAATCCGCAGCATTACCATTAAAAGCTGAAACCGCTGCCTCAATGATATAGGGACTTTTTTCGAAAAGTTTCCGTGAAAGGGTCTGGATATTCCCTTCAGCCAATAACCTGCCGCTTATAAATAATCCAACCCGGTCGCATACTTTTTGTACCTGGTGCAGATCATGAGATGAAAACAGTACGGTAAGGCCTTCTTCTCTGCTTAATCGTACAATAAGTTCGAGAAATTCCCGTATCCCGTTAGGATCTAAACCCATGGTAGGTTCATCAAGTATTA
Organism: uncultured Rikenellaceae bacterium; assembly: GCA_964446825.1. Classification (GTDB taxonomy): domain Bacteria; phylum Bacteroidota; class Bacteroidia; order Bacteroidales; family VadinHA17; genus LD21. The sequence continues at coordinate 12,049 of CAYUQR010000057.1, forward strand.
TCACTTCCGGATTCTTAATCAGCACATCAGCAAGGCCAAGACGCTGAAGCATTCCCCTCGAATACTGTCCGGCTTTCTTTATTGCTGCATCTGAAAGGCCAACCCTGTCAAGCGTTTGCACTACTTTCTGTTTAGCTTCCCTGCCTGACAGGTGGTTTAACATGGCTGTGAACATAAGATTTTCCATACCGCTTCTGTCAGGGTAGAATCCGACATCTTCAGGCAGATAACCAACTTTTCTTTTTACCTCAATAGGATTGCTTGTAGGATCGATATCGCAAACCCTGGCTGAGCCAGAAGTGGGTTCTGTAAGCCCGAGCATCATAAGAATTGTTGTTGATTTACCGGCACCGTTTGGTCCCAGAAGTCCAAATATCTCTCCTTTCCGGATCTTTAGACTGAGATGGTCGACTGCAGTAAACGATCCGTACTTCTTTGTAAGATCAATCAGTTCTATTATATTTCCGGCCACTGTCTACCTCCTTCCGTATTTGCGGAACAGATAATATACAATCCCAAGTGATACCATAATAACAAAAACCCCAATCCATCCCCAGAGCATAGGTGTTTCCACCGAGACTCTCATCGCAACTTTAGCAATTACTTCCGGTGTTCCTGCTTCAAGATTAATCACATAATCGCCGGGGATAGCTTTTTTGTTTGCTTTTATTATTACAAAAACCGATGTAATTTTTCCAGGCAAAAGGCTTACCACCGTTTTTGGATCGAAAGAGACTTCCCAATTAGCAGGTTTAGTATCATTTAGTTTAATATCTGAAAGTACAGAAGAGCCTGTATTGCTAACAATGAGCTCCACTTTTTTCTCCTCGCCTGCTATCATTTTTGTGCTAACCAGTCCGACAGGAGTGGTCAGTGCAAGATTATAGGTCCCGAGGATGACGGCTTCAAGATCAAGATCAGCAGAGGTTGTATTTGTGACTGCCCTGACTGGTATTTTATAGGTTCCGGTCCCAACTTCCTGCGGTGGCTTCATTTCCACAACTATGTTCTGTGCAGTGTTTGGATCAATGTTTACCGATGTAACAGGCTGATAATTAGCTTTAAAAGTTACAGTCCAGCCTCTCGGAGCATCTGCCATCAATGCATACAACTGCTTATCGGCGGTCATGTTCCTCAGGTTTGTATTGAATGTATATAAAGAATTGGAATAGCCCTGCATATTAGGCTGCTGAGTAGTAAATTCTGTTTTAAATGTTCCCTGTTCGGAGATGATTACTGACATATTCAATGTGGCATAGCCTGCCGCCACAAGCTTTATCCGATAGGTTCCCTTATTTACTTTCAAAGGAACTTCAACCGTTAGTGAAAGACTTTTTTTCTCATGAGGAAGAATAGAGAGCTGTTCTATTGTGAGGCTTCCCGACTTCAAAGTGCAAATCCAGCTTTTTGGAACTCCCGTAAGTGAGAGATCCACGTTTTTGATTTCACTACTGTTATTGAATACATCAACCGTATAATTAATCGATTCTCCCGGGGGAACAGTAATTTTAGTGTTGGGAGTATACAGGGTCACACTATCTGTAGCCATACTGGCGTTAATACTAATGCACATTATCCCAAAAGTGAGGGATAAAAAAAGGCTGAACAATCTGGTTTTTGCTGACATGTAGAGGTCCTCCATAAATTTATACAACTATAATTACGGAAAGCAAAATTAAAGAATCATAAAAAACTTTATAAATCGTTTTTGTTAAATATTTCCTAAAATTTAAGGTTTCTAATCCCTTTTGCAAGACAGGAAAAGCTGACTTCCTGACATCCAACAGATACCTTAGGGCATCAAATTATAAAGGAATATACTTTAGAAGCTTTCAAAATCGAATTTCATGATTCTGCCGAAGCAAGATGAAATGGTTTCGGGAGAAAACGGATTAATCCTGAAATCTCTTCTATTCATTGAAGCGATGGTTTTAAAATCAAGATTGTTACCGCATGCTTCAGCATATTTATGCAGCTTATGGCAAATGACAATAAACATCGCATTAAAATTAAAAATAATTTCCGAACGTCCCCGGTATGAGAAGGGCAGAGATTTTATTTCATTAAATGTTTTGATGCGTTGTTCATCCAGCTTGTCAATAATTTCATTGTAACTTTTCCTGAAATGAACAAATGTTGTGATGCCTTCAACTGTATCCTTGTAAATATCCTGGCAGTCATTCATCATCTGTATAAAAACTCCTAACTCATACAGTGCCTTATCGACCTGATCTGATGAAGGAAGAATAAGTGCAGAACAAAGGAGAAGAGATACACCTCCTTTCCCTCGCGTGATCCCGATTACTTTCTCTTCGGTTATATTTTCTTTTAACTGCTGGTCGCTTTGCATCTGGAACCTGATGAGATAAAAATGCTTTTTCATCTCAAGCCAGCGTTCTTTTTCTGTTGTTATGATTAAAGAATCAAGATAGAGGTAAAATATTTTTTCAATGGAAGATTTGATATTGGTATCAATCCTGTTTTCAGGAGAAATTATATTATCAAATAGTCTGTAAACTGATTCTTTATCAAGCTTATAGTCGTCAACTATCGAGTCAAAAAGGGCCATTACTGACCCCAGGTAAATTAGACTTTCCCTTTCTTTTTTGGTTATTGAACGGTTTGCCAGCTTTGCCAGTAACTCACCCGCCAAAACCATTTCAACCATGTACCACTGGATCTTTTTATAAACTCTGTCCCGGATACTTCCATCATTCAGCAACCTGGATTTTTGTATTGTTTCCCTTGCTGCATGTTTTACATACCAGTGGTAAATTCCAAAGGTGTTGTTAGCCTGGAACATCTTGTTTGCCAGCCTTATAAGTAAGATCAGATTTTTCAGATAACGTACCTTTATTCTCAATTTATTTTATTGTACTGAGATTTTACAGATATTAGGCCGGTTATTGCTTGCTCTCTTTTTTTGTCAGGACCATCTCGGTTTCTCCATCGCTCCAGACAGCATCGCCGGTTATATGGGCTTTATCCAGTTTCAGGGAGAAAAGGACTGCTTCATAGTCTATAATTGTCTCAAAAATGAGAGAATCATTCCTGACCTTTATCCAGTTTGATGGGTATTTATCCGGCACGTTGGTGAAAGTCATTATGACCGAGTCATTTTTAAGTTCAATAACTCCCGACATATATTCTTCAGGTGCAGTGGGAGCGGTAAAGCTCCAGTTACCGATATAAGTTTTTTTTATCTGTGCGTTTGCAGAAACTGATCCGACTAAAATAACAAATATCGCCAGGAATAATTTCAGGGTTTTATTTTTCATGATTATAAGGGTTAATTAAAAATTCTAAATTTTAAACTGAGGCATGTGAAAGTTATAAAAATTATATATCATGATCAAGTATCAGGACAGATTTGATATTCCGACCTGATAATTTTGATTACCAATAGGACGTTGCTGAAAATCCACTGGAAACTTAATTAAGATATTATAATTTCCTATGTGGGTAAGGCTTTAACTGTTGTCTGAAAAAACTGTTTT
>CAYUQR010000057.1:15645-21979 GCA_964446825.1 uncultured Rikenellaceae bacterium
TATTATAATTTCCTATGTGGGTAAGGCTTTAACTGTTGTCTGAAAAAACTGTTTTTCACCGAGTCCATTTCCTCGAAAAGCTTATCCATTCTTTCGGTATTAAACTTAAAGCGATTTAAAAAGAAGTCCTTTTTGAAAAAGTCATACCGCAATAGCGAATCCTGAAAGAAAAGATCGTTAAAGAAAGGCTCATTCGAAAAGACATAGTTTTGGTTAAAGCGCTTCCTGAAATTATTGAATACACTATCTCTCAGGGTACTGTCGTTTTCAAGATTTGAATAGACAGAGGAATATGTAGAATCGTATCTTATAAGATTTCCATGATCATCATATTCCTTCTTTACCTTAATATTTGTTTTTGGTACATTTGATTTCCCGGAGTTTTCATTCTCTTTTTTTCCTGTCTGTCCACTGCAACTATTCAAAGCCAGGAATACTGCAATGGCAATTAAACCCATACGTTTCATAGCTTCTGATTTTAAATGTTAAACATAATTTTTCCGGTAAAGAACCATCAAAAAAGATACCAGTTCAGTAAAATGACAACATGTCACCCAGGATGAATATTTGTCTGTTAATGGATTGTTAATAATCCAGGGCTATAATCCTTCCTTTTGTAAAATTGAAGAATTTATCTTTTTGTGCTACCTGAACACCATCCATTAGGTCTTCGGGTTTAAAGCCTGCAATTTTTAAACAGGTCGGACAGGCATAAACTCCAACATTTTTATCGAGGAGCTCTTTTATGTAAGTCTGAAATGATTCAAAATCAGCAAAATTCATGTCTTTTGCCCCTTTTACCAATAGTTCAACAGCATGAATATCCATGTAAACAATAACATCCTTATCAGCTGCCATCATTACGGCCATCTTAAGTGGCATAAGAACGCGATGCGGATCATTGTAACCTTCTGTTATATGGATGAATACGCCATCTCTGGGAACCTCAGCAGTTTCAACAACTTTTGTTTCCGGGCCTGATGCAGCTACTTGTCTTGGATTTTGGTTACATGAGATAGACAATAATCCGGCAATAATGAATAATCCGATGTTTTTCATGTCTTTAATTATTTAATTTATGATTATGTGTATTATGTTGTTTCTGACAGGGCAAACAGGATCAATATCTTTAAAATCCCTCAAAATCAAGTTAGTTATCATAACCTATCTTCTCACCGACTATTCCTTTAAATGTAAATTTACGAAATATTTATTTTATCGGAATCCATATTTCTTCTTCTGAAGACGGGATGTCTTTATTATATTTTTCACCCATTATCTCAAAATGGGCCCTGTTGTCTGCTGAGTAACCTGAAGCGGGTAACCAGTTTCCGAAAATAAAATTTAAAGTACTCTGCGCTGAACCGGCAGTCCCTTTATGCATAAAAACTGCATAAAGACCTCCTTCAAGGATGAGGGACTCCATCCCATCAGGAATTGAATCGAAGTCCGAAACTTCAACTGCCGCCCATTTCTCAAACTCAATGTTTTCGTTGAAATTTTCAAAGGTTGTACTGTCGTCATATTTTTCAACAGAAAACAGGTCCTTCGTCAGACAGTTTTGTATCTCTTTCCTTCGAGGCATAAAACTATGCCATAATTCATATGTGTTGTTATAAGATAATGTTGTCCTGATACGTTTCCCCACTAATTTTTTATCAGGTAAAGTAACAATTCTGGCCTTTAACATAGAGTTTATTAATAAATTCTTTAGTATATTATCAAATGAGAATAGTTCTCAATTGATATGGTTTACTACTTAACAGTTTTCTGTTTCCCATGGATATTCCAGCTACAGCCAATTGAAAAATAATGCATTCTGTAATTTAACCCGGTACCAAATGATAAATCTAATTGCAGGTTATCTTTTAACAGGTATGTTCCACCTGTATCAAAATTTGTAAAAAATTCTTTTAGTCCCGCTAATTCACCATATGTTTCGGCATAGATTCCAACCTTTTCAGTTACTCCGGCTCCCAGTGAAACAGAATATATCATATCACCATTTCCATATCCGGAATAGCCATATCCAAGATTATAAGAGATATCCAGGAACTTATTCAGGTGATGAGAAACTGCAATTGTATTGTCTGAGCCAATTTTACCACCACTGATTCCATCTGATCCGGTGGGTAAAACAAGATGAGAAAGAAATGCTATCTGAGTATTTACGTTTTCTTTTCTTAAGATTTGAATTTTAACTCCGAATTCTAAATCGCTCAGTCCGAAATTATCATAAGAAGGAGATTCCCCTTTTAATCTTTCCACCTGTTCAACCAATCTTAACTCAATGATTCTTCCTAAACCATATCTGAAAAGGAGAGTTGGTATTAGAAGTTGATTTTCCGTGGTACTACTATTATATGTCCATCCTGTCAGCATGCCACCCTCTATCTGAAAACTTTTCAGGGGAATGACAACGGGCGCTTCAGTCTGATCAGGTCTGTCTGTATTAATTTTCTGGGCAGACAGTTCCAAAGCAGTGGAAAATAATACAAGAAGGATGATAGTGGGTTTTCTTATCATATGTATGTTTTTGGTAATATTTTACATATCACATATGAAATCTTTCATACTCTTATATTTTTTACAGAGTTCCCGGTACCCTTCTTAAGTTTACTCCTGCCAGATTGATTTGATATCAAAAATGACACAGTTTTTAATTTTCACATTACCTTTTTTTTGAAAAAAAGAAACCCTGTTAAAGTTTTCGTGAGGGAAAAATGTTTCTGTCATTGCAACGGATCCTTCGTCTGCAAATATTTCCAAAGAAGAATAATCGAGATATAAATGCATATTAAGAACACTATCTTCAGCACTTCGTGGTGCAAAATGGACGCTTGCGAAGGAGGGGGAAAAAGTTGTTTCTCCAGCCCTCCTTCTGTCGATATAAAATTGATTTTGCCTGCTATTGAAACCTGCAATCAGTTTTTCGTTGAGGCTGTTTGAAAACACCAGACCAAAGTCTTCCGATGTACTATCTGCTAAATCAGCATTTAAAATAAATTCATTCAACCCAGTTATATTTATTGCTGAATCGGCTTTAAATGTTATATTATGTTCGGCTGTCCGAAGTTCCTTAAGTTCATCTACGGGATTTGAGCATACTCTGAGACCACCACCTGAAGCTTTCAACTCCAGGCTTCTTGGCAATGTCATAGCGCTTCGCCACCTTACTGTAGGTACTGTTTGCGCGTAAGCCCAGTTGTTCATCCATCCTAAAAATAGCCTTCTCCCGTCGGCAGCAGGAATATCTGACCACGTAACACCGGCATAATCATCCGGCCCATAATCTAACCATAATGTTGTTTCTTTTGGATTATCATTTATGAATTCCGTACCATTAAAGTTACCAACAAAATACTGGGTGCCGGATCCCCCGTTCGGAGCGCCTGGATTTACACTTACAAGCAAAACCCATTTTACCGTATCGCCTGTTTTCATAGGAAACAGATCGGGACATTCCCATACGCCTCCATGGGCCCCTGATTCACTTCCGAATTCACTTAAATATTTCCAGTTTAAAAGATTTGATGAACTGAAAAATTCAACTTTTTGTCCGGCAGCCAGGACCATTATCCATTTTTTGATACTATCGTCCCGGATTACTTTGGGATCTCTGAAATCTTTTTCACCGGGATTTGCTATTACGGGATTATGGCCGTATTTCTCAAAAGTCCGCCCTTTGTCATTACTGAATGCAATACTCTGATTTTGAAAATCATTCCTTCCCTTTTTAAGTCTTTGTTCAGAGTGCTGTGTAAAAATTGCAATTATGGGTGGATAATTGACAGACTGCAATCCCGATTTGTTTTTCCAGTCGATTACAGCACTGCCTGAAAAGATATAGCCAAGTGTATCAGGATAAAGGGCAACCGGAAGATTGTCCCAGTGCACCAGGTCGGTGCTTACAGCATGACCCCAGTGCATAGGTCCCCACACAGTGCTGTCGGGATAATACTGGTAAAAAAGATGATATTCCCCTTCGTAGAAAACCAGGCCATTAGGATCATTCATCCATTTCTCGGGAGGTGAAAAATGATATTGTGGCCGGTGCATTTCATTGTACCCCAATTGTTTATTTCCCCTGCTACAGGAAATAAAAGACATGACAAAGAGAACTACCAGGAGTCTTTCCAGTCTGATAGTCCTCATAGTAACAGCAATCATTTTTTATTTTCTTTAATCAGGCGTTCTTAAATGCTGTTTTACCGGGGAATTTTGCATATTTCCCAAGTTCGTGTTCGATTCGCATCAACTGGTTGAATTTTTCAATTCTTTCGCCACGGCATCCGCTTCCTGTTTTCAGATGACCGGCATTTACCGCAACCGTAAGATCAGCAATGAAGCTATCACATGTTTCTCCGCTGCGGTGGGAGACAAATGCATTATATTTATTCTTATATGCTAGTTCTATTGTCTCAAGAGTTTCCGTTACAGTACCTATCTGGTTTAGTTTTATCAATACCGAGTTTGCAACTCCTTTCGCAATACCTTCTGCCAGTATTTGTTTATTTGTACAGAAAAGATCGTCTCCTACAATCTCTATTTTATTGCCAATTGTTTTGGTCAGGTTTTGCCATCCCGGCCAGTCATTTTCAGCTAATCCGTCTTCGAGAAGAACGATCGGGTATTGGTTAACCCAGTTTTCCCACAGTTTCACCATCTCATCGCTGGTAAGAAATTTCCCGGTGCTTTTGAAAAGCTTATATTTGCCATCTTCCCAGAGTTCACTGGCGGCAGGGTCAAGACAAATACTTACTTCAGTTCCCGGTTTGTATCCGGCTTTATTGATTGCTTCAAGAATTACCTCTATGGCTTCATCATTCGATTTCAAATCAGGCGCAAAACCTCCTTCATCACCTACGCCGGTGCTATAGCCCTTGCCTTTTAAAACCGATTTCAGTGTATGGAATACCTCCACTCCCATACGAATAGCTTCCGTAAATGACGGTGCACCATGAGGAGCAATCATAAATTCCTGGAAATCAACGTTGTTATCAGCATGTTTGCCTCCATTGATTATATTCAGGCAGGGAACCGGCAACAAATGAGCATTAGCGCCTCCCAGATACTGATACAGTGGTATGCCGGCACTCTCTGCTTCAGCACGGGCATAGGCCATTGAAACAGAAAGAATAGCATTTGCCCCGAGTTTCGATTTATTATTTGTTCCATCAAGCTCTATCATCATATAATCCAGTTCCCGTTGGCTTGTTATAGTTTTCCCCTCAACTTCCTTTGCAATGATTTTATTTACATTTTCAACTGCTTTTAATACACCTTTACCCCCATATCTTTTTTTATCTCCGTCTCTTAATTCAGTGGCTTCCCTTTCACCTGTAGATGCACCACTGGGCACCATTGCCCTTGCTTTTGTTCCATCTTCCAATGTTACGTTTGCTTCAACTGTCGGGTTTCCTCTTGAATCGAGGATCTCCATAGCAGATACTTTAATAATTTTCATGATAATCCGGATTAATTAATATTGAAATTCTTTGAATATAAATAACTCTTTAATAAAACAATAAACAGGAGTTATCAGCTTTTGAAGGCGATTAATGGCGAACTCCATCACCGGAATGTAAAATTAGTATTTTTTCAGATCAGAGATGATAACAGGAGGTGTCTTTTTCTATTTTTTATCAGATAACCTGTTTTGTGCTATTTTGAAATTCGGTTTTGATCCTGTTCCTGGCCCTGGAGTATTGCGAACGTGATGAGCTGCTTGAGATTGTCAGTATTTCGCCGATCTCTTCATGGTCGTACCCTTCAAAATGATAAAGGGAAAATATCTTCCGGCATCCTTCCGGGAGAAGTTTAAGAATTTCCATTATTTTATTAATTCTGAATTCAGGAACTTCATCAGAAGAAACAGTGTCCTGACAGTTATCTTCTAATGCCTGAAAGGAATTAATATCTTCAAATATCAACCCGTTCTTTTTTCGAAGGTAATCAAACGACCGATTTTCCACAATTTTCTTAAGCCATGCTCCAAAACTAACTGTTCCTGAATATGTTCCTATTTTTTCAAAGGCTGACAGGAAAGCTTCCTGCATAATGTCTTCAGCCTCCATTGTATCGCGTACAATTCTAAGACTGGTGTTAAACATAGCTTTGTAGTACAGTTTGTAAATCTGAAACTGTGCTTTCTGGTCACCTTTTCTGCAATCATCAATAAGGTCCTGGTGCAGGTTCTGAAATGATACTTCTGAATTAGCGGCTTTCGTTTTCATCTTTTTAATTTTGATTTGACAGGATCAAAACTAATGGTGAACACAGCCGGGTAAAGAACGTGCCTATAAGGATGATGTACATCCCTATAGGCATGTAT
>CAYUQR010000058.1:0-21805 GCA_964446825.1 uncultured Rikenellaceae bacterium
CTTTTTTTATCTTAATAATTTATAAAAATTTATTTCTTAAATGTTCTCATGTAGTTAACGATATTCCAGATATCATTATCTGCTAATTTCCCTTCATACTTAGGCATTTCACCTCTTCCGGTTTTTGTTTTATAGAAATGTTCTCCATCAGTCTGGTTCTGGAAATCAGCCTTTGAAAAATCACCTGGGAAATCTTTCAGCATTCTTGCCTTTACACCGTCGCCAAGACCTGCCTTGCCATGACACGATGCGCAGTTTTTCAGGTATAGAGCCATGCCGGCTTTTGTGCTTGCATCACCCTGGGCAACCGGATTCTTCATCGACTTAAAATTAGCAGGAACAACCCAGGGCTTTGTCTGTGCTGACAAAGAGGCGCTTAATAATAATACAGCCGAGCTTAATAATAGCAATTTAACAGTTTTCATAATTCTTCGTTTTAATTTATAATTATAGTATACAATTATCGTGCAAAAAATTTTTCAAATGTTCCGGAGATCACTGGATTCATCCTTTTTTGCGTTTCTTCTTATCCTGATAAGACTGATTAATGCAAAGAGGTAGTGGCCCCAGACTCCTGTCAGAAGAATGGAAAGGGTGTAGATCATCCAAAGGGGAGCTACTTTTGTCCATAGCGCCCGGTGACCTTTGGGAACTGTATATGACGATGGCACACCCCATTTTAAAGTGGCTGTCTTTTCAACATTACCGAATTCAGGATGCTCCTCAAACCTTGCAATAATGTTAATGTTTCCCTCGTTATCGCCCGGAAGATCAGCAGGAAATTCAAGAGATCCATTGCCCGAATCATCAAGTGTTACGTCTCCGATAGGCAACAGACTGAACATTCGCGGAACATAAACAGTCAGCATCTCGCCTGATGCAGGTACCTCTATGCCGTTCTCAATCTTCTCTGCATTCAGGGTTATAGTCTTTACACTATCTACCTCAGCGAGGTCCATCTTCAGAATTACATCGCGTATAGATAATTCTGCCGAACCTGATTCAATGGTATCATTCCCCTCAAAATCAGTACTGAAAGACCACTGACCGGTTGCATCTGAAGAAAAATCTGATTTTTCTTTCAAATCGCATACAGCAACACCTTTTTCATCGGTGACAGCTTCCGCAATCTTGTTTTTCTTTTCATTCCCGGAATAAAAAATAATTTTCATCCCTTCCAGAGGGATCTCCATCCTGTTTTTTGAATAAGTGAGAGTAGTTTTCAAAGAAGAATTATCGTTGTTATCCTTGAAATACTGCAACTGAACATACGGGCTGATCTTAGTGCTTTCCTGCGAAAAAGAGTAAAATGAAGCAATAGTCAGTAATGATAATAGTATTAATGTCCGTGATATTAATGTTTTCATAATAACTGATCTGCTTTACTTCAAAATCTCAATCTGATCCTTTTCTTTCATCTCCGATATCGAAATTATTGGCGCAATTTTAGAGACCAACATAAACAGCATCCCATATACCGAGATTCCTGCAAACGTCAGTGACCATTCTACCCAGGTAGGAGAATACTTTATCCAGGCAGGCCGTATATCCTGTATAGGAAGAAATGGCGTTTCAAGGGTCGGGATTACTATGATATAACGGTTCACCCAAAGAGCGGTTACTGCAATGACAGCGGCAATTGTAATATTTGGTATTGTACGGAATTTAGGAAATGCTATTATTATGCACGGAATAAGAATTCCGACATAGTTTGCGAAAATAAACAGGGAATAATAATCAGAGAACAACTTATCAATCAGCAGGGAATCCATCTTGATCGAACCATACCATTTTGTCAGGTAATCACTGAAGGTAAAGTATCCGTAAAAAGCAGCAATTATTGTAAGCAGAACACCAACATTGACAAAATGTCTCTTGGTTATATATTCCTCCAGGTGGTAAATTTTCCTGAAGATCCACATTAATATAATAAGTAAACCAGTTCCTGAAAAGACAGCTGCAATAACAAAGTAAGGTCCGAAAATAGTTGAATGCCAGCCAGGCTGAAGAGTAACACCGAAGATCCAGGCCAGCACTGAGTATACTATAATTGCGATGGCAATTATCATTGCTGCCATCACGTTCTTTGCATCTTTCAATATTTTCTTTTGTTTCTCATTTCCCGTATAGCCAAGTGAAAGTGCCTTGTATAGTTTATGCTTCCATGGTGGGACATTAAGTTCCCTGTAATCGCGAAGAATTGCAAAGTCCTCAATAAAAGAGAGATAGAGAAACATAAAACATCCAATTAGGTCGGTGCTGATAGCAATAACGTCCCAGGTTATCGGCGACTGTATACGAGGATACATAACAAGAAACGGAAGTCTGTCGAGTCGTCCGATACAGAAAAAGATAAAGAAGGGGCCTATCACCAGTGAAATTACAGTAATAAGTTCTGCCAGGCGAATAACGGACTTCCGCCATCCTGTATGGAACAGGTGCAGTACCCCGGAAATGAGAGCTCCGGCATAACTTAATCCCATGAAAAAGATGAAGTTAACAATATAAAGACCCCATACAACATTATCGCGCATACCTGTTACAATATGTCCCTTATCTATCTGCTGAATAAGTCCATATATGCCGACGCAGAAAACAATAAAGAAGGCTGCAAAAGTCAGGTACCATTTGAGTCCTGTTGACTCAATTTCAGGTGTCAGATCCTCGAGTAATTTTTTTTCTGTCATCATAATATTCGAATTGGACGATTAATTACCTTGGTCCGGCATTTTTATATCTCAGTCGTATGGAATCAGGAAGATCCTCAAGTCCTCTTTCAACAGGGAATAATCGTTGCACGGGAGGAAGGTAGAATACGCTTGGCAGAGTACCCAGGTCTTCACGATAACGGTATCCTGCCCTGTCGGTCATCATCTTGCTGAATCGCACAGTCTCCTCTCCATTGGTCACCGTATCTTCAAGGATATCTCCAAAATAAAGGACACCCATAGGGCAGGCCGATACGCAGCGCGGAAGTTCATCTTTACGCAATTTATCGGCACAGAATATGCACTTCCCAACGGTACCCTCCACCTGTGGTACTGCAAGTTCAGGGTCATATTCATATCCCTCAGGAACCTTAACTTCAGGATCCTGCCAGTTAAACACTCTTACCGAATAAGGGCAGCCTGTCATACAGAATTTACATCCGATACATCTCTGATTGTCTATAAGAACAATGCCATCATCCCTCTTATATGTTGCCCCTACCGGGCAAACACTCACACACATGGGTTTATCGCAATGAAAACAGGGACGAGGGAACCAGTATCTGGAAGTATCATGATCATCCTGTAATAGGAAAATCTTCATCCATTCATGATCTTTTGGAAGAAGATGTCCTTCCTGGCAGGCCTCAACACATCTTCTCGCATTTTTGCATTTTGCAAGATCAATCACCATAACAAATTTCCTGTTGGGTAATCCTTTTTTCGCTTCTGCTTTAAGTTCAGCAACAGCCTCTTTTGCAGGTTGTATGTCATCTTTATCTACTTCCACCAGCTTACCATCAGGTGAAAGCAATTTGACCTTTTCACCAGATTTTAAACGGCCCCCCCCAATAACCGATGTGCCTGCAATGCCTGCAATAGAGACGGCCCCTACTCCTGCGCCGACTTTCTTAATGAAATTTCGTCTCGATGACCTTTTGCTTTCATTATCTTCCGTCTCTTTCATCATATTATTTATATCAGGTTTTACTCAGATCGGTGATAACCCGTAATCATTCCCCAGAAAAGCGATGTGGGTTTGGCACCTAATGTACATGTATATATATGTATTAACATGAATATTGATAAAAAGAAACCCATTGTTATATGCAGGATATCGGTATAAATAAGTCCGCTCACTCCCAGAAACCTGTTGATTGTAATCTCCGGGAAAAGCAAACCAAGACCCGATATTATCAGCAAAGGTAAAGCCACATACATCGCCAGAACATAGCTGAACTTCTGCAAGGGATTGAATTTGCGTTCTTCAGTTACCGGGAAAGGGTGTTTTTCCCCTTTGAACATCCCGAAAGAATAGTATCGAAGTTGTTTTAAAAGATCAGAAAGACAGTTTTTCTTATCAATTTTATAATAGCGGCCATTCTTAGTGAAACGATTGCCGGTAACAAAAGCTATATAATTAATAATAAGTAATATAGCAGCAAAGTTATGCCATCTAACAGCTTTGGCAAAACCTATCATATATTCAGGATTATCTTTCCCGGTATACTGCATACTTATGCCGGTTATAATCAGAATAATAAACAACACAGCGTTAAAAACATGCCAGATTCTTATCCATTTTGGGTAAAGATACATTGTGATCTCCTTTAATAATTTTTACTGTTATTTCTGATCCTGAAGAAAATATGAATAATTATAATACCAAAAACTCCCATAAATATAATAATGCTTAATAGGAAAAGATACTCATTCCTGTTTGCACCAATTACGTACGATTCGTTTAATATTATTCCGTTGAAGAAACCGTTACGACGTTTTTCCCTGGACTCAAATTTATAAAGCGAAGCCATCAGAAGTGAATTCTGAGAATGGCAGTCATTGCAAAGTCTTACAGCCTCTTCTTTTGGTTTGATCAAATGAGATACCGGAACCTTATTATTGAGTTGAGTATGACATTCAATACATCTGACATTGGCAAAATGAGCAGTTTGGTTAGGTAACCAGTCATGCTTCTGAATAATATTGATCTCTTTCCTGTCTGTCAGCAGCTGAAAATTATTGAAGTTGGAATGACAATTCAGGCAAATTGCATTATCATATGCAATAGTTTCCTTTAGATTATCATTATTTCTTACACTTATTCTGTAAAAATGAGGATTATGGCATTTCCAGCATGAGAATCCATCCTTTTCCAGCTTGAAGTGAACACTTTTCTTATATTCCGCTTCAATCTCCTCAAAATGATATTGAGCAAATCGCTCGTCTCCTCCGTGACAATCGATACAGTTATACATTTGTTCCATTCTCAGTTCCCCTGCATGAGGAAATTTCGTGTACTCTTCAGAATGGCAGTCGGTGCAACTAAAGCTTTTATGATTCGACCTGTAGAACTCATCCTTATTAATAATCCTCTCGGAACACATGATGTCCCGTACCTGTCTTCCAAGTGTTTCATTAGTGTACTCATATAAAGCCTGACCGTGGCATTTGAAACATCTCTGGTTATCGGCCTCAAAAGGGGAAACAAAGGCTGTTGAATCCTGAACCGCCGCCTTTTCCCCTGACCCGAAGAGTCCGGCATATGTCAATGAACAAAAAGAGGTTAATGTGAACAGGAAAATGATCCGGAATTTAAAATAATTCATTCCTGATTAATTATTTCTTTATTAAAACCTTACAGTTATATTGAATCCAACAAGGAACTTATCACTCGTATTATAAAGTAGTCCTACCTGATTGATGATCTGATTATGCTGGGCCACAAAAACCTGGAAAGTATGGGTAGCCGTATTTATTTCCCAGCCAATCCCAAAATTTGGCTTTGGCTGTTTTTCGGTTTCCTGTTTTGTAAGTAGTCTGTCATATTCCAGTATCAGGGAGTGACTACCAAACAAGTTGGCACGGGCACCAGCTGATATTCCAAAATTCAGGTTTTTGTACCCTCTATTGTCGCTGTTTACAGGTACAGAATTGAAATAAAATAACGAAGGAGCAATCTGAGCTGAAATTTTCTCAGTGAACTTGCGGGCCACAATTAGTTGAGTAAAATACGATATCCTGTGGATATCCTTAAAACTTGCTTCCGGTCCGAAATTATCACTCGATCGCAGGTCAAACACTATATTTCCATAATATGACAATGAAACTGGCATTTTATTATCTTCAGTCTGCGGAAGTATAAGATATTTCCACTGAATATCCTGGAGCTTATAATCTTTTGTTGTTCCTGCGCCAACCATTAACCTGTCGGTGATTCCATAATTAAGACCAATCCGTGTATTTGCCGAACCATAGATGCCATACAGATCATGATACGTTTCAATCTGGCTGAACCGGTGCTGAATCTGCATTTGAAGCCCCCCTTTGTAAGGCGTTTCAACCGTTTGATTATCAATGAGCATATTTGTTCCGAAAGTAAAACGTACCGGGGTGGATCCTTCTTCCGTTTTAGTCGCATCCTGTGCCGACAGTGAAGAAAGGAATAATGATAAAGTTAAAAGGATTAAAATCTTTTTCATATCAATATGTATTATCAGGTTTGGTTATTATTAATTATCCAAGGCTCCCTGGTTAATCCAGATGAGAACTTTTTGTTTATCGGCATCGGTTGACCTGGCCGTATGATCAGATTTATTCATCTGCGTATACAGTATGCTCGTCTCTCCTGGCTGGTTAACATATCCTCCTGTCGTAAGCGCATCGTATGATTTACCTTCCCTCAGATCAGGCGACCTTAATGTGTTATGGCAGGTGATACAATTTGCATTAAAGATTGGCTGTATATCAGTTTCAAAGTGAATAGTATCAATCGGATTTATGACCGGTGGCATAAAACTGTACTTTTCACATGAAGAAATTCCGGTTATTATTGCCATTAAAACCATGGCAACCAGAATCTGTCTTTTCATATTAAATTTCTGATTCATATTTATATCATTGTTAATTTATTCACAAATATATCTGATTATCCTCACCAATAGTAAATTATATGGTACAAATTTGAAAATTATTCCATGCTCTTTATCATGTTAAATATTGATCTATATCACTTGCCCTGTTGATATATATTTTCTTCGGAATTTATTGATAATAACTGGAAACAAAATAATTACCGATAATGAATCTTTCTATGGTTGAACTATTTGTGATTCAACCATTTGATCATGACAATGGCCGGACAGCAATTGATAATATTTATTCAGGTAGATGACTCTAAACCTGGAAAAGCAAAGTGAGGTCAGAATTTATAAGCGTTGTCTTCAATAAGTTTATCAGCTATTCTGCGTCTTGCATCTTTAACATTTATACATTCTACCCGGGTAAGGTTTTCAACAGCTTTAATAAGGGATGCACAAGAATCGGGGGCAGAAAATGAACCTATAGCCTCAAGAGCTGATTTTCTTACCATATCGGCAGTGTCGAACAGGTTCACATCGAGCATATCCTTATAAAGAGATACATTCCCCTTCATTGACTCCATCTTTTCCACCCTTAATGCCAACGATTCAGAAACATACGTTTCCATCATCATCTCCGCAATATTATTAAGAACCTCCTGTTCGTTGATCAGGGTTTTTTCAAAACGTTTCACCGCTCCATGGATACAGAGCAGGATTACTTTTTTGAAATTTTTAATATACCTTGTTTTCTCCCCGAAATAGCTTTCTCCTGATTTTTTCTCATCCGTGATATTACTTAATCCTTCATATAGCTTTTCAGCTTTCCCGAAAAGATCAAATTCACCCTTCTTAGCACGTTTCATGGCAGTGTCGACAACAAGCAGCCTGTTGATCTCATTGGTGCCTTCGAATATCCTGTTGATCCTCGAATCGCGGTAACCTCTTTCCACTGCCATTTCCGCTGAATAGCCCATGCCACCATGTATTTGAACTGCCTCATCTGCAATAAAATCAAGCATTTCAGACCCAACAACTTTAAGAATGGCTGCCTCAACAGCATAATGGCCGATAGACTCTATCGAAGCTCTTCCATAATCGCCGCAGTCGACAGTCAGCTTCTTCATAAGAGTATCTACATCGTTGCTTACCCTGTATACAGCTGATTCAGAAGCAAACAGACGGATAACCTGTTGTGCCATTTTATGCTTGATAGCTCCAAAAGTTGAAATGAGCACTCCGAATTGTTTTCTTTCATTGGCATATTTAACTGAATCGTTAATAGCTTTCTTGGCAGCTCCGATTACATTGGCTCCAAGTTTCAGCCGTCCCATATGAAGTATGCTGAGAGCTATCCTGAAACCCTCTCCTCTCCTGCCCAGCAAATTCTCAACCGGAACGTTTACGTCGTTAAAATAGATCTGCGCAGTAGATGATCCTTTTATACCCATTTTGTGCTCATCCGGACCTATTACAACTCCGGGGTATTTACTTTCAACTATAAAGGCACTAAGCACCCTGTCGTTATCTATTTTTGCAAAAACAACCAGCGAGTCGGCAAATCCGGCATTGGTGATCCACATCTTCTGACCGTTAAGAATATAATACTTACCATCCTCACTAAGTCTGGCGTTTGTCTTCCCGGAGTTTGCATCACTGCCTGCACCCGGTTCAGTTAAACAATAAGCCCCGATAAGTTCACCCGTTGCCAGCCTGGAAACATAACGCTCCCTTTGATCTTTATTCCCATAGTACATTATAGGCATAGTACCAATTCCACAATGTGCCATATAAGCTACAGAGAATGAGTAGCCAGCCCCTGTAGTTTCAGCTACAAGCATTTGTGTTACAAATGATTGTCCAAATCCACCAAATTCTTCCGGAATTGAGATTCCCATTAATCCAAGTTCTCCTGATTTCTTAAGGATAGACTTCATCAGATCCCTGTCGCCTTTTTCCACCTGTTCAAGATTGGGGTAAACTTCAGCTTCCAGAAAGTCACTGCATGTCTGTGCTATCATCTTCTGTTCCTCGTTGAATTCTTCAGGAATGAAAATATCTTTTGCATCAACTTCGGTTACGAGAAATTCACCGCTTTTCAAGAGTTTGCTGTTTTCCATTATTGTCAGTTTAATATTTGGATTAATCTAAATTTTCAGCGACTGTGCAATTAATTCTGCAATATCGAGATTTTTTATTTCTTCTTCCATGTTTTTGTACTTAAGTCCGTCAGTGAGCATCGTCATACAGAACGGACAGGCAGTCGCAATTATTTTAGCTTCAGTCCTCAGGGCATCTTCCGTTCTCTCAATAAAAATCTCTTTATCTCCCTTTTCTGCCTCTTTAAACATCTGACCTCCCCCGGCACCGCAACATAAAGCAAAACTTTTGTTCCTGTGCATCTCTACCAGATTGCCTGTCAGCTTTTTCAAAATACGACGTGGCTCTTCATAAATATCATTTGCCCTTCCCAGGTAGCATGGATCATGATAAGTGACAGAAATGTTTTCCAGCGATCGCGAATCAATTTTTAACTTGCCTTCTTCAATATAAAGGTTTAAGAACTGGAGGTAATTTATTACTTCATATTTCCCGCCCAGATCAGGATATTCATTTTTGAAGATATTGAAACAATGAGGACAAATTGTAATGATCTTTTTTACCTCATACATCTTTAAAATCTCTATTACCTGCAGAGCCTGCATCTGGTATAGCATTTCATTTCCGGCACGTCTTGCCGGATCACCCGTACAAGTCTCTTCCTTCCCCAGCACCGCATAACTTACATCCAGATAAGCAAGTATCTTTGCAAATGCTCTTACAACTTTCCTGTATCTGTCATCAAAAGCTCCTGCACAACCTACCCAAAAGAGATACTCAGGTTTTTCTCCTCTCGCAAAGAGATCGGCAATTACAGGTACTTCAATCTTACGGGTTTCCATAATCAGTTTTTGCTCTTTAGTTCATTCTCTGTGGAGCTCTGTGTCTCCTCAGCGTAACTCTGTGTAAGTTCTTTTTAGTTAATATTGATCTCCAGATCTTTAGCCCAGTACAGCCTGTCTTCCGCAGAATACTGCCATGGAGCTCCGTTATTTTCTATATTATTAAAAACGGTCTTAAGTTCCCCGGGAGCCGATGCTTCTTCCATAACCAGGTATCTTCGCATATCCACAATCAATGTGGGATGATTTATATTTATCGGGCACTCTTTTGCACAGGCATTGCAGGTAGTGCAGGCCCAGAGCTCTTCTTCCGAAATATAATCCCTCAACAGGGAACGGTTATCGTTGAAATCCCTTCCGTTCCTGACCATCAGGGGACCCTTTTCTTTCATCCTCGCCCGCAGGTCCATCATCACTTTCCTGGGCGAGAGCTTCTTTCCCGTTATATTCGCAGGGCATACAGAAGTACACCTTCCACACTCGGTACATGCCAGTGAATCGAAATAGTTTTTCCAGGAAGCATCTTCTGCATCTTTAACGCCAAACCTTTCAACCGGGGTATCGGGTGCCGCAGCAGCGAAAGCAGTATTCGGGTCGAGCATCAATTTTACTTCCCTCGTTATGCTGTCCATGTTGGGCAGTTTACCAAGCGGGTCAAGTCGCGACAAAAAGACGTTGGGAACTGACATGAATACATGGAAATGTTTTGAATACGGAAGTATATTGGCAAAGAGAAAGATCAGCAGTATATGAGTCCACCATGAAGCTTCGTACATTAGCCTGTAATTTTCTGCCAGACCGCCACTGAACAAAGGAGCAAGAATTGCGCTTACAGGATACAGTCCGACGATGGTGCCACCCGTGACAGTCTTATAATTAACATACCCGATATTCATAGACAGTAGCGATACCATCAGCAGGAGAATAATCGTGAGTGCAATATTAGCATCGATGTGCGATATTTTTTTCATCTCGATACCTTCAAATCTCTTTATATGAAAGAAGATCCTGCGACTGAGAAATACAATAATAGATATAGCAACAAGGAGAGCAAATATATCTCCCGATGCCATAATAATATTATAGACCGGCCCGAGAAACTGTAAAACCCTCTCTGAACCGGACAGCCCGTCAATCACCATTTCGATACTACCGAAAATAATAACGCAGAACCCCCAGAATACAAGAGCATGAAACATGCCAATTACAGGCCGGCGGAAGATCTTTGTCTGCCCGAAAGCAACAGAGAACATTACATTTATTCTTCTGCCCCAATCTTTTAAAGGAAAGGCCGGTCGTGTAAACCTGAAAAATCTTATAATCCTGCCAATAGTATAAGAAAATACTCCAATAGTAATCAAAAGGGCTATTGCAAATACTATCTGTTTTGTCATGGTTGACTGATTAAATTCTGTTTTTGTTGCAGGGACATTGCATGCAACGTCCCTACCACAATGTTATTTTCGCGATTTAACAGCTTCGACAAGTTTTGGGAGGACCTTCATTGCATCGCCAACAATGCCATATTGTGCTGACTCAAATATAGGTGCATCTTTATCGGTATTGATAGCAACAATGTATTTGGATGAACTGATACCAGCCAGGTGCTGTGTTGCACCGGAAATGCCGACAGCTATATAAAGATTAGGAGCAATTATCTTCCCTGTTTGTCCTGTATGTTCTTCGTGAGGTCTCCAGCCTTCATCAGACACCGGACGTGAGCATGCTGTTGCACCGCCCAGTAATGCGGCCAGTTCCACCAGCGGAGGCCAGTTATCCGGAGACTTCATACCTCTTCCGCCTGAAACTACAATATCGGCATCTGTCAGTAATATCTTTCCTGTCTGTTTCTGAATATCTTTAACTGTTGTTTTCAGCAATGAACTGTCAACGGTTATATTCTGAGTTTCAATTGTTGCATTATTAGCCGTTTCGACCAGGTCAAATGAATTCTGAGCGAGTGTCAGAATCTTAATATCCGATTTGATGACAAGATGAGCAAATGCATTTCCTGAATAAGTTCTTTTATAAACTGTGAACGGGTTCAGGCTGAGAGGCAGTTTACTAACACCCGAACCTACACCAGCTTTCAGCCGCACAGATAAACGGGGAGCAATTGCTTTCCCGGTATTATTGTTTGAAATTACAATAACGGATGCATTTTCTTTCTTTGCCACCTCTGAAATAACGTTTGTATAAGCCTGATTATCAAGAATATTAAGGTGGTCATTGCTAATGCTTATTATTTTCCCGGCACCATAATTTCCCAGTTTTTTCAATTCGGTCCCATCAACTTTTCCAACTGAAACAGCTGTGACATTTGTTCCGGTCATTTTAGCAACTCCGGCTGCATAGGAAACAAGTTCAAATGAAAGTTTCTTGAATTTTCCGTCCCAATTCTCGGTATATACTAATACTGACATATCATTTTTATTTACTGTTTATTAACTTATTATCAGATAACTTTAGCTTCATTCTGCAAGAGTTCAATAAGCTGTGCAGCGTTATCTGAATCTATGTATTTACAGGCAGCACGGGGTGCCGGCTTTTCCAATTCCACGATTTGTGTAAGGGAATCTGCGGCAACCGGTTCAACTAGTTTTACGGGTTTGGTTCTTGCCATCATTATCCCTCTCATAGCAGCGATGCGTGGTTCTTTGGCTATCCCTTTCTGAACAATAGCCACGAAAGGTACAGGAACAGTAACCACCTCTTTTCCTCCGTCAATCTCACGTGTCATAACTGGCTGTCCGTTTTCAAATTTAATACCGGAAACAGCTGATACCGATGGAATTTCAAGAAATTCGGCAATCATTCCTCCTACCGTCGAACCATTGTAATCGCTCGATTCAATACCACACAGAATGATATCAAACTTATCTTTTTTAACCACCTCAGCAATCTGGGCTGCGACAAACCAGGCATCAGCTGAGTCAGCATTGACTCTGATAGCGTCATCTGCGCCGATAGCCAGGGCTTTGCGTATTGTCGGCTCAGAAGCAACAGGTCCGACATGAATAACGGTTACAGATTTTACTCCGCTGGCCGTGTCATCCTTAAGTTCAAGAGCACGCGTTAGCGATAATTCGTCCCACGGATTAATGACCCACTGAATGCCATTTGTGTCAATTGAGGCATTGCCTTCGGCAAACTTGATCTTTGTCGTCGTGTCGGGTACGTTACTGATACAAACCAGAATTTTCATCTAAACTTTGATATTAGTTATTTAACTTATCCTGATCAGGTTAATCAAATAAACTTTATATTTTTAACCCTTTGAGGCGGCAAATATAGTAATTTATGATTCACAATCAAATCTGAAAAACATCAATATCATCATGTATTCGAAATATATTTATTTCTTATCTGATTAAATATCTGTACATTATTGGACCATATTATTTATATTAAATGATTTGGTCGAAATGCTTCGGAAATCAAATCTTATAGCAACCAGGTTTTTTCTTCAACTACATAAAAATTAGAAATATTAAATTTAAATTCGCACGCCGTAAAATGTAAAATAATAAAAAGATAAAGCATTGAGCAACAAAATCAAAACATATGTTTCGGTAATGCTGGCAATGATCTTCTGGTCATTCTCATTCATATGGTTCAAAGAGGCTAACCTTACGTTTTATGCCCTGACAATTGTATTCATCAGGCTTGTTTTGTCTGCTATTCTTCTTACAGGCTACCTTTTTTTCACAAAGAGATTCATGAAGATACAGAAACCTGACAGAAAACTATTCCTTATGCTGGCATTATTTGAACCATTTTTTTATTTCCTGGGCGAGAGCTTTGGGCTCACATATGTTTCAGCCACTGTATGTTCGGTATTCATATCCACCATACCGGTAGTTGCTACCATAGGAGCCTGGTTGATTTTCAGGGAAAGACTGAAATTTATCAATTATGCCGGGATAGTCCTTTCATTTATCGGGGTGCTGGTTTTTATCCTGAACAGAGATGGAACTATATCTTTCAATATTAAAGGATTAGGTTTTTTGTGCCTGGCAGTTATCTCTGCAGTCGGTTACAATCTTACGCTCAGCAAACTGGTTGGAAACTACAGTCCTGTTTATATTGTTAACGTTCAAAACGTAATAGGAGCTGTCCTGTTCCTGCCGCTTTTCCTGATCCTCGATTTTAATCATTTCATTGCCACGCCTTTCACATTTAATATGTTCAGACCAATAATAGAACTTGCTGTTTTTGCATCGTGCGGCGCTTTCATACTTTTTGCCTACTCAGTAAGGCATATGGGTATAACCAGGGCAAACGTTTTTTCCAATATTATTCCGGTATTTACCGCTCTTTTTTCGTTTATAATCCTGGGTGAAAAGCTTACTTTACAGAACATTGTCGGTATGGCTATCGTTATTGCCGGACTGTTCATGTCGCAGATCAATGGTTCTAAAAAGATCATCGACGAAGCCATGTTACTGACAGGGAAAACGGCCTGATATTCATCAATTGCCTGGATTCTGTTCTTTAATACTAAATTACACCAGGTACCCGTTTAAATAATTCATGTTATCTTTGGCATGGATTGACAGTTATGAGAAATAAGATCCTTACTTTTCTTTTATTAATTATTTTAATTCCGTCTTCATTTTCACAAACCGGAGGCGACAATGTATATGAATTTCTGAATCTTACACATTCAGGACTTGTAGCTTCCCTGGGGGGAACAAATGTATCCCTGCAGGGAAATGATCTTAACCTTGCATATCATAACCCTGCCTTATTGAATCAGGGAATGAATAACAGCCTGGCTTTAAACTATGTTAACTATTTCGCCGGAATAAATTACGGTCTTGCCATGTATTCCAGGTCCTTGCCTGCAACAGGGAATTTTGCTCTCGGTCTCACCTATCTTAACTACGGATCTTTCACAGAAACTGATGCTTCAGGAATAATAACCGGCAACTTCAGTGCTGCCGAATATGCTTTTTCAATGATCTACTCGCGTGAAATAGATTCCCTTTTCACTGCAGGTATAAATTTTAAGCCCGTACTGTCGCACCTTGAAAAATATACATCATTCGGGTTTGCGTTTGACATTGGAGCCTCCTATCACAACCGGAGCAATCTGTTTTCAGCCGGACTGGTGATTAAGAACCTGGGGTACCAGGTCACAACTTATGCCGGGGAGCCACGGGAGAACCTGCCGTTCGAGATACAGGGAGGGATCACGCAGAGGCTGGCTCATGCACCTTTCCGCTTTTCTCTTACCATAAGGCATCTTGAGAAATTTGATCTCACATACCAGTACACTGATCCTGCAACTTCCGGGTCTTCTGCTTCCGGGTCTTCTACTTCCGGATCATCCGATTTTGCAGAAAATCTGTTTCGACATGCAGTATTGGGTGTTGAACTGATACCTGGCAAGAATTTTTATCTCAGTGCCGGATACAACTATCAGAGGAGAAGAGAGTTAGCAATAGATTCAAAAGTGTCTGCTGTGGGATTTTCATGGGGGTTTGGTATAAATACATCATTGCTGGATATTGAGTTTGGCAGAGCCACTTACCACCTTGCAGGTTCTTCAACAAACGTATCGCTGATACTCAGGCTCGATAATATCTATAAAAAATATCGTAATTGAAATAAACACAGGGCACCTGAATGGATAAAAGACTTATAATAGCAATTGACGGTTACTCATCGTGCGGGAAAAGCACTTTCGCAAAATCCATTGCAAAAGAACTCAATTATATTTATATCGACAGTGGGGCTATGTACCGTGCTGTAACACTCTATTGCATCAGGAGGAATTTTATTAGTGAAGGATACCTTAACATTCCTGCTATATTGTCCGAACTGGAGAATATTCATATTGACTTTGTATATAATCCTGATCTTACTGAATATGAGACCTTTCTTAACTCAGTGAATGTAGAAAAAGAGATCCGGAGCATGGAGGTGACTTCACATGTAAGCAGGATAAGTCAGATTCCTGAAGTACGTGCAAGGATGGTTGAGTTACAGAGGCAGATAGGCGCAGCCAGGGGAATTGTGATGGATGGCAGGGATATTGGTACCGTGGTATTTCCCGATGCAGATATTAAAATCTTTATGACTGCTTCTGTTGATATACGGGCGAAAAGAAGGTATGATGAGCTAAAGGGATCAGGTATGACAGTTGATTTTGAAGAAATAAAAAGTAACATTATTGCCCGCGACATTGCCGACGAAAACAGGGATATCAGTCCTCTCAGGAGAGCCGATGATGCCATAATTCTGGATAACAGCAGGATGACTGTATCCGAGCAAATGTTATGGATAAAGCAGACGATTGAAAATAAGATAAATGGTAGTTGAAACGGACCAGAAATCGGGATTTTGTTTTGGCGTTCAGAATGCAGTTGAGATAGCCGAAAAAGCTCTTCTGAGAGGTGAAAAAGTTTTTTCACTGGGCCCTATTGTCCATAACGATAAAGAGGTGGAGCGCTTGTCGTCAATGGGACTTATTTCAATTGATCACGATACTTTCAGGACACTGAGAGATTGCAAGGTGCTGATAAGGGCTCATGGTGAACCGCCTGATACATATAAAATTGCCGAAGAGAATAATATTACTATTATAGAGGCTACCTGCCCTATCGTAAAACGGTTGCAATCCAAGATAAAGAATACATGGATTAAAACCAGGGAAGGGAACGGACAGGTAGTCATATTTGGGAAAGCAGGTCATGCGGAGGTAATAGGATTGCAGGGACAGATTGAAGATGATGCGATCCTGGTATCCGGACCTGACGATTTAAAGAAGGTTGATGTAACACGGCCAGTTTATCTTTTCTCCCAGACCACCATGAGTGTTAAAGAGTTTCGTATTCTGATTGATTTACTTCGTTCCAGGATGATGGAAAAAAGTATAGCCGATCCTGATAAAAATCTGGTTATTAATAAAACAATATGCGGACAGGTCTCGAACAGGGAACCTCACCTTAAAGTATTTGCCAGACAACACGATACAGTAATTTTCGTCAGTGGAAAGGAAAGTTCAAACGGCAGAATGCTCTATTCAGTTTGCAAAAATGTCAATCCTGATACACATTTCGTCTCCTCGCCTGAAGAAATAGACAAAGCGTGGTTTAAGGGCAAAAGCTCTGTAGGTATATGCGGGGCAACATCAACTCCCAAATGGCTTATTGAAAACATCAGGGATATCGTTTCAAATATCTGAAAACGGGTAAGTTCCATCTCTTGTGGAGCAAAATAATTATATTACCTTTGTACCCTTAATTATTCTAAATATTTATGGGAAAAATCAAAAGGATAGGGGTGCTTACTTCAGGTGGAGATGCCCCCGGAATGAATGCAGCAATTCGAAGTGTAACCAGAAGTGCCGTTTATAACGGATTAGAGGTAATGGGTATCAGGCAGGGCTATTCTGGCATGATCAATTCAGATTTCATACCATTAGAGGCATCAAGTGTTAGTGATATAATACAAAGAGGAGGCACAATACTGAAAACTGCCAGATGCGAAGAATTCAAGACTCCGGAGGGTAGGCTGAAAGCTTATAATAACCTTAGGAGTGCACAGATTGACGGAGTGGTAGTGATTGGCGGGGATGGCTCTTTTACGGGGGCCAGGCTGTTCAATGAGGAACATGATATTCCTTTTGTTGGTATACCAGGTACAATTGATAATGATATATACGGAACTGACTATACTATCGGTTATGATACAGCACTTAATACTGTTGTCGAGGCTGTTGACAAAATAAGGGATACAGCAAGTGCTCATAACAGGATGTTTTTTGTTGAAGTGATGGGTGCCGAGGCCGGATTCATTGCACTTTACAGCGGAATTGCCACTGGAGCAGAAGCAATAATCATTCCTGAATTAAAAGATGAGGAAAGCGATCTAAAAAAAATACTGGAGCCGGGAAATTCACGTAAAAAATCAAGCAGCCTGATTATAGTAGCGGAAGGTGACGAAGGAGGAGGTGCTTTTGCGATAGCGGAAAGAGTAAAACACGATTTTCCTGATCATGACATAAGAGTATCCGTTCTGGGACACCTTCAGCGTGGTGGATCCCCATCGGCAATAGACAGGGTGAATGCAAGCCGTCTTGGTTATGCTGCAGTGGAAGCATTGCTTGACGATCAGAAGAGTGTTATGGTTGGAATAATGGATGATGAAATTACACTTGTCCCTTTCCGCAGAGCAGTTAAGCTTCATAAAGATGTTAACCACAGCATGGTAGAATTAGCCAAAATATTATCTGTTTAGAAATAATTTAAAATATGTCAGCATCCTTAGTCTATTTTACTAACCTGAGGGCAAAACCATCACAAAATCTGTTTAGAAAGCTTGATGCGCTTGTTTTGAAAGCAGGCATTGAAAAAATCGATTTCCAGAAAAAGCTAACAGCAATAAAAATCCATTTCGGGGAACCTGGAAACCTTGCCTATCTGAGGCCAAATTTTGCAGCACGAATTGTTAAATTGCTGAAAGCAAAAGAGGCGATACCTTTCCTCACCGATTGCAATACCCTTTATTTTGGCAGACGATCAAATGCTCCCTCACATATTGAAGCTGCCTTTGAGAATGGCTATAACCCCATGTCGGTAGATTGCCCGGTTATTATTGGCGATGGGATAAGAGGTACCGAGTTCCGTGAGATAGAAATGAATATGGAATACTGTACCACTGCAAAAATTGGAAGCGCCATTGCCGATGCTGATGTGTTCATCTCAATGAACCATTTCAAGGGACATGAAATAACAGGATTCGGAGGTGCTTTGAAAAACATCGGTATGGGTTGTGCTTCGGTGGGTGGCAAATTATTCCTTCATTCCGGATCATCTCCTGAAATATTTGAAGAAAACTGTACGGGATGCAAAATATGTGAAAAATATTGTGCCCACGATGCAGTTAAAGTGGGGAAAGACAAAATAGCGCATATTGATTATGAAAAATGTGTCGGTTGCGGTCAGTGTGTTGCAGTATGCCAGTATGATTCAGCAAGGGTTGTATGGCAAAAATCTTCCGAGACAGTTAACAGGAGGATCGCAGAATATGCCCTGGCTGTGGTCAGAGATAAACCATCATTTCATATTAATTTTATCATGAATGTCTCACCCGATTGCGACTGCTGGGGCTTCAATGATTATCCTCTTGTTCCTGATATCGGTATTGCAGCCTCTTTTGATCCGGTTGCTCTCGACCAGGCTTCTGCTGACCTGGTAAAAGCTGCTCCGGCACTCCCGGGCAGCAGAATCTGCGACAATCATTCATTGACCGACATGCATGGAGAGGATAAATTTGAGAAAGCACATCCCGATACTTACTGGCAATCAGGCCTTGACCATGGAGCTAAAATAGGGCTTGGTAAGAGAAATTATAAACTGATAACTATTTAATAGTCAGTCCAATTTTCTTTGCTGTTTATCTTTGCTTCTATATATTTTCTAATTATATTTGAGTATTCCTGAAACACAGCGATAGCCTCATGAATGCCAAAGTCAGTATAGCCCGCCTGTCAATAATATCTAATACTCTGCTCATATTGATGAAGCTGGTTGTCGGACTTATCAGCGGATCGGTAAGCATTCTTTCGGAAGCTATACATTCATCGATGGATCTCATTGCTGCTGTCATAGCTTTTTTTTCAGTGAGGATATCTGACAACCCGCCCGATTCGAGACATCCTTACGGACATGGAAAAATAGAAAATATATCAGGGGTTATAGAAGCACTGCTTATATTTATTGCTGCTGTATGGATCATTGTTGAGGCAGCAAAAAAACTTCTGGGAGATAAAATTGAGCTCGATTCGATTCTCCTCGGGTCTATTGTAATGCTGGTATCAGCTATCGTAAATGCTTTTGTTTCAGCAAGGTTATATAAAGTGGCCCGAGAGACAAAATCGGTCGCCCTGGAAGCTGACGCTCTTCATCTTAAGACAGATGTTTATACTTCACTGGGTGTGGCCGCTGGTCTTGGTCTTATCATTATTACAGGTATTAAATGGTTTGACCCGGTAATAGCTATCCTCGTGGCCCTGTTTATTGTCATTGAAGCATTTCAATTGCTCAGGAGAGCCTTTACACCTTTACTCGACACAGCCTGGGCTGAAGATGAGATTGTTGAACTCGAGAAAATATTAAAACACCTTGAAGTGAGATACCATGATCTCAGGACTCGTGTGGCCGGTAACTACAGATTTATAGACATCCATGTGGAAATGCCTGAAGATGAGTCCGTTGGCGATGCACATAAATATTGTGACAAGATTGAAAATGAACTGACACAAAACTACGAGAACCTCAGCGTGACGATTCATGTTGAACCTGTCTAAATATCTTTCCTGACTTTACCGGTGTGTTTTTCTGCCTCAGCCATCCTGGCCTCAATTCTCTCCTTTATAACCGGTATCAGTTCCTCGCCTGCCAGTTTGAATTTTTCAATGTTTTCCGGATTATTAAGATAAACCTTTGTTCCGGGAGACAGCCCCTTCTCAACAATGATATTCTTTTCGTTAGCCTGACCAAGGAGAACTATCTGTTTCTTTCGGTTTTTAGTATATACAAAAGGTATGCTGTCAAGTCCGGCATGCACACATTCCGTAGGAATATATACTGCGTCAGGTACCAGCTTCATTATAATTTTGTTTCCGGTTGTCATTGAAGGCCTGAGTAAAGGATCCGATTCGTTTACCTTAATCCGTACCTCAAACACCTTATCGTTGCTGTTTGAAAGTATTTCACCAATGTTTGCAACATTAAGAACAGATCCGGTAAAGGATTTTGTCGGAAAAGCATCTATTGTTATATTTACTTTTTGTCCGGGTTTGATTTTACTTTCGTCAATCTCATTGACATAGGTTCTGGAGATCATCGAAGTGAGATCGGGAAGGGTAGCCACCACCCTGTCGAAAGGATTTATCGATGATCCAACCTTCCTTTTGGTTCCGTTCCACTCTCTTTTATAGATAACCATTCCCCGGTCAGGGGCTGTAATGGTAAACCCTGCCAGTATCTCTTTCAGGTCTTCCGCCCTTCTTTCTATCCTTGAAATGAAAAGCTCCTGATTTGCTATATCCGTCTTATTCTGTGCTACATTCAGATTATAGATCCTGCGCTTCTGTTCAAGCACACGCTTTGATTTATCAAGGGTAATTTCTGCCTGTCTTATAATCGGGGGAGCTTCGTATTTTGAGTTCCTGAGTGTCATGGCAGCTTCTGAAACTATGAACTCCTGGTTTTTGATATCATCTCGTAATGAACTCTGAACCACAGCAGTGTCAAGTTTTTTCATTTCAAGGTTGGTGTAAAGAGTTACAAGTTGCTCCGTCTGATCTTTCAGACTGTTATCCAGCTCACTCCTGTCAAGTGTGGCAATATAATCGCCCTTTCTGACTACTGTTCCTTCAGGTATAAGATCCTGTATCCTTATGCTCCTCGACCTGACAAATCTTCTACTAGAAAAATCCGGACCATTAATATCTATTGAATTTTCAGCAATTAATTCACCGGTTGCAGATATTGCTATCTCAAATTCTCCTTTTTTAACTGTCGCAAAAGAATCAGGAGAGTTTTTCTTCGATACAATTTTATTGAAGACAAATAAAATTATGAAAGCAAATCCAATTCCAATACCGGTAAATATAAGTGTCCTTTTCATTATCTGGTCCTGTCCTGTTCTATGTAAAAATATCCTGTTATATTATAAAACCTCAAAAGTAGGACTTTGCACTGTTTATAAAAAACCTTTTAACAACTATTAACATCCCAACTCGTATTAAAGGATAAATTTTTATTATTAACTTCTGACCCTTTATCTTTATATCGATATTATTAACTTCTATTGAATAATTTAAAACTCATATCATGTCACTTTCCGTGAAAATTGCCGCAGACCTGATAACTGCTATGAAAGCAAAGGATAAAACAGCCCTTGAGGCAATAAGAGCTGCAAAAACAGCATTTGTCCTTGCCCGCGCAGAAAAAGGCGCAGATTCTGTTCTTTCCAGTGAGGAAGAACTCAGGATCATACAGAAACTTGTTAAACAGAGAAGGGAATCCGCAGCTATTTACAAGGAGCAGAATCGCCCCGACCTGTATGAAAAGGAGATAGTCGAAGCAGATGTTCTTGAGAAATACCTGCCTGCAAAAATGAATGATGAGGAGCTGCTGAAAGTGCTTAAGGAAATTATTTCCCGGGTTGGAGCAAAATCACCTTCTGATATGGGAAAAGTGATGGGTGTTGCCACGAAAGAGCTGGCAGGAAAGGCTGACGGCAGGGAGATCTCTGCTAAAGTGAAAGAATTGCTGGG
>CAYUQR010000059.1:0-21505 GCA_964446825.1 uncultured Rikenellaceae bacterium
GATTTAAAAATCCGTACCGGTTACAGTTTTAGCTTAGATTATAAACAGGCACCAGCGAGGAGGCACCGATTACAAATCGGCGCCAGCGAGGTATCGCAGATATCTGTAGAAATAAAATCTAAGGAAATTTAAGATGAACAATGCAATATACAATTTCAGGGAACCAAAAAATGAACAGGTTTTAACCTATAAACCCGGCAGCCCGGAACGTGAGTTGCTGGAAAAAGAATTAACATTACAGAAAAACCAGGTTATAGATATCCCTCTTATAATAGGGGGGAAAGAGATACGAACGGGAAAGACCGGAAAGGTTGTAATGCCCACCGATCACCAGCATGTTCTTGCCACTTACCACATGGCAACTGAAAAGGAGGTTTCGCTTGCAATACAAGCGGCTCTTGACGCCAAGTGTGAATGGATGAACCTGGCCTGGATGGAAAGAGCGGCAATAATGGCAAAAGCAGCCGAGCTTATCTCGAAGAAATACAGGTCGAAGATCAATGCAGCCACTATGCTGGGGCAGGGTAAAAATGTACTGCAGGCAGAGATTGATGCTGCCTGCGAAGTTGCAGATTACCTTCGATTCAACATCCATTTTGCTTCATTAATCTATGTGGAACAGCCGCTGTCGGAGAATGAGACAATAAACCGGCTGGAATACAGGCCGCTTGAAGGTTTTATATTTACCGTAACTCCTTTTAATTTCACTGCAATAGCATCAAATCTGAATACAAGTGTTGTCCTTATGGGAAACACCACGGTATGGAAACCTGCAACAACTTCGCTTCTCTCAAATTATTATCTTATGAAGATACTGGAAGAAGCCGGGCTGCCTGCAGGAGTAATTAATTTTATCCCGGGCTCCGGTTCCCTGATAAGCAGTGTCGTACTTAAACACAGGGACCTTGCCGGGATACATTTTACCGGATCAAATACAACATTAAACACCCTCTGGAAGCAGGTCTCTGATAATCTTACAACCTACAAATCATATCCCAAAATTGTTGGCGAAACAGGAGGCAAGGACTTTATCTTTGCTCATAAATCGGCCAATACCTTAGAACTTGCTACTGCAATAGTTAGAGGTTCCTTTGAGTACCAGGGACAAAAATGTTCCGCCGCATCAAGAGCTTATATCCCAAAGTCGATCTGGGATGAAACCAGGAAACAAATGCTGAGGATGATATCAGAAATTAAGATTGGTGATGTTACCGACTTCAGGAATTTTGTAAACGCAGTAATTGATGAGATATCGTACGACAGAGTTATGGCATATATCGATAAGGTGAAAGCATCGGGTGAAGCTAAGATAATAGCAGGTGGAAAAGGAGATAAAACCTCAGGGTATTTTATTGAACCGACTGTGATAGTTACTGAAAACCCTCATTATTTCACAATGGAAGAGGAGATCTTTGGTCCGGTTATGACAATATATCTTTATGATGATGACCGTTTTGAAGAGACTCTTACTCTTTGTGATGAAACATCTCCTTATGGTCTTACCGGAGCTATCTTCAGCAATGACAAATATGCAATGATAAAAGCATGCAGAGTGTTGCGATATGCAGCAGGCAACTTCTATATAAATGATAAACCAACCGGTGCAATGGTGGGACAACAGCCATTTGGCGGTGCCAGGGGCTCCGGCACCAACGACAAGGCCGGGAGCCATCTGAACCTGATAAGGTGGGTAAGTCCGCGGACAATAAAGGAAACTCTTATTCCCGATACTGATTTTAAATACCCTTTCATGGAGTAGCTTTAGGAAAATAGGTTGCATAAAATTGATTTTTTTCACGTATTAAGATTCATTTCAAATAAATGCTCTTACTTTTATGGTCTTTAGAAAAAGACTTTAAGAGATCTGTATTTCAAATTTGATTTGATGCTTAGTCCGGAACATCTTATTTGGCTCGAACATTGTGTAATAATATACTTCATGACATTTATTCATGAAGATGCTGCGATAATAGCTGCTGGCTTCTCGACCGTTGAACGTCATCTACCCATATGGATGGCTTTTGTAAGTGTTTATCTTGGAATTGTTTCCGGAGACCTGCTCATTTACGGGCTGGGCCGTCTGGCGCAGAATAATAAGTGGCTGCGCACAAAGATAATAGGGCCGAAAGTTGAACGGGTAGGGCTCTGGCTTGAAGCACATCTTGTCAGAGTTCTGGTCCTGTGCCGGATAACTCCGGGTTTATTGTTTCCTACTTTTGTTGCGTGCGGATGGTTTCGCATCCCTATAATGCGTTTCGCCACAGTTTCAATACTTGCCGGGGCCATATATTCTTCCATTGTGCTTACACTGGTAATACTTTTCGGTGACCTTGTTCTTGATCATCTTGGTTACTGGGCATGGGTTGTACTGCTACTGATAATAGTCGGTTTTGCCGTAAGAAATTCCTTTAAATCGATGTGGACAAAGAAAACGGAGCTTGCTATGGGAGATCTTCCTCCCTCCTTCCTTTCTGTATTTAAAAAATATATCCCTGCCCTTAAAAAGAAATTTCAGGGGATGCCTTCTCTTGATGATCTTAAAAAAACCGTATCCATCGCAGAACATATACCAAACAGCATATTATATATCCCTGTAGGTCTTTATTATTTTATGCTTTCCATCCGCTACCATAGTCTTACCCTTCCCTCGGCATCGAACCCGATGATAGAAACAGGTGGTTTCATGGGTGAATCGAAAGCGTCTGTGATGAAGCAGGTTGGCGATGAACAACAAAAATGGATCGCAGAATTTGTATCGATGCAGCGGACTGAAGCAGCAGCTGAAGAGGATATTGAAAAAGCCCTCTCGCTGATGAAAGAAAAGGGGCTTGAATTTCCGATAGTTGCCAAACCCGATATTGGCTGGAATGGTTACGGGGTTCGGCTCGTGGAAGACAGGGTTCATCTTTTAAAGTATATTCAGACATTCCCTGAAAACGAATATATAGTTTTTCAGCGTCCGGTGCCTCACGACGGAGAAGCCGGAGTATTCTATGTAAGGATCCCGGGCGAACCTGAAGGTCGTGTTGTTTCAATAACATTGCGGTATTTCCCCTTTGTAAGAGGTGACGGGAAATCTACTCTGAAAGAGCTTATCCAGACAGACGAACGTACAAAATTAAGGGCACATTTTTATCTTGGAGGCAGATCGGAACATGTGGGGTTCAGAAATGAAGATCTCGACCAGGTGCCCCAGGAGGGAGAATTGATCCGTTTGTCATTCATCGGAAGCCTGAGAGTAGGAGGATTATATCGTGATGCGACACACCTTATTACGCCTGAGCTGATTAGCCGGTTTGACATGATTGCGAAAAGTATGCCCGAGTTTTATTTTGGCCGTTTTGATGTAAGGTTTGAATCTATTGATCTCCTGATGAAAGGAGAGAATTTTTCAATAATTGAAATTAACGGAGCAGGAGCAGAAGCAATACAGGCATGGGATCCGAATGTATCACTGTTTAAATTATACCGTGAATTCTTTAAATCGTATAAATTACTCTTCAGGATAGGGGCACTTAACAGGGCAAGAGGTTTTAAACCCATGACACTGAGGCAATTCATCAAAGCTGTAAAACATCAAAATCGTCTTATTGAACAATATCCTCCTGCCGGATAATCTATTTTTAGTATTTTTACCTTGTATTTTTGTTTTTCCAGATGTCTTTTTCACAAAAAAATAAAGCCCTTTTTATCCTTAATCCAGATGCCGGGATGCAGCCGGTTAACTTCATCTTATCAAAGGAACTGCAGCGCCGCAAAAAGGACCTGACCTGCTTAAAGTCGCTTAATATTGATGAGACGGGTGTGCTTATCCAGGAAAACCTTGATAACCATGATATTTTCATTGCAGCCGGAGGCGACGGTACAGTCCACACTGTAGCTACGAAGCTTGTCGGCGGGGAAAAGATACTTGGAGTATTGCCACTTGGTTCGGGTAACGGCTTTGCAAAAGAATTTGGATTTAAACTGAACCTGCGATCGCTTCTTTCAGATATTAAAAGGGCTGATACTGTTGATATAGATGTTATTGAGGTAAATGATAAATTATGCCTTAATGTTGCAGGCATAGGCCTCGACAGTTTTGTGGCCCATTCTTTCAGTACACTGAAATTGCGTGGTTTTGTCCCCTACGTTTGGCTCACCCTGAAGACCTTTTTGCGTCTACGTCCGTTTCATGTAAACATAAAGTGCGACGGAGAAGAAATTTTATCTGATAAATTATTTGTACTGACCATAGCCAATACGCGACAATTCGGAAATTACGCATTTATTGCTCCGGAAGCCCGACCAAATGACGGGATCATTAACCTTGTGCTTATTAAACCTTTTCCAAAGATACTCGGTCCGTTATTCATCATCAGACTTTTCACCAAAAGAATAAACAAATCAAAATATGTTATTCATATTACAACCGATAAAGAGATAGTTATTGAGACTGACGAAACAAGGTTCCATATCGACGGGGAACCGATTAAAATTTCAGGGAAAGTAGTTGTCAGAATCAAAAGAGAGGTTCTGAAAGTTTTGAAAACAAGACGTAACAAAACAAGACCAGTTCATTCATAATTATAAAATATTACGTTTAGACTTTAATAAATCGTTGTCATGAAAAAACTAATTCTTCTCGTCCTGATCTTCGCTGTGACGCGGACATTCGGACAAAATCAGGAGCTTAACCTGATCCCCCAGCCTGTTCAGATTCAACAATCGGCAGGCGACTACGTATTAACCGGTGCCACAACTATAGGCTTTGACAGCCAGGCAGCCCGTCCAACGGCTGAAATGCTTGCCGCAAAGCTTAATACAGCTACCGGCTATTCATTTAAAGCACAACAAAACAGTTCCGGCGCAATACAGTTTAACCTGAACAAGGTTCCTGTTGCACAAATCGGAAAAGAGGGCTATACCCTGATATCCGGCCCTCAGGGAGTGACCATAACGGCGAATGATCCGGCTGGTTTATTTTATGGCATGCAGACACTTTTGCAGATCCTGCCAAAAGAAATCGAGAGTAAATCGCCGGTAAAGACAGCCTGGACAATACCGGCTGTTAATATAACTGATTATCCGCGTTTCGGATGGAGAGGAATAATGCTCGATGTAAGCCGTAATTTCTTTACTAAGGAAGAAGTTGAACAATATATCGACCAGATCTCAAGGTATAAATTCAATACATTTCACTGGCACCTGACCGATGATAACGGCTGGCGCGTTGAGATCAAATCATTACCAAAACTTACTTCCGTTGGTGCCTGGCGTGTACACCGTGCAGGGCATTTCGGAGAACGGGCTCAGCCAAAACCAGGGGAACCTGCTACAGACGGAGGATTCTATACACAGGAAGATATTAAAGAGATCATTCGTTACGCACAGGACCGTCATGTTACTATTGTACCGGAAATAGATGTACCTGGACACAGCATGGCTGCAATTGCATCATATCCTGAATTAAGCTGTACCAAAGATACTGCCACAAAAGTCAATCCGGGTTCTTCTTTCTCGGAATGGTTTGATGACGGTACATTCAAGATGCGAATAGACAACACGCTTAATCCGTCGGATGAAAAAGTTTATGAATTCCTCGATAAGGTCTTTACCGAACTGGCTGCATTATTTCCAAATCCGTATATCCATGTAGGGGGAGATGAATGTTATAAGGGATTCTGGACAAAAGATGCCGGGTGCCAGGCTCTGATGAAAAAGATGAATATGAAGAGCCCTGAAGAACTGCAGTCATATTTTATGAAACGTGTGGAAACGATCCTGAAAAGCAAAGGGAAAAAGCTGATAGGCTGGGATGAAATTCTTGAGGGCGGACTGGCTCCCGAAGCCACAGTAATGAGCTGGAGGGGTATCAAAGGCGGCATACAGGCAGCAAAGATGGGGCATGATGTTGTTATGACACCGACTACCTTTGCATATCTCGATTACCAGCAGGGAGAAGAAACTGTTGAACCTCCTCTCTATTCAGGGTTACGCATGGAGAAATGTTACAGTTTCAATCCTGTTCCCGAGGGAGTGGATCCAAAGTATATTCTTGGCGGCCAGGGAAACCTGTGGACCGAACAGATACCAATATTTCGTCATGCAGAATATATGACATGGCCGCGTGGCTGGGCCCTGGCTGAAGATTTCTGGTCACCCCAGGAGAAAAAGAACTGGCCCGACTTTATAATGCGTGCTGAAAAGCAGTTTGAGCGCGCAGATATTGCCGGGATAAATCATGCATACTCCATTTACGATGCTATAATTGATGTGAGCAAGAAAGACGGAAAGATGACTGTTGAGATGGCATCAGAAGCACCCGGACTGGATATTTACTATACAATTGACGATACCATGCCCGACAGCATGTCGCCAAAATATTCCGCTCCATTTGTGCTTCCTGATGGTCCCGTTTCGCTCAGGGTCATCACCTACCGAAATGGTAAACCAATAGGCCATCTGATCACTTTAAAACCAGATGATTTAAAAAGGAGATAGTTTTTATAATGAAATTCCATTTATCAATGAGAAAAGTCAGAATTGTCTTTGTGTTTATTCTTCTGGTCTTATCTGTAAATATACAGGCGCAGACCTTACTAGATTTAGAATTACATCGCGTTAGTCTTCCAAACGGATGGAAGCTGACCCCTGTCGGCAAATTACTGCCTCTCGGGGACCTGCCCCTGAATATTGCCATTTCTCCTTCGGGAAAGCTTGCAGCTGTTACTAACAACGGAGAGAGTGTTCAGACAATTCAGCTTATTGATATTGACCATGAAGCAATTACCGATTCAATAATCATCCGCAAATCGTGGCTGGGTCTTACATTTTCAGATGATGGTAAATACCTGTACACATCAGGAGGAAATGACAATATGATAGTGCGTTATGCTGTCAATAATAATCATTTTTCGGTGTATGATTCTATCGTAATCGGAAAACCATGGCCCGTAAAGATCTCTGTTGCAGGTATCGCCCTGGATGATTCTAAAAACAGACTCTATGCTGTTACAAAAGAAAACAACTCCCTGTATGTTATCGACACAAAATCAAAGAAGATAGTTTCACAGTATAAGCTCGGGGGTGAAGGATACACATGTATCCTTTCTCCTGATCATAAAACACTCTATATTTCCTGCTGGGGTTGTGACAGGATTGTATTGTTTGATACCGGACTTGGGAAAATAACCGGTACAATTTCTGTCGGTGATAATCCCAACGATCTGTGCATTACCAGGGACGGCTGGTTCCTGTATGTGGCCAATGCCAATGATAACAGCGTATCGGTGATCGATACCAGGCAGATGAAGGTTATTGAAACACTTAATGCTGCATTGTATCCCTATTCACGCACCGGATCCACAACGAACGGTGTGGCCCTGAGTAGTGATGAGAAGACACTCTATATTGCCAATGCCGATAATAATTGTCTTTCGGTATTTGATGTCAATACGCCGGGATCAGCAAAAAGCAGAGGGTTTATACCCACCGGCTGGTATCCCACATGTGTAAGGGTTGTAAAAAACAAGATACTGGTAAGCAGCGGAAAGGGATTATCGTCAAAGGCCAATCCATACGGACCAAATCCTATGCGAAGAGGAGAAGAGGTTATATTCCAGGGAAACGGGAAAGTTCAGAAAATAAAAGAACAGTATATCGGCGGCTTGTTTTTAGGAACACTAAGTATTATTGATACACCTGACAATAAAGAACTATCTGTGTATTCAAAAGTTGTATATGATAACACTCCTTACGATAAAAACAAAGAGATGGTTTCAGAGGGTATGGAAGGTAATCCGATACCCCGGAAAGTTGGTGATCCTTCCCCGATAAAATATATTTTTTATATCATAAAGGAAAACCGCACCTACGACCAGGTGCTGGGTGATATGCCGGAAGGCAACGGGGATACCAGTCTTGTCCTTTTCGGTGAAAAAATAACGCCTAACCAGCACGCACTTGCAAGGGAATTCGTATTGCTTGATAATTTTTACGTTGACGGGGAAGTAAGTGCCGATGGTCATAACTGGACCATGGGAGCCTATGCTACCGATTACCTTGAAAAGAACTGGCCCACAAGCTATGGAGGAAGAGGAGGGTCGTACCCCGGTGAAGGAGAAAGGGAAATTGCCAACAATAAGAATGGTTTTCTATGGGATAACTGTAAACGCAATGGTGTCAGTTACCGTTCATACGCTGAATTTATAGGTTATAAAAAACCCAATATAGCTGTCCTGAAAGATCATTACTGCAAGTCATATACAGCATGGGATCTGCAGGTAAGGGATACGATCCGTTTCAGGCAATGGAAGCGCGATTTTGATTCCCTTCTTGCAACTGATGCCCTGCCTCAGCTGAATACAATCAGATTTGGAAATGATCATACACAGGGGTTGCGTCTCGGAAGACCGACTCCCTTTGCCCAGGTGGCAGATAATGATCTTGCAGTAGGATTATTTGTTGATTACCTTAGTCACAGTCGTATCTGGAAAGAAAGCCTTATAATAATAGTTGAAGATGATGCGCAGAATGGTCCTGATCATGTTGATGCACACCGTAGTACTGCTTATCTGGCAGGTGGATTTATTAAAAAGAACTTTGTTGATCATACTGCCTATACAACATCATCGATGCTTCGTACCATTGAGCTGATACTGGGGCTCCCTCCCATGACACAGTATGATGCCCCTGCAGTACCCTTGTGGAGATGTTTCAATGATACTCCCGATCATCCTTCCTTTGAAGTCAGGCCATGCCTTGTCGATCTGAATGAAAAGAACATTGCCGAGAATAAATGGCAAAAGAAAAGTGAGACGTTCAATTTCGCCAAAGAAGACAGGGTAAATGATGCTGACTTCAACGAAGTAATATGGAGAGCAGTAAAGGGACTCGATTCTCCCTGTCCGGCTTCGGTACATGCGGCGTTTTTCATGCCGGTTGAAGAGGGGGATGGGGATTAACCAGTACCCCCCACCCCCCCGTTTTTACCCCCCAACCCCCCCAGGGGGGGGCTAAGAAGTAAGAATAATGAACAAACGAATGCAGAAATCAGAAGTGAAAAACAATTCTGCATTCTTAGATCGTTTGTTCTAATGTTCTTAATCCATTTATGGTTCTTTACTTAACCAATTATTTCAGATTAAATTCCACAGGCACCCTGAATTGAACATCGACAGGCTTGCCGGATTGCATAGCCGGTTTCCAGTCAGGCATACTTTTAATAAGCCTTACTGCTTCAGCATCAAGAAGAGGGTTGATCGATTTAATGACTTGTACATTTTCTACTTTCCCCTTGCTGCTTACCTCGAAATTTACAAGGACCTTACCTGCAATTTTAGCTTTGACAGCTTCAGAAGGATATTTAAGATTCGCAGTTATCCAGGACGCCATGGCATCTTTCCCTCCGGGGAATTCAGGCATTTCTTCTACCACAACGAATGGATTCTTATCATCAGGTTTTTCCTGAGTGACATCCGGAATTTTCGAGGCTTCATCCTTAGTGGTTATCACAATCACCCCTGAATTTCCTTTTGCACCATAAAAATCTACAGACGACTTATTTTTAAGAACCGAAATTGATGCTATAGCATCGGGATTTATCTTTTCAGCTTCAGCCTGTGTCACTTTTATACCATCCACCACATATAAAGGAGGAGGTCCGTCGCCAACAATATTAATACGTGCCAGAGGTGGAGGCGGCTGTGGTGGTGCAACGGAATCAACACCTTTATTGGCGGGAGGCGGTGGCGGTGGCGGTGGCGGGGGTGTATCGGAATTTATTCCTTTATTGGCCGGAGGAGGAGGCGGGGGTAGCGGGGGCGGCGGCGGAGTGCTTATATTTTCACCGGAATATTTAATGGTATCTCTTACCATACTTATAGTCATATCTGATGAGAAAACAGGTTTTAATACTTTGGATTTAAATCCCACGTAGCTGACTACCAGTGATCCGTCAGGTGGAACATTTTCAAGATTAAAATTGCCTTTCGAATCTGTTGAAGTGCCCTGGTAGGTATCTCTAATAACGATTGTCGCTCCCTGTAAAGGTTTGCCGTCGTGCTGAACGACCTTCCCTTTAACAGATTTCTGTTGCAAAACAGGTAAGGAAGTAATATTCCCTGAGCTTTCATCGATAGATTTATATCTGTAGTCGGGCTTTGCAAATGAATAAAGTACAATTGCAAAAACAGGAAGGATAAGAAGAATCTTCATCTTCCTGTAGGGTGAACTTATAGTATTTTTCATCATTTTAAATCTTTTTTTGTTGCGTGAATAATTGAAGGAATTTGTCAGACTGACAACCGGAGAGCCTACAATCTGGTTTAGAAGAGCTGCCCTGTAAAGTGCCGGATCGGTCGTTTGCTGCAGCGCAACTTCGTCGGCAAGATATTCATGGTTTTGTCTGATGAACCGGATATAGATCCATACAACCGGATTAAACCATTGCATTATACAGAGTAACTGAACAAGCATAAGGTCGAACCAGTGCTTCTGGCTGATATGTACCAATTCATGATTTATAATCTCCTTAGTCTCAAGGTCTGAAATTGAAGGATTGACAAACACATAGGAGAAAAATGAAAACGCAGAGGTATAATTGGTTGATTTTATCAGTTTTACTTTATGAAGGGAGATGACTTCAGATTTTTGTATTGCTCTCAGCATTGATCTTCCCTCTTTAAGTATATAAGATAATACCAGTAATCCACCTGATATATACAAGATAAACAGTGCTGATTTCACCACATAAAAAATGCTGCTTCCTGTATTCATAATCTGGCCTGTCTGTAAATTATCAGTCTGAACAGACCTTACCACAGGCAATACAACCGTATAGTGAACTGAAACAAACGGAAAAAAGAAAGAGATCAGAATGCCTGCCAAAAGGTAAATCCTGTTCATGAGGAAAAATCTTTCATTCCTGAGGAAAAGGAGGTATACCAGGGCGAATCCGGAGATCCAGATTACTGATTTAAGTAAGTACAAGGCAAATGCTCCCATCACTTTTGTTTTTGTTTCTTTCTCAACTCTTTCCTGGTGTCTTCCATCAATTCTTCCAGTTCCTTAATTGTCAGGTCCTTTTCCCTGGCAAAAAATGATGCCATTGCCGGAAACGAATTATTAAAATAATCCTCCATAAGACCAAAAAGCTGGCTCTTAGAGTATTCTCTTTTGGATATAAGAGGAAAGTATACATGAACATTGCCGTAAGCTTTATGACTCACATATTCTTTTTTCTCAAGTACTCTAAGTACTGTGGAGACAGTATTACGTGCAGGTTTAGGATCATTAAAGTGGTCGCGGATATCCTTCACCAGACCCTCTTTCATGTCCCATAAAATCTGCATCACCTGTTCTTCTGCTTTTGTAAGCTGCATAATTTTAAAATTAGACAATTTAATGTTCCGGTATCCGGCAACCGGCATCCGGCATCCGGATATATTACAATTCTTCCTTCAGCCTCCAGCCTTCTGCCTTCAGCCTTTTTTTCAATCCTTCGCAACAAAGATATGACTATTTTTATAGTCGCACAAATATTTTTTAATAATAATGACTATTTTTTTAGTCAGTTGAAGGAACTGCGCCCCAATCCCCCCAAGGCTCATGAACTCACCCCCAACCCCTCATAATAATCTCTTCTAATAGATCTTTAACCCCCCTTTAATTCCCCCCAAAGGGGGGAAAATGTTCGTCCAAATTGGCATCAATGTAAATTCTTTGTTCAATTTTCTCCCCCTCTGGGAGGGCCGAGCGTAAAGAAATAGCCCTGTGGGCTATTTTAGCGAAGGAGCCTGATTGCAGGGAAGGAAAAGCTCAGCGGGACAGAGGGGGTGTTTCGCAATTAACTTAAGCAAATTCTTTAGGCGCGAGGGCAACCCGGAAATGGTGTGAACCGAGCGGCCGAAAAGTAAGTATTAAAACCTTAATGATCTTCCGCGAGCTCGGCGAAGCCAAATTTTGGCCAGCCGGTAGCGCGCAGGGTTTGTGTAGCGGGCGTACGGATGGACAAAATTTGTCATTTCCGGCGTCCTTTTTTGGTTCATTTTTTGGACGAGCAAAAAATGAACAAAGAAACCTTGGGCTAGTAAAAGAACCGAGCAGAACAAAAAGGCACGGATTACAAATCCGCGCCAGCAACTGCGAGCTCGGCGAAGCCAAATGAACAAGAAAGTCTTCAAGACAAAGAAAGTAACACGCTCTTTGGGCAAGCAAAAGAACCTAAACCCACCCCTAACCCCTCCCAGGAGGGGAACCAAAAGCATTAGCCCCCCGAAGGGCGATGGTTGTATATAAGCCCCCCATATGGGGGTTTGGGAGGTAGAAAAAGGACAGACTCAACACTGGTATTGTTTTTTTTAGTAATTTGCATCATAAATTTACAATTATCATATTATGAAAAAACTGATTTCTTTATT
Source organism: uncultured Rikenellaceae bacterium (assembly GCA_964446825.1). Classification (GTDB taxonomy): domain Bacteria; phylum Bacteroidota; class Bacteroidia; order Bacteroidales; family VadinHA17; genus LD21. The sequence continues at coordinate 12,402 of CAYUQR010000059.1, forward strand.
ATTAGCATCGATAATCGGATTGCTAATCGTGCTTCCCTCCTTTGGCCAGGCTGTAAATACGCTTACTCCCAAAGAGAAAAAGGACGGGTGGGTTTTACTATTCGATGGAAAGGATTTTAAAGGATGGCGTCAGTGCAATGGTACTGAAATGCCAAAGAACTGGAAGATTGATGACAATGCAATGGAAGTCTTTACCGGGGAAGGGAAAAAACCCGGCCAGATGGCGAATGGAGATATCGTATACGGTGATAATAAATTTAAAAACTTTGAATTGTCAATAGACTGGAAAGCTAGTAAAATGGCCAACTCAGGGATCTTCTTCGATGTAAGGGAAATTCCGGGACAGGCAATCTACTATGCTGCACCTGAGGTACAGGTGCTCGACAATGTTGATGCAACAGACAATAAAATACCCAGTCACCTGGCAGGATCGTTGTACGATATATTACCTGCTGATCCTAAAACTGTTCATCCCGCAGGTGAATGGAACACTATTGTTATCCGTGTTGAAAACGGGAAGGTCACTCACACCCAGAATGGAGTGAAGGTTGTTGAGTATGAAATGTGGACTCCTGCCTGGGATAAACTGGTAGCCAACAGCAAATTCAAGGATTTCCCGGGATGGAAAGAAGGTATTTCCAAAGAGGGCTATATTGGATTACAGGATCATGGATACCCGGTATGGTTCAGGAACATCAAAATACGTGAGTTATAATTCCCGGAGAACTGTTTTTATTATGTAGAAATATTTAATTTTTAAGTAATCGTTATGAAGTTATCAAACTATATATTCAAACCAGGTATCGTTATCCTGTTTCTTTTAATTATATCATCAGATACTTTTTCTCAGGATAATTCAGACAAGCCTCTCCCGCAGTTTTTATTCCCGCGCTTTGTAAAAGGTGTTGCAAGATTGAAGAGCGGAGAAAGTTCTTCTTCATTTCTAAATTACAATACTGTGGACCAGATTATGGTTACTGAAACAAATGGAGTCTACAGGTATGCTACCAGGATGGAGGATATCGACACCATTTATCTGGAATACATGAAATTTGTACCTGTAGGCAAAGTCTTTTATGAGGTCCTGGCAACTGGCCCGGTTCCTTTTTTTCTTCAACATAGAAGCACATATACCGCCAGGGGGTCTGATATAGGATATGGAGCAAAGTCACATTCTGTAGGACCCACAAAATACCAGAGGTTTGAACTTACCAATGTCGTTTATCAGTATGGCGAAGTTATAAACATTGATCTCCCATCCAATGTTGAAGTTACCCCGGCCAATGTATTTTGGGTAATGAAGGATGGCAATATGGAAAAGTTCAGTACCGAAAAGCAATTCCTTAAAATATTCCCCGATAAAGCAACAGTGCTTAAGCAGTATATTAAAAAAGAAAAGTTAAACCTGAAGCATCGCGAAGATGTGATCAGGTTGGGTAATTACTGCAATGAGCTTTTTAAGTGATGAAAGGAGGAGTCTTATCATAACCAGGCATTGACATCAAAATTTACAATCTGAGAGCAGCGGATTAAATGAATTAATAAAATTTACTATTTTTACGCCGGTTCCGGGTTGTTAGCTCAGTTGGTTTAGAGCATTACCTTGACAGGGTAGGGGTCACTGGTTCGACTCCAGTACAACCCACTTAATAAAAAGCGCAAACATAGACATTATACCTGTATGCGCTTTTTTGTTTATCATAAAAAATAATTTTACAGACATGTTTTTAAGCTATTTCGTGATTAAATAAAAAAACAATTTATCTTTGATTTATAACTATAGCTTTAAAGACTATTTTAACCAAACCCCGATTAAATGAAAACGAAGAGAAGTTGGTTTATAATCGCTTTTACTATTTGTTGTATTTTATCTAGTGAGGCACAATCTGTTAAGTATTATGCCGGTGCTAAAGCCGGGTTCGGAATACCCAACCTGACAGCAGGATCGATTACAACTCCATTGAACAAGGACTATGTTTCAAGATATGGTTTTTATGGCGGTATTATTGCCGAAATCCAAACCGGAAAAAGGTTCGGATTCAGAACTGAAATAAATTATTCCTCCCAGGGAGGCAAAAGATACGGATTACAGGCTTTGCCTCTCGACCCCCAGATGGCACTATTATGGCAGGCACTGCCTCTGTTTGGTGTTACTCCTGATAACTATATGTATGCAGATATTAAGAGTGAAGCCATTCTCGATTATCTGGAAATCCCTGTAATGGCAAAATTGACTTTCAGCTTAGCTCCCCGTTTAGGCTTTTATCTTCAGGCAGGTCCTTACCTGGGCATATTGCTTAATGCTAAAAATATAACCAGCGGAACCAGTGCGATTTATATTGACAGTGAAGGAATTTTACCTATCGATGCAATCCTTCAGCAGGCTCAATTCCCCACCATCGGTCAGCAATCGTTTGCTCATACTGAGAATATTACCGCGGATGTCCACCGGCTCAACGTTGGCGGACAGGGGGCTGCAGGTTTTGCTTATAATATGGGCTCCGGGAAATTGTTTTTAGAAGGTGGCGGAAATTACGGATTCATACCCATTCAGAAAGACGATGCTAACGGGAACAATAACACCGGAGCAGGAACTGTAACAGCCGGGTATTTATTCCAATTTTAAAAATAAAAAGACTTCTATTCCGCCCATCTGTCCAACAGAGTAAACAGGGCTTTTCTGTTTGATTCTGCCAGGGCTTGATTTAATAGCAACTCCTTTTCAGTTTGTATATACTTGCCGGCCCGCAGTTCATTTTCCCCGTTTTCAATCATTTGCTGTAAAGATTGCAAGGTTGATTCAGGATGAAACTGTAAAGCCAGAACTCTTTCTTTATAAATATAGGCCTGATTTTTACAGCCGGCAGAGCTGGCTAAAAGAATCGCCTTGTCAGGAAGATCGAAGGTATCCCCATGCCAGTGAAAGGTTTTAAGGCTCTCCCCCATATGAGAAAATAAACTGCTCTTTTGAGCATAGGCTGAAAACTGGATGTCAAACCAGCCTATCTCTTTTTCCGTATTTCTATATACGCTGGCTCCAAGAGCTGCTGAAATCAACTGGGATCCCAGGCAAATCCCCAGAACCGTTTTTCGGGCCTCAATAGCCTGCCTGATAAATCGTTTTTCTTCAATCAGCCAGGGATGTTGTAGTTCATCATGAACACTCATTGGTCCTCCCATAATTATCAGCCAGTCAAAATCCGATATACCCGGCATTATATTATTATTATATAATTGTGTTGAAGAGAGAGAATGATTGTTTGTCTTTGCCCACTCTTCAGTGCTGCCAAGTCCTTCAAATGGAACATGCTGAAAATAATGTATTTTTAATCTGCCCATTTTCATTAATATTATCATTATAAAAACCAGGTGCTCATATTTTGATGTTCTCTGTTTTACTATTATAGAAGAACTTACACAGTTACACAGAAAAAATAATATGACAATCACGAAAAGTCGAATCCCGAAATATATGCAGGGGCGTTGTAAAAAGCCTCTTTTTCTTTATCAGAAATGTTAATGAATCGCGTATAAACCAGTCCGGGTTTTGCATTTAACATCCTGTTTAACGCACCCATCTTTACAACGGTTCTTATCTTGTCGTAAAGCAGACTTCTGTCGTCGAGCCATGTAAGTCCGGTATGGTATCCTTCGGCAGCACATACTGATTCGAAAAGGTCGGACAATATTTTTTCGTTACCTTTCTTACAATAAATTGCATCGAAAACCAGGAATCTGAATTCTCCCGGGCGGAACAATCTGCGGAAAAATGGCATTTTAGGCAGTACGTTCATCATTACCCATCCCCATACTCCCGGGATATCATAAACCTTATAGACTGAAGGGATTGCGCTTACACCTGCAAGTATTTCATCTCCTTCTTTCAATACGTAATATCTGTCGCCGAAAAACGAATAATCTGTACTGAAAAATGAATATTCTCTGTAATATTCCAACAAAAGTGATTCCATTTTCCCCTTTTGGTCATCGCTCAGTAAGGTGACGCGCGGATCGGGTTCAGGAGAAAACCTGCTGAAAACAACAGTAAGAAATGATCTTATATATTCATACCCCGCCTGACTTACCAGGTTTTTTGATCGTTCGTTCATGCTTTCCAAAAAAGCGTACATCACATGTTTGTCGCCTTCGAAAACGTTGTCGAGGTCAAGCAAATGAGGTTTGCTGAAAATTTCCAGTGTTTTTTCCTTGAAATTATCATCCTTTTCCTGTTTTATTATGGCCTTACGTCGTTTTCTCCATCTCACCCCTGTCTGGTATGTTGACTGAAAAGCAAGATATCTCAGGTATGATGAAGGATAACGAAGATTTCCCTGTCCGGAGATACGGAAGCATGAACCGACAGTTCCTACTATCTCATTTTTCTTATAGAGCGATACAAATCTGATCTGGTCCTTATATGCAGATATACGCGGGGCTATATTCAGCAATGAAAACCTGAGTCCCCCTTCAGAACCCTGGACGGCATGATTAAGAATATCTAATATACCCTCATTTGCATAATCGGAAACTCTTACTTCGAGGCCTTTATAATTAAATACACTCTTCTCAAACATGTCTGTTTCTGTCTGTTATTGTGTTCGCTTATCATCTTCAGATCAGATCAGGAAACCGTAGGCAGTAAAGCTGAAGAGATAAGAAGGTCCTCGGGGTTAGTAATTTTAATGTTTTCGCGGTTGCCATCAACCATATTGATCTTTTCTCCCGTCTTTTCGAGGACCGTAGCATCATCGGTAAATTCTGTAATATATTCCTGAAGGTATGCTTTTTTTATCAGTTCGGCATTGAACACCTGGGGTGTTTGTATCTGTTTTACATGCATCCTGTTAAGGGGCATACTCCCTTTATCTGTCAGCATCCTGAGGGAGTCAGAGGGAGAGACTGCCGGGATAGCGTTACCAAGTTTTTCGGCGGTCTCAAAGCATCTTTTTATAGTATCGACGGTTACAAAGGGTCTTACTCCGTCGTGAATAGCCACAAGTGAAGGGGTATTCACAAATTTAAGTCCGTTCTTAACCGATATGAACCGGTGCAGGCCACCTTTAACAAGGGTATGCGGTACATCGAAAGAATGCTTTTTCTGCAGATCGACCCAGTATCTCAGCTGGTTTTCCGGAAGCACAGTTATTATTTCAATAGCGTCGTTAAATGACTTGAATCTTTCAATAGTATGCATAAGCACCGGCCTTCCGGCCAGGTTAAGAAACTGTTTGGGGATATCTGCCCCCATTCGTTTTCCGCTTCCTCCTGCAACTATTACTACATACAAATCCATAAATTTAAACTCTTTTGATTTTTGTTTTTTTTCTTTTACGGTATACCCCCCTACCCCCCCGGGGGGGGTAAAATCCGATTAAAATATCAAGGCCTTTAAGGAGTTTATAGCACTATTCATTGGTATATAAAAATCTCTTAATACTTCTCTTTGGAGTCTTTGCAAATTCCTCATTATGTATCCTGAACTTATGTACAGCCATAAATTCGGGCAAGCGTTCATTAACCTCTTTCCTGGTTTTTTCCAGAACGGATATCAGTTGTTCTTCAGAGATATTATCGCGCTTCATCATTTCAAAATCGGGATATATAAGTGCAATGAGCTTATTATCCTCTGATATAACGACTGATTCGGTGATATAGTCTTTATTATTAATAACCGCTTCAATTTCTTCGGGGTATATGTTTTTCCCTGAAGGCCCCAGGATCATACTCTTACTTCTTCCTTTAATGAAGATATTTCCTTCTTTGTCAATAACACCCAGATCTCCTGTATGCATCCATCCCTCATCATCAATCATTTCCCGTGTTGCCTTTTCATTCTTGTAATATCCCAGCATCACGTTTTCCCCTCTCAGAATGATCTCCCCGACGATATTTTCGGGATCATCTGAATCGATTGTCACTTCAAGAGTATCAACAGCTCTTCCCGATGCTCCCAGTTTGGTTGTATCCCATGAGGCATAACTGATCAACGGACCGCATTCAGTCATGCCATAGCCAACAGTGAATCTGAATCCGATCTTTTTGAAGAATTTCTCGGCGTCTGCATTAAAAGGGGCCCCGCCAACAACAATTTCATGAAACCTTCCGCCAAATGTCTCAACCAGTTTTTCCCTGATTTTCTTATGAAGCATCTTGTTTACTCCCGGGACAGCTAGTAATATTTTCATAACAGGCTTGTTTATAACCGGCAAAACCTGCTTTTTGAAAATCTTTTCTATCACGAGAGGGGCTGAAAGAATCAGTCGGGGTTTTATCTCCTTAAAAGCCTGAATAACAATTTGTGGAGAAGGGACTTTTGTTAAAATGGTAATATGACATCCGAATGTAAACGGAAAAAGAAATTCGAATGCACAGCCGTATGTATGAGCAAGGGGCAGAAGTGAAACAAGCGGATCTCCCGGCTTAAGCGGCATGTTGTTTTGCGCATACCTGACATTGCATGCCAGGCTGTTATGCGTTATCATAACACCCTTTGAGAAACCTGTGGTACCTGATGTATAGCTGATAACCGCCAGATGATCATTTGATATATTAGAAAACTTAACATGCTCCTGTTTAAGTTCAGGATAAGCTTCTGAAAATATTTTTTCGTTCGAATCAAAAGCATGTTTAACTGCCTTGTTCAGAGCTGTTATTAATCTAAAATCATCGAGGGATAAAACACCGGAGATTTCAGGCATTTTAGGCAGATCGAGAGTTTCATAAATTTTATCGTCAGCAAAAAGGAGTCTTGAGTTGGAATGGTTAACAATATTTATGAGATCTTCCGGCTTAAAATCAGGAAGAATAGGAACAATAACTGCGCCATAGGTGACAGTAGCCAGGTATATAACGCACCAGTTAGCAGAATTTCTTCCCACAAGTGCAATTTTATCTTCCTCTTTAATTCCCGATTCTTTAAAAAAGAGGTGAAGTTTAAGAATCTTTTCAGCTATCTCCCTGTAAGAATATCCTTTCTCTTTGTAGTTTGAAAGAGCTTCGATATCCCAGTTTTGTCTGATACTCTGTTCAATATACCATATTAGGCGTTCCTGGATCATAATTTCAGGGGTTTAAAGTTATATAACAAAGTTACGATTTGATAATTACTACAGATTCGATAATTCATTATTTTAATCAAATAATGCATTATTGATTTGATTAATTAAATGAAATACATCAACAGAATTGCGACTATTGAAAGAAGATTAACAACAGTGAAGAAATAGTTATAACCTTCTCTTTTCTTGCTGAACTGACCAAGCTTACGGGCAAAAATCCCTATTGTGGGTACAAAAAGGACAATCAGGAAGGCAAAAAATTCGACCCCGTAAAATACTGTCTCCAGTCCACCCCTGACAAGTGCAGAAAAGTAAATAACAATAAGTAATATTAACAAATAAAGAAGATAGCTTGTCTTAAGAAGAAGAGTTGAAACCAGTCTTCTCTTATGTAGCTGGTGTGGTTTCAGATAAGCATATGCCAGTGAAAAAACAATAATAATAAAAACAACTCCGAGAATATAATTAAGTATTTCTCCGAAATTGGCCATATCACCAGATATTAATTTATTTATCACGCTTCCTTTATTGACCAGACAAGAGAACTGGCTCCCAGTACCGCAGCATTCTGCGTGCTTAGTTCAGATGCAAGAAGTTTGACTTTACCTTTGTAAATACTAAGTAAATTCTCTTCCATATATTCTTTAGCCGGTTCAAATATCAGGTCTTTGGCAAGAGCCAGTCCGCCGAAAAGAAATATAGCTTCAGGATTTGTGTGTGCCACAACATCCGCCAGTTTAAATCCCAGCATTCTTCCTGTATGTGTAAATGCTCTTTTTGCAATATAATCTCCTTTTTTTGCAGCATTGTGAATCATTTCTGCATCGAGGTCATCAAAACTTATTTTTCTAAGCTCACTTGGTTTATTACTGTCTGCCATTATTTTCAGGAGCGATCTTTTAAGCCCGGTTGCCGAAACATATGTTTCAAGACAACCTTTCCTTCCACAACCGCATTCGCGGTTTGATTCACCCGGACGTATGGCAGTATGTCCAATTTCGCCTGCAAATCCATCATGACCGTATACGAGTTTTCCGTCAATAACAAAGCCGCTGCCAAGACCGGTGCCCAGGGTAATGACAACAAAATTTTTCATGTCCTTGGCACCGCCATATACCATTTCACCAACTGCTGCGGCGTTTGCATCATTTGTTACAATCACAGGCAGGCTGGTATGACGTTTAAAGATATCGGCCAGAGGCACTATTCCCTTCCAGGGAAGTCCCGCAGCATGTTCTATTGTTCCTTTGTTTATATTACCCATAGGGGCTCCTATTCCAAAACCGACAATTTCTATTTCATTCCTGATCTTCTGCCCGGTAACCATTATTTTTTCATACAACGCTGCCACAAACACCTCAATTTCATCATAATGTGTCGTTTTGATCCTGTCCTCGCCCAGAATTTTCCCTTCCCTGTCAACAAATCCGAAGACGGTATTTGTGCCCCCGAGATCAATACCAACTGCTACCTCTTTCTTTGCCATAAATTTTAGAAATAAGATTTTTTGTATTGTAAATATAACTATTACATAATTTATTTTATAATGATTAAGGTTTTATTACAAATATTTTGTAATTAACCACTTCCACCCTGTGAAAGTGCAGGGGTACAGGCTGTAGGGACGTTGCAGCAACGTCCCTACTATTCCGGAATATATTCATTCCCCACTTTCCTGGCTCTTGTTGGCTTGTCGAGATTGATACCGAGAGAGACCCCTGTTTCGACCAGGATGTTCCAGCCGGCTGCCAGCTGAACATATTCAGCATACTGGCCGCCATCAGGTATGATTATTGTCGGGAAAATAGTCTTCCTTGTTGAGACTGCAATTATGTTCATCCCTACCCCGTCGACAAGACATTCATTGAATTTCTCCTCCTCAGCCGGGAACGGATCGATCCATATTAGCACCTCGCTCTTGTCCATAACCTCTTCAATACCATGAACGGCAAATGTGCCTTCGAGATAAGCTGACTTCTTCCTTGTGATCTCATTTGTCTTCAGGGCAAGTTCCTCGGCAACACCATTATTCCTGCCTGCAAAATA
>CAYUQR010000060.1:0-18863 GCA_964446825.1 uncultured Rikenellaceae bacterium
AGCCGGTTGCTTTTTTTATATTACCAGCATCGCATCTCCGTATGTGCCGAACCTGTACTTTTCTTTTACCGCGGTTTTATATGCATCAAAAAGCAGGTCGTAACCGGCAAACGCTGAAACCATCATAAGGAGTGTGGAATATGGGAGATGAAAATTACTTATCATCATATCCGGGACCTTAAACTCGTAAGGCGGGAAAATGAATTTATTTGTCCAGCCGTCATAAGGTTTGAGGTAACCATCGGTTGAGACAGAGCTTTCAAGTGTCCTGACAACGGTAGTCCCAACGGCACATATCTTGTATTTATTATCCTTTGCTTTGTTTACGATATTTACAGCATCATCTGTTATAACAATCCTTTCTGAATCAACTTTATGCTTTGTAAGATCTTCCACGTCAACACTCCGGAAGTTACCCAAACCTACATGAAGAGTTATCTCAGCAAACTCAACGCCAATAATCTCGAGTTTCTTAAGCAACTCCCGACTGAAATGCAAACCGGCTGTCGGAGCTGCAACGGCACCTTCATATTTTGCAAAAATGGTCTGGTATCTTTCATTATCCTCAGGTTCAACCGGCCGGTTGATGAATTTTGGCAGCGGTGTTTCGCCAAGACTGTACAGAGTCTGCTTGAACTCATCATAAGTACCATCAAACAGAAATCTCAGGGTCCTTCCCCTGGAAGTTGTATTATCAATTACCTCGGCAACGAGGAGGTCATCTTCGCCAAAATAGAGCTTATTCCCAATCCTTATCTTCCTGGCCGGATCAACCAGCACATCCCATAATCGCTGATCGCGGTTCAATTCCCTCAGTAAAAACACTTCTATCTCGGCCCCGGTTTTTTCCTTATTACCATACAATCTTGCAGGAAAAACTTTTGTGTTATTAAATACCAGTACATCATTCTCACTAAAATATTCAGTTATATCTTTAAAGATCTTATGCTGAAGTTCCCCTGTTTTCCTGTTCACAACCAGTAATCTCGATTCGTCCCTGTTTTCAGTTGGATAAAGTGCAATAAGTTCCTGTGGTAAATTATACCTGAATTGTGATAATTTCATAATAAATATATAATCATGATGATTTAAAGAATTCCTTTATACGTAAAAATTTGTATTTTGTTACAACTCATAATATTTTTTTCAACCCTGTTATTCAATCCTTATCAGTCTTTAAATATTATTAAAGGGGGCTTCAGAAAGTTGATGTATTCTAAAAATTCATTCAATTATTCATGTGTCTGAAACAGAGGATGATTTGATTTGTTCAACGTATTCCTGAAATTTTTCTATTTCATATGCGTTAGTGACATGTAATGGTCCGATTGCAGTCCTTTCAAGAGAGGACAAATACGCTCCGCTCATTAAGGCTTTTCCCAAATCGTGAGCAAAAGACCTGATGTATGTCCCTTTACTGCATACAAGCCTGATCTTTAATTCAGGAATATTATAAGAGAGCAGTTCAATCTCCCTGAAAAAGACAGTAACGGGTTCAAGGTCTTTTGCTATCCCTTTCCGGGCTAATTCATACGCACGTTTACCGCCTATCTGTTTAGCGGAATAGAGCGGGGGAACTTGTTTCTGTTCACCAAGAAAATTCCCCAGTACTTCTCTGACAAGTGTTTCTGTAATATGACCGGAAGGATAACTTCGATCTGTGGCAGTCTCAAGATCGAATGAAGGTGTTGTTTCACCAATGTGAACAGTAGCCACATATTCCTTGTCCAGGTCGCGAAACTCCTCAATTTTTTTTGTGGCACACCCTGTACAAATTATTATCAACCCGCTTGCAAGAGGGTCAAGAGTACCTGCATGACCAACCTTTAATTTTTTTATTCCCAGAACACTGCGTATTATAATCCTTACTTTATTGACCAGGTCAAATGAGGTCCAGTATACAGGCTTATTAAACAGTAAAACCTGACCTGTCTCAAAAATAGATTTCCTCTGGTCATCCATTTTAACTTAGTATGATTGAGAGTAATCCTATTATTGCGCAATAGACTGAAAACCATATAAGTTTGCTCCTCTTCACCAGGGTGATCATCCATTTGCAGGCAAAATAACCGGAAATAAACGCTGCAAAGAAACCAATTATGATGATCCCCCAGCCTGCAGCATTCTTAGTTGCATCGCCCGACATTATTTCAAGAAAATTTGCACCTATAACAGGAACAAGAACCATAAGAAAAGAGAACCTGGCTATTTCATCTTTTTTATTCCCTATCATTAACCCGGTAGCAATAGTCGAGCCCGAACGCGAGATGCCGGGAATAACCGCTATTGCCTGTGCAATACCAATGATAAAGGCATCCCTGTAGCTTATGTTCCTTTCCCTCTTTTTTACGAAATGCGCAAAGGCCAGGAGAAGTGAGGTTACCAGGAGCATGAGCCCGATAAAAACAAGGTTCCCGTTAAAAAGGCTTTCAATCGGATCCTTCAGCAATAAACCGGTTATCATTACCGGGATCATTGAAAGAATTATCTTAAGTGTATATGAAGTCTCCTCATTCATTTTGAATTTTAAAGACCCTGAGATCAGGTTGATTATCTCTTTCCAGAATACAAAAATTGTGCTCAGAACAGTTGCCCCGTGAACAGCAACTGTAAAAAAGAAGCTTGCCTCAGGATCAACACCAAAAAGCGATTTAGCAATCTCGAGATGTCCTGAACTGCTGACAGGCAAAAATTCAGTCAGTCCCTGCGTAAGGCCAAGGATAAGGGCTTGAAACCAATTCATATAAGATCAATATTTGGGTTATTTACTCCCCCTCCTCTTTCGGTTTCTTCATTATTGCCCATATCTCAAAAATAAAACCAGCCAGCACAACTATTGGAGCGAGGGTTATTCTCCTGAAGCTGAATATGGTGGTACTGAATTTATTGGGATCATCCGATTTCCCGCCAAGCATAAGCAGGAAACCGATGACAATAATAGCGAAACCTATAGCCAGCAATTTATAATTCTCGCGGCCCAGAGCAAAATTCAATTTCTCCTTGTTTTCCTTTTTTGCGCTCATAATATATCATTCATATAGTTTATCTTCAGAAATACTAAGATACTTGTTAACTGAAAAATATGTGGAAATAATATTAATCAATACACCAGTTATAATAATAAAAACTCCCAGCAGAATAAGAAGGTAAGTGGTTTCAAATGAGAACATCAAAAAGAACTCCTTTTCTATCATGTAAAGCAGCCCGACCATTAAACTCATTGCAATAAGAGCGGCAAGGAGGCCGTGAAACGCGCTCTGAACAAGAAACGGTCTTCGAATAAATGCACGTGTAGCTCCGACAAGCTGCATGGTTCGGATAAGGAACCTCCTGGAATAAATGGACAGTCTGATAGTGTTATTAATTATGGTGAGAGCTATGAGAAAGAGAAAACTGCTGATTACCAGAAGAAACAGGCTTATCTTTCGTATGTTTTCGTTTATCAGGAAAAGGAGTGATTCCTGGTAGTATACCTCTTTTACAAAAGGATATTCAAGAACATATTTTTCGATCTTTGCCACACTGTCGGGTTTAGTGTAACCGGCATATAAATAAACATCTATCGAAGGAGGCAGAGGATTATCGCCAAGGAAACTAATGAAGTCTTCCCCCAGATCGTCCTTCATTTTTGCAGCTGCTTCATCCTTCGAAATATATTTTGTCGATTTGACATATGGTTTCCCATCGAGATCCTTCTGCAGCATCCTTATGTCTGCCTCTTTTGAATCATCATTAAGCATAACGGAAAATGAAAGACTCTCACGGAAATAATCCGACAGTTCCCTGGCGTTAATCAGGACAAGACCCAGAACCCCCAGGAGAAAAAGAACCAGGGAGACACTTATCACCAGTGTCAGGTAAGAGCTTCTTAGTCTCGTCTTGGAATATTCTGTTTCCTTTTTTTTCAATCTCCTGACTTTGTTATTATATCTTTTATTTTACCTCGGAGTTAAAACACGGAGTGACAAGGATTTTTAATGCTCCCTTTCACCTCTTCTCCCCCTCTCCCCTTCTCAATCGAGTATCGTGATCCAACCGAACGGGTCAGGTTCGTCACCATGCTGGATTGCAACAAGCTTATTATACAGCTTCATGGTCAGGTCTCCCGGTTCCCCGTTTTTGCAATATTCATAAACTGCATTCGTTTCAGGATCAAATATTTTTGCAATAGGACTTATCACTGCTGCTGTGCCACATGCCCCAGCCTCATTAAATGTTGCAAGTTCTTCAACAGGCACCTTTCTCCTTTCAGTTTTCATTCCAAGGCTTTCAGCAATTTCAATAAGACTCATGTTTGTAATGGATTTCAGAATTGATTCCGATTTTGGAGTCACATAAGTATTGTTTTTTATCCCGAAAAAATTAGCCGGACCGCATTCGTCAATATATTTCTTTTCATGAGCATCAAGAAAAATCGTACTCGAATAACCCGAACTACGAGCAGCAATTATTGCTCTCATGCTCGCAGCATAGTTACCTCCCACTTTAAAGGTACCTGTCCCAAGGGGTGCTGCACGGTCCACGTCCCTGCATATCAACATATTCACAGGTTTAACCCCACCCTTGAAATATGGGCCCACCGGTGTTACGAATACCAGGAAAGTATATTCAGATGAAGGCTTAACACCTACTTCCGCGCCGCTCCCATACAATAAGGGCCTTATATATAAAGTAGCACCGGAACTGTACGGAGGGACATATTTCTTATTGAGTTGTATAACCTTGAAAAGAGCTTCTTTGAACATCTCGAAAGGAACAGGAGTCATTTTTATACCTTCGGCAGAAGAAATCATCCTTTTTGCATTTTCTTCCCAACGGAACAATCTGATTTTTCCGTCTTTCCCCATATATGCCTTTAGACCTTCAAAAGCCTCCTGCCCATAATGTAATCCTGTAGCTGCAATATGAATATCAATATATTCTGAAGAAGAAACTTCAAGATTTCCCCACTTTCCATCTTTATAATAACTTCGGACATTATAATCTGTTTTTATATATCCGAATGGCAGGTTTTTCCAATCAAACATTTCCATAAATTTAGACTTCTAAAATAATCGGTAAAAGTACATTTTTAAAACATATTTTATCGCTTTTCATCAGGAAATCGATTATTCGCTGAACTTTCTGAGATCGTTAATCTGATCCTCCACTGAGACACTCCTCAGCAGCTTCCCTGTATTTGTAAGAAAATCATGTTCAGATAACAGTCTCTGTTGAATCTCAATCCATGTCTTCAGGTCGGTATGTTTTCCATACTCCGTTCTCTCTCTTAATAACTTTTCTGTAAGCTTTATATAGTCAACACGACCAAGATAATCATACCTGGCATCGTGCAAAATTTTATCCGGCAACGATTCCTGGTGATCAGCATAAGAATTGATGATAATCTTTTTCGTTATATCGATATTTTCCTGATTAAACCCATATTCCGGTAATATCTCCTCAACAAGCCGCAACGAAGCTTCCATTGGCTTTTCATAATCAGTAATATATCCGGTCAGCAGAAAGACAGATGCAAGCTTCAGGTTAACAAAATCTTCATCCGCCAATTGTTCTGCAGTTGAAAGCAGTTCGACATGATTGGTAATATTTTTAAGAAGTAATGTATTGTGAAAATAGAGATTAGGAGGTGCTTCATCATCAAAAATTTTAGTTACCCTATCTTCTATATCCTGAAGTTTTATCATCTGCATCTTTACGACAAATTCCCGGTTGGGAGCACCACTCTCATCGCGGAGTTCAGGCACTATACCTGTTACAAAATACATTTCCAGTTCCCCTTTATACTTGACAGGCATCTTTCCCCGGTATTCACATTCGAAAAATTCCTTCACGAATTCATACGTTGTTCCTGAAATATTAATTTTTCCTGCTTCACCCGATGATTCCATTCTGCTGGCTGTATTTACAGTATCACCCCAGATATCATAAGACAGTTTCTTCTGGCCAACAACCCCTGCTACCACGGTTCCTGTGTGAATTCCGATCCGGATATCCCAATATTTCATTCCTTCAAGCTCCGAAGACTCCTTCAGTTTTTTCATATAGGTCTGCATCTCAAGTGCTGCCAGAATTACTTCTACAGGATTGGTCCTGTTCTTTTCAGGTATTCCTCCCGCGCACATGTAGGCATCGCCTATGGTTTTTATCTTTTCGATCCCATACTTTTCGACAACAGAATCAAAATAGAAAAAGAATTTATCAAGTTCGTCTATCAGTATTTCAGGTTTCATCTCTTCAGCAATCTGGGTAAAACCCTGAATATCTGAAAAGAGAACAGTAACAAAATTATATTTAATCTTGGTTGCCTTTCCTTTTGCCATAATCTCGCTGGCAGTGTTCTTCGGAAGAACATTTGCAAGCAGAGTTTCCGACTTTTCCTTCTCGATTATCAGATCCTCGGTCCTTTTATTTATAATCTGTTCAAGCATATGTCGTGTACGGACAAACCGCAGTCCGAGCTGATTATATAACGCCCATATAATCAATGAAAATATAATAAAGTAAATTACGATCGCGAGTTTTGAGAAATACCAAACAGGAAGCACCTTAACATTGATCTCTTTTAACTCTCCCGAATAATTATCTGAATCTCTGAACCTTACATAGAAAATATAATTCCCTGCCGGAAGATTCGTATATTCCTTATATGAGCTTTGTCTCCACCGGGTCCATCCTTTGTCAAACCCTTTCAGAAAATACTGAAACTCATAATTGTCTGTACTTGATAATTGAAAAGTAATATTATTATTTCTGTGACTTAGAATAAATGTGTGCGTGAAGAACTTTTCCCTCTCTCCCTGGTTTATCGGAATCGAATAAACAGAATCATCGTTAATAATAATCGATTTGAAAAGAGGCAGATCACCTGAAGCATTTATTATCTGGGATAAGGAAGCCTTAGACAGGAATGAAAAGAAGATAATCCATAAAAGAAAAACTAACCTTCTATAATAGGACATAAACAAGTATCTTGCTTTTAATTATTCCAAATGTAGCACTTAAAAAAATCAGGTCAAAAGGAAAGCTCAATTTTGAGTACTTTTACCCGCTAAATGATATCGAAAATATGATATTGGTATTTGCATCAAATAACCTTCATAAAGTAAAAGAAATAAAGAGCATACTCGGGAATAGTTTTTCACTCCTGAACCTGAATGATTTGAATATAACCGAAGATATTCCAGAAAATGAACCTGATCTTGAAGGCAATGCTCTGTCAAAATCCAGGTATGTATTTACTGCAACAGGACTTAATGTGTTTGCCGATGATACCGGGTTAGAAATTGAAGCCCTGGGTGGCTTACCCGGAGTTCATTCGGCAAGGTTTGCCGGAGAGAATAAAGATTCTTCAGCTAATATAGCTAAAGTGCTTGATATGCTCAGAGACAAAGAAAACCGTAAGGCAAGATTCAGAACCGTTATTGCACTTATCCTCGATAAAAAAGAATATCTCTTTGAAGGTATTGTTAATGGCATTATAATAAACGAAAAAAGAGGAAATGACGGGTTCGGGTACGACCCGGTTTTCATTCCTGATGGAAAAACCAGGACATTTGCAGAGATGGAACTTTCGGAAAAAAATTCCATGTCGCACAGGGCACGGGCATTTGAAAAACTAAGGGAATTTCTCAGGCAGTATCCTCTTACAAACAATAAAGAGCCATTTTAACTGTTTATTTTTCTGATGAGAAGAATATCAGTCATATCAATAATTCTGTTGCTTATGCTCCGGCTACAGGGACAAACTCCTGTCGGAACATGGTCTGATCATCTCACATACAATACTGCAAACTGTGTTGGGGTCGGGACAAACGAAATTTTTGCATCCACCGGCTCCTCAATCATTGTCTATAACAAATCATTCGCAGAGCTAAAAAAAATCTCGCGAATTGACGGTCTGACCGAAACCTCGATAAGCACCATCGCCTGGTCAGAAGAGAACAAGACACTTATCATCGGCTATACCAGTGCCAATATCGATCTGTTGATTAATAGTACTATATATAATATACCCGCCATAAACAGGAAATATATCCCGGGCAACAAAGAGATCAACAGGATCCGCACTAACGGAAAATATGCATTTCTGGCATGCAGTTTCGGAATTGTTGTTGTTGATATGGCTAAAAAAGAAATTTACGATACATGGAAACCAGGAACAGGTTCCGATAATACAGAAATTCTCGATATAACTTTTGGAAACGGGGAAATTTATGCTGCCACAAGCAACGGAGTATATTCCGCCAATATGTCCAATCCCGGCCTGTCCTATTTCGGAAACTGGACACTCATAAACACTCTGCCAGATCCCATGGGCAGATACACAACCCTTACTTACTCGGGCAATGTACTGTATGTTAATCTGTCTGCACCGCTGGCTGACGGAGATGTTGTTTACCGTTCAGACGGAATTGCATCAGAATTTTCATATACTCCCGGGATATATAACTTATCTTTTGACGCTTCTTCTGACGGATTTACAATATCTTCTTCTTCATCGGTAAGATACTACGGCACCGACGGCATTCTGAAAAAAACCATATCTTCATATGGATGGGGAATTCCGGATATTTCACAGGCAATCGTTGACAATGGGGATATATGGATTGCAGATATTAATTCAGGACTTGTAAGAGGTGAGAATATATCTGTTTTTTCGGCACTTACCCTTCCGGGTCCCGCAAGTAATGATGCCTATAACATTATTTCGCTCAATGGGAAAACGATAATAACCGGTGGAGGGACAACTGTATCATGGAATACTTTGGGAAGGCCCATGAAGGTGTCAATTTTTTCTGATAATAACTGGAACTCCCTGACCTCTTCATCGATCACTGACCCCTTAAAGTCTTTTATTGATCCCGACGACAATTCGCATCTTTTCATTTCGACATGGGGATACGGATTACTTGAATATGAAAACAATAATCTCATAAAACAATATACTGAATCGAACTCACCGCTGCAAACAATAATTCCGGGCCAGCATTATGTAAGGATCTGCGGCCTGGCAATGGATAAGTCGAAAAACCTCTGGATTACACAGACAGAAGTTCCGGGAAGTATAAAAGTGCTGAAACCCGATGGAACATGGATTGTCAACCCTGTTACAATAAATGCTCCAACAATTGGTGATATAACCATTACTAAAAACGGATATAAATGGATAATACTTCCACGCGGATTTGGACTTTTCGTTCTCGATGATAACAATACTCCTGAAAATTTCACCGACGACAGGTCAATGAAGATGCTGGTACAGGATAGTGAAGGCAAAATAATTTCCTATGTTTATTCCATAACAGAGGACCTGGATGGGAATATTTGGGTAGGCACAGACCAGGGGCCTTTAATCTATTATAGTCCGGAAAAGATCTTTGACGGGGATCTGAAAGCTTCAAGAATTAAAATACCGCGGAACGATGGTTCGGGGCTGGCAGATTATCTGCTGAGCACCGAAGCAATAACATCGATTGCTGTTGACGGGGCCAACAGGAAATGGCTTGGGACAGAAGGTTCCGGAGCCTACCTTGTATCATCTGACGGATTGATCACCATTAAAAATTTTAATGAACAAAACAGTCCTATTCTGTCAAATTCAATTGTAAGCCTTGCCGTTGATAATAAAACAGGAGATGTATGGTTCGGAACTTCAAAAGGGATTCAGTCGTTCAGAGGTGATGCCACTGTTGGGGGAGAAACTTTTACAAAAATATACACTTTCCCTAATCCGGTAAGGGAAGATTTCAACGGGAATGTCACTATAACAGGTCTTGTCCGGAACACCCAGATAAGAATAACCGATATAAGCGGAAACCTTGTATATGAAACAGTGTCGGACGGAGGTCAGGCAACCTGGAATTTGAAGACCTATAACGGACGCCGTGTTACAACAGGAGTGTACCTTGTTTTTTGTGCAAGCAGTGACGGATCGCAATCGTGTGTTACAAAAATGCTTATAATAAGGTAGTTTTTCAGTCGGCTATCAGACTCTGAATCCGCTCAATCTGCAGTTGTTTGTTTACCTCACGAAGGCTCCTGGCAGTTTTTGTGAAATACTGATGACCAGAGATGAATTTAACCTGCATCTTATTCCAGTCATTAAGAGATCCCATTTTGTTCTGCGCTTTAAGCTCTTCATACAGAGTGTTGGAAACAGGAATAAAATCGCTTCTCCCAAGATAATCAAGATCTGAATCGCAAATAATATTCTCGAGAAGGTTTTTCGGCTTTGGAGGCAATTTGGTCGCCATTATTATGGAACAGATCTTTTCAATCTGTTCTGGTGTATAGTTATAGCGTGGGAGCATTTTCCTTGCCAGTTCCGTACCGTAAAACTCATGGTTATCATATTCTACGGTATGACCTGCATCGTGAAACAAACCTGCAGTCTTCAGCAGTAATATCTCCTCATCGCTGCAACCCTCTCCCCAGCCAATCAGTTCCACTTCGGTGACAACATCGACTGTATGTTTAACATTATGATAATACAGAAAATCAGGCAGCTCTTTTTCAAGCTTATCAAGAATGATCTCCTGGATGTCGGTGAACTGTATCAGTCCGAACTTTATCCTGAACGCCTCGTTGGGCAAAACACCCTCGCCTTTTACGGAGAATTCAGGTTTCAAACCTTTCACTTTGTACATCTGCAGATCGTTTTTGTATTTTACAGGCAACTTACCGGCATACTCACAATCAAAAAACTCCTTTATAAGTTCATATGTCATCACAGATATCAGTATCATACCATTTTCCGACATAGCTTCCACCCTGCTTGCGGTATTTACAGTATCGCCCTTGATATCATAACTTATTTTTTTCTTCCCCGAAAC
The DNA here is from genome assembly GCA_964446825.1 of uncultured Rikenellaceae bacterium. Lineage (GTDB taxonomy): Bacteria > Bacteroidota > Bacteroidia > Bacteroidales > VadinHA17 > LD21. Next base: position 10,836 of record CAYUQR010000060.1, read on the forward strand.
AGAGGCTGTAACCGGACCGGTATGGATACCTGTTCTAAGATCCCATATCCGTTTATCGCCGCCACGTTTGTAAACCTCAAATTTTTCAAGAAAATCGCGCATCTCAATGGCTGCCATTACAACATCTATCGGGTTTGTTATATTCTTAACAGGAATTCCGCCTGCACACATGAAGGTATCGCCTATTGTTTTAATCTTCTCAATTTTATAACGGCCCACTATTGAATCGTATTCGTACATTAATTCATCAAGTTCATCCATCAGTTCCGAAGAATTCATCCCTTCGGCAAATTTCGAAAATCCATGAATATCGGCGAACAAAACTGTCGCCATATTGAATCTGAGCGAACGTTCTTTCCTTTCTGCTTCAACACTATCCCGAGGTCGGCCTGGTGAAGATTTTTCAGCATTAGCTTTTAACCTCTCATTATTCTTTGAAAGCTTTTCATTCAACTTAATCATATTCTTGAGTTGTTCCTCAAGATCCTGGTTCTGTTTCGCTAACTTTGCAATCCTCTTTACAAGCTCTTCATTATTTGTCACTGCCATTATCCGGTTGGTTGTCCGGTAAATATAATAATTTTATCTTTGAATAATCCAGTTTGCTGATCATGCTTGAGAAAACCAGGGGCATAATACTTCACCAGATAAAATACACCGATTCGGGAATTGTTGCCCAACTTTATACAAGGAAATTCGGAAGGCAATCATTCCTTATAAAGGGAATGAGAAATAAAAAAGCGGGTAAGCACAATATCCTTTTTCAGCCCATGTTCATCCTGGAGCTGGAAATGTACTACAAAGCATCGCGCGAGATGCAGACATTAAAAGAATTTTCTGTTGCGTATACTCCCTATGATATTCACTCAAATATCAGAAAAAGTACTGTCGCAATTTTTCTGGGTGAAGTTCTAACCTCCGTTCTCAGAGAGGAGAGCCCGCATGAAGAAATGTACGATTATATTGAAGAAGCAATAATGTATTTCGACCGATGCATGGAAGACTATGCCAACTTTCATATTGCCTTTCTTGCAGGTTTAAGCAGCTATCTTGGATTTGAGCCCTCTCCACGTATCAGGCCGGAAAATGTTTTTTTTGATATGAAGAACGGATCCTTTGTACCATTACCTCCTGTACATGGCAGTTATGCAAACGAGGAAGTCTCGGAAATTCTGGCCGATTTCTTCAGTTCATCGTATGATAATGCAGGCAAAATAGCACTAACCGGAATCCTTAGAAATGAAATTCTTGAGACAATTGTCAGATACTATTCGTTTCATCTTCCCGGTCTTAAAAAAATCAATTCCCTTGAAGTGCTGAAGGAGGTCTTCCTCTGAATATTTAATCAGCAGCCTGAAGATTTTTATTTATATTTAAAACTCAAACTGAACCGGAGATGTCGATTATTCCTTCCATTGTTAACTGGCTGAATATAAAGCGCATAAATCAAATTGAGCTCTTTAAGAAATATCCGGTCGAAACACAGCAGGAAATATTATACCGGTTACTTGCAAAATCTGCGTCAACAGAATGGGGGAAAAAATACGGATACTCATCTATTAAAACAATTTCAGATTTTCAGTCAAGATTTCCGGTTCAGACGTATGAAGACATTATACCCTTTGTAGAGAGGCTTCGCAAAGGAGAATCCAATCTTTTATGGCCGGGGGAAATAAAATGGTTTGCCAAATCTTCAGGAACAACAGCATCTAAAAGCAAGTTCATTCCAATGAGCCGTGAGGCACTTGAAGAGTGTCATTACAGGGCAGGAAAGGATATTGTTATTATTTATTCCATGTTGTTCCCCGATACAAAAATATTTTCCGGCAAAGGTCTTACCCTGGGAGGGAGTCACAGGATGAACCAGTTCAATAATGATTCGTTATATGGTGACCTCTCGGCAATTCTTATTGAAAATGCTCCTTTCTGGGTTGAAATAATCAGGACACCTAAACAAAAAATAGCTCTTCTTGAAGACTTTGAAGAGAAGCTTGAACTCATAACCAAATCGTGTATCAGCGAAAATGTGACAAATATTTCAGGTGTTCCTTCATGGAACCTTGTATTGATAAAACAGATACTCGCCTATACAGGAAAAACAAATCTCCTGGATGTATGGCCAAACCTGGAGGTTTTTTTCCATGGAGGAATAAGCTTCACACCATATCGCGACCAGTATAATAAGCTTATTACAGGCGACCAGATGCACTATATGGAAACATATAATGCCTCAGAAGGATTTTTCGGCATTCAGGACGATCTATCAAAGAATGATATGTTACTGATGCTCGATTATGGTATATTTTATGAATTTATCCCGGCTGATAAGATCAATTCGCCTTCGCCTCCCATTTTTACCGTTGGCGAGGTTGAGAAAGATATCAATTATGCCATTATCATTTCAACAAACGGAGGGCTATGGAGATATTTGATGGGTGATACAATTGTCTTTACCTGCCTCGAACCACACAGGTTCAGGATTACAGGAAGAACAAAACATTTCATCAATGTTTTCGGCGAAGAAGTGATAGTTGATAATGCCGATAAAGCTCTTGAAGCTGCCTGTCAAGCAACAGGTGCCATTATTTCCGAGTATACTGCAGGTCCGGTATTTATGAGCACTGCTTCGAAAGGGTCGCATGAGTGGATAATCGAATTTGAGAAAGAACCTTCAGAAATGGCTTTGTTCGCTGATATTCTTGATCAGACACTTAAATCGGTTAATTCAGATTATGAAGCGAAAAGACACAGGGACCTTAATCTGGTAATCCCGGTGGTCAGGCAGGTTCCAAAAGGAACATTTAATAAATGGATGAAGGGAAAAAACAAATACGGAGGGCAGAACAAGGTGCCACGTCTTTCAAATACAAGGGAGTATATTGAGGATATGTATGTTATTGCGGGGATAAAAAGTTTTTACCCCCCAACCCCCCTATAGGGGGGCTAAATTTTACAGACTTTTTTTTATCAGACCTGAATCAATTTTTATTAAATTTATCACCTGTTTAAAATAACAATGTGAATTATGCATATAGCTATTGCGGGTAATATCGGATCGGGCAAAACCACACTGGCAGGGCTGCTTGCCAAACATTTCGGGTGGACGGCTCACTATGAAGATGTAGACGACAATCCTTATCTGAACGACTTTTATGAAGATATGCAGCGCTGGTCGTTTAACCTGCAGATATACTTTCTCAATTCGCGGTTCAGCCAGATACTTGAAATAAGAAAATCTGACAAAACCATTATACAGGACAGGACCATCTACGAGGATGCATATATTTTTGCACCTAACCTTCATTCAATGGGTCTTATGTCGACCCGTGACTTTGACAACTACTCCACACTGTTCAAGATGATGAGTTCCCTGGTAAAGCCGCCGGACCTGTTGCTATATCTGAGAGCTTCTGTTCCGACACTCGTAAACCAGATCCAGAAGCGAGGCCGGGAATACGAGAGCTCAATCAGGATTGATTACCTGAAGAGACTTAATGAAAGATATGAAGCATGGATGGAAACATATGACCTCGGCAAAGTACTGATCATCGAGGCTGATCATTATAACTTCCCCAATAATAAAGATCACCTGAGCGAAGTAATTGACAAGATCAATGCAGAGCTGCACGGACTTTTTTGAGCTGCAATTCTGATGTGAGTAATTTCTATTTATTTGATTTAATGCTCTTATTCTTTTTTTATGAAAACAAGCAAGTCATTTCTAACCCTTATTGTTGCACTATTATTTGTAACAGGCCTTCGTGCACAGACCGATCTTTCAAAATTTGCACCTGTTGATCCCGAAATCAGGATGGGAAAACTTGAAAACGGTTTGACCTACTTTATACGTAAAAACAAGGAACCGGAAAAAAGGGCCAGTTTTTATATTATACAAAATGTTGGGGCAATCCTTGAAAACGATAACCAGAACGGACTGGCTCATTTCCTTGAGCATATGGCATTTAACGGAACTGAACATTTCCCCGACAAGGGAATCATAAGCGGTCTGGAGAAACATGGCGTGGCATTCGGCACCAATATAAACGCTTATACAGGCTTCGATGAAACAGTCTATAACCTGTCCGATGTGCCTGTTGATCCACCCGGTCTTGTCGATTCCTGTATTCTCGTTCTTAATGACTGGTCGCATTATATTACCCTCTCTGACAAGGAAATAGATCTTGAAAGAGGCGTCATTGCCGAGGAATGGAGAACCAGCAAGAATGCCAGCCGGAGAATGATATTCCAGGTCATTCCGATAGTTCTGAAAGGATCAAAGTACGCGATAAGAGATATTATCGGGGATATAAATGTCATTAAAAATTTCGCCCCCGACACTTTGCGTAACTATTATCACAAATGGTATCGCCCCGACCTGCAGGCAATAGCAATTGTCGGCGACATAAATGTTGATGAAGTGGAAGCCAGGGTAAAAAAACTCTTCTCTGAAATTCCTCCGGCAGTAAACCCGGCACCAAGGAATCCCGTTGAAGTTCCCTACCACAAGGAAACTTATTTTGTTCTTGCACAGGACAAAGAGGCACCGCAGACTTCCGTATCGGTCATTTCACTTGAAAAAGCAGTACCGGCAAAAGACAAAAACCTTAATTATATAAGGGAGGATCATGTAATTTCCCTGATGAATTCAATGATCAATACCCGAATAAGTGAGTTACTGCAAAAAGAGAATCCGCCATTTATTGCCGGATCAATATCATTCGGGGGCTATTATGCCAGGGAATATGATGCCTTCACAATAAATGCGATAGCACGGAAAAATGAAGAAGCAAAAGCACTGGAATCTGTCTACACTGAAGCTGAAAGAGCCCGGAGATTCGGGTTTACCGATGGCGAGCTTAAAAGGGCTAAAGCAACCATGCTTTCGACATATGAGAATAACTACAAGCAGAAAGACAAAATCGACAATGATACTTATATATCGGGTATCGAGAGTTATTTTCTTACAGGAGAGCCTCTTACATCAATGGATTTCGATTATGAATTCCTGAAGCAGGTTATTGGCGGCATAACTGCTGAAGAGGTGTCGGCAAAATACAAGGAGGTGATGATTGATGATAACAGGACTATTGTTGTTCAGGGTCTTGAAGGAGACAGCATTAAACATCTGACCAAACAGGAAGCTCTTGACATTATTACAAAAGTGAAAAACTCCCAATTAAAACCATATGAAGATAAGACATTAGGAGAATCACTGATAACCGAAGATCTTAAAGGTTCAAAGATAGTCAAAACCGTTCCCCTTCCCCAGTTCGATGCTGTTGAATGGACACTGGGAAATAATGCTAAAGTCATCTTTAAAAGGACCGCCTATGAGAAAGACAATGTCCTGCTCTCTGCTTTCAGTTTCGGAGGCATTTCCAGACTCGATAATAACCTTGTCCTTCCGGCATATCTCCTTCCGGCAATTGTTCCAATGTACGGAGCAGGGGACTATGACAATGTGACTCTTCAAAAAATGCTTGCCGGCAAAAAGGCAAGCGTTTCTCTTGCACTGAGTGAAACAGCAGAAGCAGTATCGGGCTCTTCAACACCAAAGGATTTTGAAACCATGATGCAGCTCCTCTACCTGCGATTCGCCCATCCCCGGTTTGATACAACTGCACACAAGGCAATTATTGGCAGATATACAGCATTTGTCGGGAATATGGAAAAGGACCCGAATAAGATCAAACGCGACAGCATTTCGCTGATTACAACAGGTTATAATCCAAGAACACCTATCCTGACGAAAGAATCAGTAGGCAAAATCACTCTTGATGAAATCAAAAAGATCTATACTGATCGTTTCGATGCAGCGGATGAATTCACGTTTTTTATTGTAGGGAATATCGGTATTGACACTGTAAAACAGATGGTCGAAAAATATATCGGATCCATTCCTGCCAAAGGGAGGAAGGAGAGCTGGACAGACAGGAAAGTCGAACAGCCAAAAGGCAGGATTACCAGAGAGATCAGCCTGCCCCTCACCATACCCAAGTCCACTGTCTTCATCTCTTTTGCAGAGGACATGAAATATAATCCCTATAATTATCTCGGCCTTGAAGTGATAAAAGGAATTCTTGACCTTGTATATACTGATAAGGTCAGGGAAAAGGAAGGCGGAACTTATAATGTTACTGTATCGCTTGATGAGCAGAAAAGACCAACCCAGATAGGTGAAGGGATGATAGCTTTCGATTGTGACCCCGCACGGGCCAACTCCCTGAAGGCAATAATCTACCAGGAACTGGACAGTATCATGACAAAAGGTCCGAGCCAGGAAAATCTCGACAAAACAGTAAATAACCTTTTAAAAACGAGGCAAGAAGAGAGAATGCATAATGCATACTGGCTGGGCATATTAAGCAGGTACTACAGTTATGGCATAAATTCCAACGATCCTGCAAACTATGAGACAATACTGAAGTCATTTACTGTTAAAGACATTAAAAAAATAGCAAACCTGATGTTTAAGAAGGCCGATGTTGTCGACCTGATATTTAAACCGGCAAAATGATTTTAATGATTTTTAATAATTGCAGGGTTGATCATGCATATTATATATAGTACCTTGCGTTCTTAACAAATCAAATCCGGATTATTATGAGTTCCACACGAAGAGACTTTATAAAGACTGCATCTGTACTGGCTGCAGGCAGTGTTCTTCCTCTTGATGCATTTTCAAAAGCCAGACATGCCATCGCGCCAAGTGACAAAATAAAAGTTGGCCTTATTGGCGGACATGGCCAGGGATTCAGCGATCTCACTTCATTCATGAAAAACCCTGAAGTGGAATGTGTTGCATTGTGCGACGTTGACCGCAATGTTCTGAACCATCGCACCGACGACCTTGTAAAAATGGGTTTCCCCAAGCCAAAGCTGTACCTCGATTATCGTCATTTACTTGAAAACAAAGATATTGATGCTGTAATTATAGGGACACCCGATCATTGGCATTGCCTGATAATGGTTGATACGCTTGAGGCAGGAAAACATGCCTATGTTGAAAAACCTATCGGTAATTCAATTGCCGAGATCAACATTATGCAGAAAGCCGTTAAAAAGAACGGCAAGATTGTGCAGGTTGGTCAATGGCAGAGAAGCCAGCCTCATTTTGTTGATGCCATTAATTACCTGAGATCAGGTAAGCTTGGACGTATACGTACCTGCAAGGCATGGTCGTATGTCGACTGGAAGGGTGCTGTTCCGAAAGTACCCGACTCTCCGGTACCAGAAGGCGTCGATTACGATATGTGGCTCGGACCGGCTCCAAAAAGGCCTTTCAATAAAAACCGGTTCCATTTTACATTCCGCTGGTACTGGGATTATGCAGGCGGGCTAATGACCGACTGGGGAGTACACCTTATTGATTATATACTATATGGGATGCAAAAATCCATTCCTGAATCAGTAATGGCCATCGGAGGAAAATATGCCTTCCCTGACGACGATATGGAAACACCTGATACCATGACAGCTGTTTATGACTTCAAGGACTTTACGATGATATGGGAACAAACTATTGGTATTGGCCTGGGAAACTGGGAAAGACCTCACGGGATGTCGTATATCGGTGAAAACGGCACACTTGTACTCGACCGAAACGGATGGGAGGTGGTGCCTGAAAAGAAAAGAATCGAGGCCGTTCCCGTGCAGAAGAATGTTGGCGATGGTCTTGATCTGCATGTGAAGAATTTCCTCGATTGTATGAAGAACAATACCCCGCAGAAACTCAATGCAAGCATTGATATAGGCAGGGATGTTGCTCTTGTGGCCCAGATGGGGAATATTGCATTCCGGTCGGGGGAAAAGGTAAGCTGGGATGATTCAAAACAACAGTTCCTTACATCAACCGCAAATAAATATATTACCCCCGAGTATCATAACGGATGGAAGCTGCCGAAATACTAAGCCCTACGGGCGTAATTCATTGTAATTTGGCGCGTTGCGCCGTAATTCAGCTCTTCGAGCCGTAATTCATAGTATTTGTAAAAACAATTGAATTACAACGAATTACTATTGAATTAC
>CAYUQR010000060.1:18963-21286 GCA_964446825.1 uncultured Rikenellaceae bacterium
ATTGAATTACCATTGAATTACTACTGAATTACTACTGAATTACCATTGAATGACTACTGAATGACTACTGAATGACTACCGAATATACCTCAGCTTTTAAGGACATTCTCAATAGCTGTCAGTTCATCGCCGGTAAAAGTTTTATTACTGAGAGCCTTCAGGTTATCATCAAGCTGTTCCCCATTTCTCACACCAACCAGCACCGAGGTAATCCCGGGGTCTTTAAGAAGCCAGGCAACAGCCATCTGTGCAAGAGACTGGTTGCGGCTTGCAGCAATTTCATTTAGCTTTCTGGCTTTCAATATCTTTTGTTCGGTAACATCCTCAACTTTTAAATACCCGTGAGGATTGGCTGCACGGGAATTGGCTGGTATCCCTTTGAGATACTTATTTGTCAGCAATCCCTGGGCAAGGGGTGAAAAAGGAATACATCCTATTCCTGTTTCTTCGAGAGCATCGAGCAGGCCATCTTCAACCCACCTGTTGAACATGGAATAACTGGGCTGATGAATAAGACAACTGACGCCCATCTCCTTAAGAATAGCTGCTGCCTTCCTGGTAAGATCGGCCGGATAGCTGGATATCCCGACATATAAGGCTTTGCCCAGATGCACAGCATGTGCCAGTGCTCCCATTGTCTCTTCGAGTGGTGTTTCCGGATCGGGACGATGAGAATAGAAAATGTCGACATATTCGAGACCCATCCTCTTAAGGCTCTGGTCAAGACTTGCAAGCAAATACTTTCGTGAACCAAAATCACCATAAGGCCCGGGCCACATATCCCAGCCCGCCTTGGTTGAAATTATAAGCTCATCACGAAGGTTGTGGAAGTCTTTCTTCAGAATTATTCCGAAGTTCTCCTCGGCCGAACCATAAGGCGGGCCATAGTTATTGGCAAGATCGAAATGTGTTATTCCGGCATCGAAGGCTCTCCATAAAATTTTTCTGAAGTTTTCAAATATATCAACCGAGCCAAAATTGTGCCATAAGCCCAGTGATATTTCAGGCAACCTGATTCCGCTTTTTCCGCAGCGGCGATAAGTCATGTCGTCGTAACGCTTTTCTGATGGAGTATAATTCATAATCTTTCAATATTTAATTTATCTCAATGCAAAATAGTTATTCTCCCTCAATTATTTTTTTAATTTTCCCTCTGATTTCTTCAAATTTTGCCTTATCCATTCTGGCTCCGATATTCTCAATCACTTTCCCGGCCATTAGAGAACCTATCTGTCCGCACTTTTCAAGGTTCAGGTCATCAGCATAACCAAAAAGGAACCCCGATGCATACAGGTCGCCTGCACCGGTTGTATCTTTCAATTTTACTTTTTCAGTACCAACCTTTATTATTTCCTCTCCCCGTCCGATCCAGGAACCTTCGCTTCCGACCTTTACAAGAGCAATTTCACAGTATTTTGAAATACTGTTTAATGCCTCTTCGGGAGGCTGGCCCGTAAATGCCCTTGCTTCCTCTTCATTGGCAAATACTATATCGATGTATTTTTCAATAATCTCTTTAAAGTCTTCGATCTGTGCCTCAACAACATTATAACTTGCCAGATCGAGGGCTATTTTCATTTTATTTTCTTTAGCAAACCGGCATGCTGTTTCCACGAGGGTTTTATTGAGAAGAAGGTAACCTTCGAGGTAGAGAATATCATAATCTTTAAAATATTCCGGAAGAAGGTCGGAAGCTTCCAGTTCCACTGCAGCTCCGAGGTGTGTGGCAAAAGTCCTTTCAGAATCGGGTGAGATAAGGGCTACCGCAGTACCTGTTATAGTTTTTCTTCTTAATAACATTGTATTGATACCCGCACTTTTCATATCATTCTCAAAAAAATCTCCCAGCTCATCTTTCCCTATTGAACCTATGAATCCTGTTCCGGCGCCAACCATAGCAAGTCCATGAATGGTGTTTGCTGCCGATCCCCCGGAGGCAAGGCTTCTGTTGAAATTTTCAGTTTCAGATTTGACCATTCGCGATTTCACCTCATCGACAAGCTGCATACTCCCTTTAGGGAATTCAAACTTCTCAAGGATGCTGTCATCATTTATCATTGTTACTACATCGACCAGTGCATTGCCTATTCCAAGGATTCTTTTCATTTTAAAAATTTTTGCCAAAGATATTGCTTAATTCAGTAAAAGCCCTTACTTTTGGCCTGCTAAAATACAGCACGTTATCTTGATTATGTTCTTTTTAGATAAGTTGATTTGACTGTTTCCGGATAGGAAGAATTTGAGGCAGGTCAACCTTGTTAATAATTAAAAACATTCCTCAGTAGCTCAGTTGGTTAGAGCATCTGACTGTTAATCAGAGGGT
>CAYUQR010000061.1:0-21061 GCA_964446825.1 uncultured Rikenellaceae bacterium
AGAAGTCTGACTTCAGCTTTGGCAAAAACATCGCAACCTTCAGAAGTTATTACCTTCCAGTTAACCAGTGGATAAGCTGCGTAAGGATCATCCTTCCTGACATCTATTGCGACACCTGATGCTCTTGCAGTTGGGCCGACAGCACCAAAGTTCCTGATATCTTCCTTAGTCAGTATCCCTATGTTTTTGGTCCTGGCATGAATGACGGGATCGTCCATTACAGCACCCGTAAGAAGATCTGCTTTAGGTTTAAGAGTATCAAGCAATTTTTTTATTTCAGGGATGTAAGAATTAGGAATATCCCTTCTCACTCCGCCGATCCGGAACATTGCATAGTTATTTCTGTTCCCTGTTATTTTTTCGAACAGTTCGAGTACTATTTCCCTGTATTTCCATGCCCACATGAAAACGGTATTGTATCCAAGGAAATGGCCTGCAAGTCCGACCCAAAGCAGATGACTGTGCAACCTTTCAAGTTCGCCAATTATTGTACGGATATATTTTGCCCTGTCAGGTATTTCAGTTTTGGCTATTTCCTCCATTGCATTTGCAAATGCAAAAGGATGAGAAGTGGAACATATTCCACAAACCCTTTCAACTACAAAAAACACCTGGTCGAAGGTTTTTGATTCGTTGATCTTCTCAATTCCTCTATGGTTATAACCTGTTTCCCATTCAATATCCTTTACTATCTCACCTTCGCAATAAAGTCTGAACAGCTCAGGTTCTTCCTGTAGAGGATGATAAGGACCAATTGGTATAATTGTCTTTGTGTTCATAACTCATCAGGGTTAAATTTTTCACCCTTCTTCCTTGCATATGGGAATTCATTTTCTTTCCAGAGACCGTCAGAGATCAGTTTAGTCAGATTCGGGTGGTTGATGAATTTTATTCCAAAAAGCTCATGTATCTCGCGTTCTATCCAGTTTGCTGCATTAATTATATTAGCAAGTGACTCTATTTCCGGTTTATCCTCCGGCAGCCTTGTCAAAAGATTAATAACATAACCATTCCCGTCGTCACTGAAATGATAGATAATTTCAAATCCATTATCACAAACCATTCCTGTGGCTATTATAAATCTGTATGAAAGTTCATCAAGGAAATAATTCGCAATCTCCGGCAATGCTTCCTTGCGTATATGAATAACCAGTCTTTTTCGCTGCTGAACTATTATTCTGCGGATATCGCCGTTGAAATTCAGCTTTAAGATTTCAGGAAGTATATCATAGTTAATCGTTCCCATTTCTCTATTTATTGGTCAGTTTAATAATCCCGGCAAGTATTGCTTCAGGCTTTGGAGGACATCCCGGGATATATGCATCAACAGGAATTATTTTATCCACTGGTCCGGCAAAGGGTATGCCGTCAGCAAAAATTCCTCCTGTGCAGCCGCAGGCTCCGAATGCGACAACAAGCAGCGGTTTTGGCGCCTGGTTATATAATTCAATAAGCCGTTCTCTCCCCTTCCTGTTTATGGATCCGGATACAAGAAGCACATCAGCATGTCTTATAGAACCAATGAGCTGAATGCCAAACCTCTCAAGGTCATACTTTGGTGTAAGACAATCCAGTATCTCAATGTCACAATTGTTGCATGAGGCACCACCAAAATGGAACACCCACAATGATTTTTTAAAGCAATAACTACCTAGTCCCAATTTCTTTGCGTTTACAGGTTAATAGTTGATAATCCAATTGCAAAAAGGGCTGAGATACTCATCCATATAAAGAAAAATCTCATTGCCTGATTTATCTTGACCCTGGGATTTGTGTTTCTTAAAAGTGTAATGAGAAGCAATACCAGGATAATTTTCAGTATTGACCACAATATACCAGGTCCCTCCATGCGGAATCCTCCCAGGAGAAGCGTCACGAGCAGTGAAGGCAGGGCAAATAACATAACATATCTTGCCATCTTAATTATCGCATAAGCCGAACCCGAATATTCAATGAAGATACCATGAGCCAATTCGGCCTCAGCCTCTGACATGTCAAATGGTACAAAGGCAAGTTTTGCCTGAATCACAAATAGAATTACAATGAATAAAATAATACCTGAAATACTGCCAATATTTGCCCCTGAAACCTGTTGTTTTGCAAGTATATCACTTAATGTAACGCTCATATCTGTTTTAACGACAATGGCAGCAAGTGCGAGTATAAAGGCAAACTCATAGGAAATGATAAGTTTCATCTCGCGGGAAGCTCCAATGGCTCCGATAGGATTTCCTGATGCAAGTGCCCCTATTATATAGGAAACTGAAGGAATTGCAAGGAGATAAAAGATTACAATTAGATCTCCTTTGAATCCTGAATTTGGAAAAAAGGATGGCAGCAGAATAAGAACATTTGCAAGAGTGGCGCTGAATAAAGCGAATACGGGGGCCGCAAGAAAAGTTATCTTTGCACCGTATTTCGGCAGGATCGTCTCCTTATAAAATAGTTTGCCAATATCATAAAATGGCTGCAGGAATGGCGGCCCTTTACGAAACTGCACCCTGGCTGTTATTTTCCTGTCGCTCCAGGAGAGTATACCTCCGATCAGGACAGAAAAGATCATCCCGGGGAAAACAATAAAATAGAAGAGATCTTTTATCATTTTTTTGAATTATTCATGTTTTAATTTTTCCCAGATATATTCCTTCACAAGAACCATGTCGTTTAACCTGTAGATGTTTTCAGCAGGGTTTTGGTCTGCTTCTGTAATTTCCAAAGCCTTTTCTTTGCATGTTTCCACACACAAAAGTGTTTTTACCTCCCCGTTCAGATGACAATAGTTGCAAACCGATTTCCTGACTTCAAAGAAAGTGTTCAGCATTGTTCCAAAAGGACAAATTGTCACGCATGATTTGCACGCAACACAAATGTTAACGGCCCTGGTAAGAATTCCCGAACTGTCTTTTGAAAGAGCGTCAACAGGACACACTGAAATACATGGGGCATCTTCACACTGACGGCATGTAAATCTGAAAACAGCATTCTCAAGAAGATGCATCATGCCGTTGTTGCCCGGATGATAATCATAAGCGCATTCAACAGTACAGTCATTGCATTGCCGGCATTTCGTAAGATCAATAAGAATCTTTTTACCCATTTGCAGTTTGTTGAACTTTAAGTTATTTCCAAAGGTCCGGAAGGCTTTTTACTTCTTCATAGGTAAACACCGGACCATCCTTGCAGACAAAGAATTCACCCATCATACAATGACCGCATTTACCGACCCCGCAGGACATATTCTTTTCCATCGAAAGGTAAATCTGATTATCCCTGTAACCCATTTCAAGTAACCTCAGAGTACCAAATTTCATCATTACAGGTGGCCCGCATACTACTGCCACCGAGTTCTCAATATCCATATTCACCTTATCAAGCAGGATTGTTGCAACTCCGACTGACTCATTCCATCCGGGCTCGGGTTTATCAACCGTGCGAAATGTTTCAAACTTGTCAATGGTGTTCAGCCTGCTGAATAATGGTTTATATATGCAATCAGAGGGCGTTTTGGAACCATAGCATAATACTACTCTTTTAAGCTTGTCTTTGACATTCTCCAATGCAAAAAGAAGTGATCTGATAGGAGCCAGACCACAACCACCTCCGAGAATAACAACCTCCTTGCCAAAGAACTTTTCAACGGGATAGCCTCTTCCGAAAGGTCCGCGCATTCCTAGAACAGCTCCCGGTTTGAGTTTATGAAACTTTTCAGTTATATAACCGGTCTTCATAATTGTTATCTCAAGTTTGTCGGTTATTAAAGGGGAGGAGGACGGCGTAAAAGGTGCCTCTCCGTATCCATTCAGAGTGAGTTCAATAAATTCACCCGTATTGAATCTGAATGGAGATTCAGGAGTTAAAACCAGTGTTTTTATTAATGGCGATTCCTCGATCACTTCCTCAACAGAGGCTTTTATAACCTTATATAAATTATCTGTTCTCACTGTTCATTCTTATTTCGACTTATGGGGTGAGTTCCATAATAAGTTCGTTTTTATTAATTTTTGCAATGCAGGCTTCAATACACCGCCCACAGCCTGTGCATGCAACTGTGTGGAATCTTTCAGGCTTCCAGACATATTTACACAGATACCTGTTTCTGAACCGGATACTGAGCTCCTTCAAAGGATCTTCTCCTCCTGCAACTCTTTCAAATGCAGGATACTGACATGTATCAAGCTGTTTCACCTTTTCAAAATCAGGCTTGTCAATCAGAAGGAAACAGGTACATGTGGGACAGATTGCTGAGCAGGCTCCGCACGATACACATTTTGAGGCGTATTTTTTCCAGGTTTCTTTTGATGAATGCTTCATGCTTTCACCTGTCTCTTCAGTACCAGGCAAATTCTTGTTTCTGTCATTAAGAGAATTAACAGCCTGGCTGCGGAGCCCCGAAATTGTATCAATTTTGTTTTCTCCTGTATTAAAGATCAGATTTGCAGGAATATATTCCTTAATGAAAAGATCACCTTTCTCGGTATATGGCATTAAATAAATATACTCTTTATCAGATGAGAGATTTATATCGCAACCATCTGCAGAATAGGGATTAATTCCATATGTAGTGCAATGGCAATGATCCTGTATTGTATAACAGTCACTTGATATTATCAGGGTATTGTTTCTTCTTTCAAGGTAGATCCCGTCGAAAAATTTTTCATCGAGATATATTTTATCAAGCAATTTCAGCCCTGCAATATCACATGCCGGAGCTCCGATAATTATAGTTTTTTTTAAATGATTGACCGGAACCGTAACATTCAGTTTCACCGGAAGGAAAAAGATCTTAACGGGAGAAGCAGGTTTAGCCACATTGTAAACGATATCCCCTGCAGTCTCCTGGTTTATCAAAGAGTAATCGAGACCTCCTTCTTTCCTGACGGGGGCAAAAATATCATATGGAGATGAAAGCGATCCAACCAATCTCTGCCATTCTTCCAGGCTGATTTTATAAATGTCATTCATTATCCCGGAATAATAAGATAACTCTAAAAAGCTACAGGCTAATTTCTTAAGACTATTACTCCTTTCCAATGAGGCAGGTCAGGTGGTTATATAATTCTGGTCAGTAAGCAAGGCAGCTTTTGTCAGTCATTATTATAACCATTGTTATCCGACTACATGACGGCAGTCATATCAATAAACATAACACGCATATAATAAGGTTTTTAAAAAATCACAAATTGCTATTATCAGAAAAGACTATTTTTAGAAAGGATTACTGTGACTTGAAATTTGCAATTCGTTTGAGTCTTCTTACATCTTTCAGGATTATTCTTCGTCCTTCAATCGATATCATCTTTTCTTCCCGAAACTCCGAAAGCAACCTTATAATGGTTTCAGTCGCAGAGCCAACAATATTTGCCAGGTCTTCACGCGACAGGTTAAGAACATTTCCGTCCTTGCAACCTTCGGGATGGAACTTATGACACAGTGTAAGAAGCGCTTCAGCTAACCGTTCCCTGACAGGTTTTTGAGCTATGGAAATCATCCTGTCTTCGGCCTCATTGAGCATGTTTCCAAGAGAAGTGAGAAGGGCTTTTGTAATTTCCGGATATTTTTCTGTCAGTTCAGAAAAGGTATTGCTGTTTATAAAACAAATAATTGAGTCTTCTATAGCTTCAGCAGTTACAAGATAATGACGGGTACCTGTTATAGACCTGTATCCAAATAATTCCCCCGGTGTCACAAATCTGACTATCTGTTCTTTACCATCAGCACCAGCTTTATAAAGCTTTACCTTCCCTGAATGAAGACAATATACACCTACTGCACGGCTGTCTTCATGGAAAATCTGCTGGCCTGTCTTATAGAAGGAACTCGATTTTTCAAATTTTAAAGTTTCAAGATCCCCGTTATCAAGAATTGAAAAATAGGACTTTTTGAATACATCGCATTTTGTACATTCCGGTCTGTCTCTCATATCATTTTGATTATGAAAAGAATATAAAACCGATTGTCATTTTCAAACTATTCATCTTAAGTAACTTTAAATTGTCAGGTCAATTATCAAATATATTGTTATTTTATTAACAATAAAATGTGATTGGTCATATTTGGCAACGAAGTTTAGAAATTTTTGAATTGATGGCTCAAGGGTCTAATGTAAAGAAGAGGAGATCCTCCTTCGCTAAAGCTTCGTAGGACGGAGGAGGGGGAGAAGTAAATCAGTGTAACTTCCGTGCCCTCCGTGCCCTCCGTGGTAAAATAAAAATAGCTTATTACAATGGTTTCTGAATGATTGTAAGTCCGTCTCTCAGGGGGAGTATCATCTTTTCGATTGCATTATTGTTTCGTATCATCTCATTGAATTCAATTATACCCCTGGCCTGCGGATCTGTTGTATTCTCTTCCACGACTTTTCCTCCCCAGAGTGTATTGTCTGCAATTATAAATCCTCCGGGTTTTACTTTTTCGAATACATTTCTGAAATAGTCGATATATTCCCGTTTATCCCCATCAATAAACACAAGGTCGAACATCTGTTTTAGTCCTGGTATTAATTCGAGGGCATTGCCTGTCAATTGTACAATATTTGACTCTGCACCGGCTTTTACAAAGTAAGAATGGGCGAATTCAATAAGCTCATCATTTATTTCGATTGTAAACAGTTTACCCCCGGGTTTTAATCCTTTGGCAAGGCAAATAGCCGAGTACCCTGTAAAAGTTCCGATCTCTAGAATAAATTCAGGCCTGATCATCTTTGAAATTAATTCCAGGAATTTTCCCTGTACATGACCGCTGGCCATATTGGGATTTACGAACCTGATGTGAGTCTGCCGGTAAAGATCTTCCAAAATCGGATCTTCAGGTGTGATATGATCTGCTATATATTGCTCAAGTTTACGACTGATCATTGAATTTATTTGTTTATTCTTTCTAAGTTTACCTTAAGCTTTAACCCATCCCTGGTCCCTCCAGGGAGGGGAATCAAGAACTCTGCCTGTCGACTTTAACCTACCGCCTACTGCCTACAGTCTACCGCCTACAGCCTACCGCCTACCGCCTTCCGCCTTCAGCCTTCCGCCTTCAGCCTTATTTATACACCAGCATCGATAATCCCGATGGATCAAAAATCTCATTTGCCGTCTCGAGCAATTCTGAAGAAGTGACTTTATCTATCTTTTTAGAGATATCTTCAATACTTTCAATTTTATTGAAGATCAGAAGGCTTTTCCCCAGGCTCAGCATCAGACTTTCATGGTTTTCATAACCTCTTGTAAGGTAACCCTTTATCTGGTTTTTGGCTTTAGTTAATTGTATTGAACCCAGCCTGATGGTGCGGAGCTTTTTTAGTTCAGACATTGCAATTGAGATGCTTTTATTAAGGAACTGGCTGTCAGTTCCAAAGTAAATTGAAAAGATCCCGGTATCGCAGTAAGGATTATAGCTCGATTCAACATTATATGCAAGTCCGTTTTTTTCGCGCAGCGATAAATTAAGTCTTGAATTGAGACCCTGTCCTCCAAGTATGTTATTAAGCAGAAACAATCCCATTCTGCGTTCATCTTTCAGGTCGTATGCGAGGTTTCCAATTATGCAGTGGTTCTGGAAGGTATCCTTCTTTTTAGTAAGGCTGGCAGGTTTGTATGACCATTTTTTTTCTGATCTGCCTCCCTTATGGTGTGTGATAACAGGTGAGAAGTAAGTTTTAAAAAGTTTCAGAATCTTTTCATCGGTTATATTCCCGACCGAACAAAAGACCATTTGTTGAGTGTTATAATTATTTGATATAAAATCAGATATAGTTTTTTTTGAGAATGATCTTACCGAATCAGGTGTGCCTAGAATATTTCTTCCGATAGGCTGATCTGAGAATATCAGTTCTTCAAAATCATCAAATATAAGCTCTGAAGGATTATCGAGATATGAATTAATCTCTTCAATAACGACATCTTTCTCCTTTTCAATCTCTTTTTCGGGAAAAACAGAGTTAAAGGTTATATCGCTTATTAGGTCAATGGCTCTCTCGTAGTCCTCCTTCAGGAAAGAAGCATATATGGCTGTTTCCTCCTTTGTTGTGTATGCATTTAGCTCTCCCCCCACATCTTCCAACCTGCTCAGGATATGATATGCTTTTCTTTTTGTTGTACCCTTGAACAGCATATGCTCAATGAAGTGGGCGATCCCATGTTCCAGCACTGTTTCATCGCGGGAGCCTGTGTTTATTATAAGACCGCAATGGGCAACCAGTCCTGGTATCCTGTGATGAACGAGTCTTATACCGTTATCGAGAGTATGAAGTAAGAGATCCATCTTAAATAAATAATGCGGATGCAAAGGTACCACTTCGGTAAAATGATTCCAAATAGATTTTTTTCACTTTAGTTTTTGGTAAGTCGGATTTGAGATATATATTTGCAGTCCGAAAAGGAGGTGCCATAGCTCAGTCGGTAGAGCAATGGACTGAAAATCCATGTGTCCCCGGTTCGATTCCTGGTGGCACCACACCCTTAAATTGTAACTCCCGCAAAATCAATGCTTTGCGGGAGTTTTATTTTAATTAGGTGTCGACTTTGTTGACGGATTTTACAACGTTCACGTAATCAATTACATACCTAGCTATTTTTAATGCTGAAGCAAAATCCATCATGAACAAAAGTAGAATTTATTCCCCTTTTATTATTTGTTCTTCAACGATTTTAAGTTCAAATGGTAATTGACCTGATTTGAGGATATTGACAAGATCGTTCGCTTCCTCTAGAGTAAAATCTCCTGTAATTTCAGTATTTCCTCCGGAAATTTCCGCCATTACCCTCGGGTAGGATCTGACATAACCGTTAAGAACAATTGCTATACATCGGTTGACATTTTCTCGTGTTATTCTGGCCCAGGTTCTAGCTCCTTCACTATCCATTATAAGGTCGATTTTCACTCCTGAGTTAGTAGATTCTGTAATCGTTTTCGCTGAAATAATTGCACTTCCATCAAGAGGAGCTTTCCTATCCTGAGTTGTCACTTTGATTGCATGGAGTCCATATAATGTTTTTGAAGGATCGTATTTATACGGTTTCTGGCTCCACACTAACTTAAGTTCGCGAGGCAACAAAGCCTTTATTTCTGGCATATTCATATATCTGTTAACAATAGCCGTATCTTTTTCGCTGGCAAGCCCTATCATACATGAAGGTAATGGCTCACCCTTAGCAGTTATCCTGGGTTTTAGTATTCCCAACAATGGATTTTGAGCGATAAATTTATCCTGGGTATTAACATTTTTAATATCAGCAACTGTCTTCATTTCTCTAAGCAAATTATTTGCTTTCGATAGATATCCCATGATTTCCGAATTCTCATATGTTTCCCAGAATTCCAATCTGGCGTAGCCAGTTATTATTTCTTTAATCGAGGCTATTTTACTTGTGTCAGCTTTGGATATAGTTAACGAGATTTGATTCGCAGTAACATCAAGTTTCATACTTTTTTGAGGGATTCCAAAAGATTTATTCAGCCTCTTAATAATTATTCCAGCGGCTGTATTCATATCATTAAGGGGTATAACAGAACTTATTGATTCAGGAACAACTGTGACTTTAAAATCAAAGTTTTCTTTCGTCGCACATTCTCCGAAAGAAAATACTATAATGATGATGGCAACAATAATAAATTTTGCTTTCATAAGAGTAATTTTTAAGTTAAAAAATTGTCACCTTCCAGGGGGAAGGGAAATAATGAAAATGGCAAGAGATTTAACTTAAAACCGGCAGATCGCCTTTGTCACCTACGGAAAGAGTATTATATAACCTCCAGAGAAGTAATGGTTCAATGGTCAGTCTTGTCTTTTGATTATTTATGAAATTTTGAACTGTTCTACTATTGTAATTTGATAATTTATACAGTAATGAAAATGGATTAAGGCATGTGTTTTGTATATCAAAATGAGAGAACATTTGAAGATCAGGTAAACTGAAATAGTTGCATATAAGTGCGTTGTCTTGACTTAATTTACTTCCAAATACTAATTCAGTTTGTGTAGTAAAATTTTTTGAAGATGGATAATGATTTCCTTGAATATTTGAATAAGAAAATACAAAAAGGGAGAATATAATTATGAAAAATATAGTTCTAAGGTCTTGGTTTGTATCTTCTTTATAATTTCCCATGAATCAAAGTTAAATAATTGTTTTGACTTTTTTACGTTTAATCAAAGGCTTTTTCTCTAAGTCTTAAGTCTTTTAATCAAAATTTCGTGGTTCCAGTTATAAATTAGCCTTATATAATTTCTTTAATGGAGTAATTTTGCAAATTTCGGTAAAATGTAAAATTTTCTGTTGCACCACAAACTCAAATCATAACCCATTAAAGATCAATGATCTTCAAGGGGTTTTAAATTTCTTGTTGACGCTTTCGTTGATAGTTTTTGCAATGAGCACATATTCAGAACAATAGGCGACAGTGAATAAACTTGACTTCAATTCATTAATAGAATATCTTTGATTAAATATTAATGTAACCCTGAAAGTGGTTTTTATCATTAACTAGTGCATTTTAAAATAAATACTTAAAGATCATCATTTTAACTATTCAAAGCAATGAAAATTTCTTTATGGGCACAATTGCTGGTAATTAATAAATACTTAAAAATCATTCTGATTTTAATTGTTGTTTTATTTTTCTCCTGCAAAAACAAACAGAAACAAAACTCAGAT
Source organism: uncultured Rikenellaceae bacterium (assembly GCA_964446825.1). GTDB lineage: Bacteria > Bacteroidota > Bacteroidia > Bacteroidales > VadinHA17 > LD21. The sequence continues at coordinate 10,647 of CAYUQR010000061.1, forward strand.
GAAGAGCTCCAGCAGAAGGCTATCGAGATATGTGAGAATAATATCATTATTGATTCTCATATTGACTGGCCTGAATGGGTACTTGATAATCCGGAGGATATTTCAGTACAAACCACTAGAGGCGATTTTGATCTTGTTAGGGCCAGGAAGGGAGGTCTTGATGCCGCACTTTCAGTGGTTTATATAAATTCTGCTTTTAATGTCGATAAAGGACGCATAAGGGTCGATTCAATGATTAAGGTTATTAGGCATTATCCTGATAAGTATCCTGATAAATTCGCGCTGGCACTTTCTCCGGCAGATGTCAAAAGAAATTTTATAAATAAAAAGTTTTCATTGATACCCTGCCTTGAAAACGGCTCTCCCATCGGTGAGGATCAGGTATATTTAAAATACCTTAAAGATCAAGGCATTGCTTATATTACTCTTTGCCATAACAGAACAAACCAGATAAGTGATTCAAATTTAGACACTCTTCATAGAAAATGGAATGGTTTAAGTCCGTATGGTATTGAATTAATAAAGGAATTGAACCGTCTTGGGATCATGATTGATATCTCGCATTCTTCTGACAGCACAGTTTTTCAGGCAATAAGATTATCTGAGGCTCCAATAATTGCTTCACACTCATCATGTAGGTATTTTATTCCGGGATTCGAAAGGAATCTGTCAGATAATCAGATTAAAGCAATAGCAAAGAAAGGTGGAGTTGTAATGGTGAATTTTTGTGCTGAGTACCTCGATTCAGTTTGTCATAAAAATACCGATGAAGTTCTGAACTTATTGGATTCAAAGAAATTAAGTTATGACTCAGAGGCGGGGAATGATTTAATTATGGAATATGGAAAGACACATAGATTGTTTTCAGATTCTAAACAGGTAGTCAACCACATAGAACATATAATTAAACTTGTAGGAATAGACTTTGTAGGGTTGGGTTCTGATTTTGACGGTATAGGACCTTCAAAGCCCTCAGATGTTACTGATGTATCCGGTTATCCTGTAATAGTATTTGAGTTACTAAAACGAGGTTATTCAGAGAAAGATATTAAAAAGATATTATCTGGTAACTTCCTCAGAGTTTGGAATAATGTAATTGAAATTGCTGCTTCTTTAAATAAGGAATAGGGTTTAGATAATAAGTCTATAGTTCTATCTGAAAATCTTTTAAAGAAAGGAGTATTACAATGAAACTAAAAACATTACTGATTATTAAAGCAATTGTTTGCTTGTGTCTTGGAATACCTATACTAGTAGTTCCAAATTTCGTATATTCAATTTTTGGGGCAACTCTGGCAGCAGGTGGTGTTTTTGCAGCCAGGGAATATGGCGCATCTATGATGGGTAATTTAATGCTCACATGGTTTGCCAGAAACTCACAGGAGTCTGAAGCAAGATGGGCGATAGTCCTAGCCTTATTTGTTTATGATGCAGTAGGATTTGTAGTGTCTCTGATTGCTATCTTATCAGGTGCGATAAATCCACTAGGATGGCTGGTTGTAGCCCTCTATTTACTCTTAGCATTAGGTTTTGGATATTTTCTACTTCCGAAACAAAAGTCCGCATAGGAGAATTAAAAATAACAAGAAACAATAAATCCTGCAATATCAATACTTTGCGGGATTTTTATTTATAAGGATGCCGTAATTGGTGCTGGAAAGCAGATTTTCTTATTTGGCAGAAACAGATTCAACGACCTCACTTAGCTCTTTTCCAGCCACTCCCATAACTTCCGAGATAATGCCACCAAACATTTTACCCAAAAGTCCAATGTTGAGTTTAGAAACAAAAACCTGTCCTTTCCTGTCTTCGTAGACTCCAAGCCCTAACGGCATGAATGCAGCAACACCCCTATTCTTATCTTCAGCAAGAATTTTAAAAGCATGGAGCGGATTGCAGATGTTTACACTACAAACTCGTTCAAGGGTTACGAAGGCTTCTGTACTTTTTTGATAGTCATTCACAACCAAAACTTTCCAATCCTGTTTTTTCTTGAGAGTTTCACTCAAAACTGTAATAGTTTCGTTATAGCTCAGTTTGCTTTTGAACTTAACCAGCATTAATAAAGGCATAGTGAACCATACAATAAGCCCCATTATGACCATACCGGACACCCAAAGTACCGCATGTATTATGCTCATTTTACTTCCTCCTGTCTCTTTTAAAGGCGATATTTTAATGCAATAGTCAAAGTTAAATCTTGTAAAAACCGAAATCAATTTTATACATAAGAGCATAGATACTAATTTCGCGAGATTTAGATTCTAATTTTATAATTTCTACTGAAATTGATCTGCTGTATAACTTACTGTCCTGGTTTAAAGAAAGGAGCTCATTATAATTATCATCAAAATATTCCCTTCATTATGTACCTAGCGGAGGCTTAATACTAATTTGATCCATCAAAGCAAAGCGGTCAGAAACACCCCAATGTTCAGTGAGTTTATTATTTTTGAATCGCATAATATCTATTATTGTAATTTTGAACCTTTTACCTGTTGGCGGCATCGGACCAAACTGTCCTGTGTGAGTACCTTGAGCTGTCATCCGTCCCCATACTTTATCACCATCAATTACAAGTTCTTCTATGCTCAGAGAAATATCTGGGAAAGCATTATGAAGTTTATTGATTGTATTTTTAACTCCCTCCACATTTGGGGGATTAGATCCATACTGGTGTTCGATAAAATCGGGTGAAGAATGCTTATCAAATACTGTTAAATCTCCCTTGCTGAATCCATCTTCAATCAGAATGCGAAATAACTGTTCATTTGAGTCCATGATTTTCCGGATTTTATAAAGTAATTATTACTACAACAACTTTTTAATTGAATTGTTTTCCTTGAACCTTTGACCTGGAAAATTGTTTTATGTCCTAAAACTATGTCGAATTTTAATATATGATTGTAATTGACATTTCTTTATTTCAAAACTGAAAACATAAATCATCTGTTTTAAATTTCAATATAATAAATAATCAGGCTGCTTTTTTGTTTGAGAATCAATGCATTATGGATACAGAAATTATAAATGAAAAAGTAAATTGGGGCACCGTTATAATAGGTGCCGGACAGGCAGGTTTAGCTGCAGGGTATTATCTGCGTAAAGTGGGTGAAGATTTCGTAATTATTGACGCTGTAAAAAATGTTGGTGATTCCTGGCGTAGGCGCTGGGATTCTCTGCGTTTGTTTACCCCATCACAATATGATAGTTTACCTGAATTACCTTTTCCCGCCAGGAGAGGCACAATGCCTTCAAAAGATGAGATGGCGGATTATCTGAAGAAATATGCCGGGCAATTTAAGTTACCTGTCCGACTGGATGAGAAGGTAAATCATCTCTCCAGGGCACAATCAGGATTTGAAATTGTTACATCTAGAGGGATTTTGAAATCCGATCGGGTTATTATCGCGACAGGAACAAATCCGCTGCCACGTATCCCTGAATTCTCCAAAGATGTTGATAAAAGCATTTATCAGATTCACTCCTCCCAATATTTTAATCAGGATTCATTGCCATCAGGCAATGTTCTTGTGGTAGGGGCAGGAACTTCTGGTGTGGAAATAGCTATTGAACTTGCAAAAAGCAGACATACTTTTATTTCAGGAAATCCTACCTTTCATATTCCTGATCCGGTTTTTCGTTATGCTGGAAGATTATACTGGTGGTTCATCAGCAATATTCTTACAGTAACTACACCTATTGGACGTAAAGCTAAAAAAAGTATTGTAAAAGGAGGGGGACCACTGGTCAATGTCTCAGTTAAAGATCTTGAAGCTGCCGGTGTTGAGCGTCTCCCTCGTGTGGCGGGAGTTGAAAACGGACAGCCAAAGCTTGAAGATGACCGGATAATCTCTGTTTCTTCGATAGTCTGGGCAACCGGTTTTAAACCGGATTTTTCCTGGATAGATCTGGATATTACGGATAAAACAACTGGATGGCCAATAACGGAAAGGGGAGTTTCCCCAAAGATTAAGGGGATGTACTTTGTGGGAATGTTATTTCAGTACGGTCTTACCTCAGGTCTTGTAGGAGGTGTTGGGAAAGATGCTGCTTATATTGTCAAACATATTCAACGACACTCAAAAGTTATCTGAAATTTATAAGAGAAGAATTTATCTTTTATAAAGGACCCTTAAAGCCCTGGTAAAAGATGAAGGGATACAAGACTGGTGAGATTCTCCGGGAAAAACTTGTGACTCAACAGTCAGACCAGGATAATTCCTTGATTTCAATAATTTAACCATCTTTTTAACATTGGCTGTCACTAATGGGTTCTCTTCTCCGCCAACACTCATGAAAAGATTCGTATGCAGGTCTTTATGCGATGATGAATAATCACTTTCATTAAATATTTCTGAATTGAAAAGTTCAGCATCAAACCGGTTAAAAACCGTCACCAATAGTTTTATTATAAAATCCAGTTAAAGTGAGCAACTGATACTGTTGCAAACTGAACAACTCAATCCGGAACAAAGTGAATAATTAGGGTTTTTGTATTTTAATAAGGGATATTTATTAGAACTTTGGAATGTTAGAGCTACCTTTAATGAAATAATTGCGAATAGGACATCTTGCCAGTATAAAACAAAAGACAACAAAGCCAGAATCATGAATAATGCGATTATTGATATTAAAGATTTAACTAAATTATACGGGAAAGCAAGAGGAATTGATAATATAAACCTGGAAATCGGTGAAGGAGAGATCTTTGGTTTTATAGGGCCTAACGGAGCTGGTAAATCAACCACAATACGGATTTTAATGAACATGATCTTTCCGACAGGCGGCACTGCAAAAATCATGGGAATGGATGTGGTCAGGGAAACAAAAAAGATCAAAAGGCAGGTTGGATATATACCATCAGATGCCAATGCATATTCTTCCATGGATGTTCATGAGTTTCTAAGCTACTGTATCCGTTTTTACAGGGTTCATAACGGAGACCAGTGGATACATGAGCTCGCAGGATTATTTGAGCTGGACCTGAAAAGAAAAATATCAGATCTTTCAATGGGTAACCGTAAGAAAGTATCTATAGTACAAAGCATGCTTCACCACCCTAAACTTCTTATATTGGATGAACCAACAACCGGGCTTGATCCTCTTATGCAATCAATTTTTTTCGACCTGTTACGTACAGAGAATCGAAAAGGAATGACTATTTTTTTCTCCTCACATATACTCGGTGAGGTTCAGATGCTGTGTAAAAGAGTGGCTATCATCAAAGAAGGTAAAATCATTAAAGTTGAGAATATTGAGACTCTCAGAAAGAAGCAATTAAAAAAAGTTAATATCGAGTTTGCAGAAGAAAGAAAAATGGAGAGCTTCAGCATCCCTGGCATTGATGGTTTAACCTCAGGACCCGACAATATAATTACATTTATGTATTCTGGTGACATAAATGAACTTATCGGTATATTATCAGGGAATAAAATAAATAACCTCATGATTGAAGAACCTTCACTTGAAGAGATTTTTATGCATTATTACAAATTATAGGGCAGAGAATAGATGAACAGGAACCTATTTTTAAAAGAGTTTGAAAAAAACTCACTGAGTCTTATTATATGGACCGTTGTAATAACGATATTCATTTCGGTTACTATGGCTGTTTACCCTGTATTTTTAAAAAACCAGTCAAAAATCATTGGTATTATGAACATTGTTCCCAGCGAATTGCTTCAGTTTAAAGGCATTTCAAATACGAAGGATTTTCTATCTGTTCTAGGGTTTTATGCTGTCAATAATATCATTTACATGATGGTTCTGGGGAGTATCTATGCTATTGTACTTTCTTCAGGTATCCTGCTTAAGGAAGAATATAACAAAACGGCAGAGTATCTTCTTACACGGCCTCTTACCCGAGGCGAAATTTTTATAAGCAAACTGACAGTTATCGGCCTGAATATATTTTTATTGAATCTTGTTACGTCTGTTGCAGGATTAATTTGCCTGGAACTGGTTAAGAACGAACCATTCAGCATCAGGGCTTTCTTAATTCTTTCTCTTTACAGTCTGTTACTGAATATCCTGTTTGGTACAATAGGACTCTTTTTGTCAGTCCTGGTTAAAAGACCAAAGCCAATAACAGCCTTTAGCATAGGTCTGGTTCTGATATTCTATTTTATTTTCACCCTTTCAAAGATCACAGAAGGGATTGCAAAAATAGGATACCTCAGTCCTTTCAGGTATGTCAATACAGATGCAATCAATCCGGCATATGGTATAGATTTCTGGCACCTGGCATATTTTATCGGATTATCAGTGTTACTGACAGGGCTCTCGTACAGGATTTATAAACGGAAGGATATTTATATATAACTATCTAATCTATCGCTTTTGCTCTTTCCAAATTCAACCTTTTGGGGGTATTTAGCGCCACCGCTTTAAATGTAAATCCATGCCTCTTGAAAAATCAAAAAAGGACTAATAATTTTAAGTAATTTTTGGTTAAAAAAGAATTTTTCTGATGTTTTATAATAAGTTTTCTATGATAAAAGGCTAAGAATTATGTCTTTGGGATTAAATCTTATCCTTTTAAACCTTCTGTTTGTCAAAACAGCATCTTCCTGAATATTAAATATATTGGTTCTCTATCATTCAGATAATTAGCGATATAGAATAATACATGACCTGGAAATCCATATCTTTCCTTGATTTTTGGTAAATATTGATCAATTTTTGACAAATAACGTTTTTCTGGTTATCAGTTGTTTTTTATTGTAAATAATCTGGTATATTTTATTGACGAAGTGCTCCTGGGACTCTCTAATTTTGCCACTAATTGGACTCTAGCTGCTTGACAGAAATCTTTTTAAGTTTATTTTTAACCTGTAATATAAACTCCTGGACATTACTTAAGAGATAGAAGTGTAATTACAGGCAAAATGGATAGTGGATTATGATGAGAAATTTGCAGGACAAATGATATTTCAACCAACAGGAGGAGTTTATTGGATTCCAGAATGGGATTTAATTATTACAGAAAAAATAACTTTTAAAGATGTTAATACATATTGAAATGAAAACAGCAGGAGAAATGCTTGATGAGCGACTGACTATTCAGGATGGTGTTCTTAAAGGAGCGCGGATAACGATCTCCGAATCAGTAGCAAAGGAATTAATGGAAGATTACCATTCTCAGTTTAGTCATAAGATAGAACTGCCGGATGAAGAAGAATCAAAAATTTGCTATTCAGGTAATGAAGTCTCATCTAAATAAGCATTAATACATCTTTGGCAAATTAATTTCCTATATTTCATTACATTTAACCCCGGGGTTCCGGCAGTGACTAAATTTTATAACTTTAAACGATTAACTATGTTTTTCGTTTTTTTAATTATGCAGGCGGTTTGTGATGCCCTGCTCCCTGACTTGTTCTTTGGTAAAAAGTCGCAATTATTGGTTGAATTCAGGAAATTAAATTTAAAATAGAATCAGAGAACTATGCAAGTTACAGTAACCAGAAAGGATACCAAATTTTCCCCTGACCCCAGCAGGGTCATCACCCGATTTTTTAATATTTCCAATGAAAGAAGCAAGTATGTTATCAGCAATGTACTGGCCATGTCTGAAAGTGAGGTATATACAACATTAAATAAGGTGTTGAGAGGTTATTCCAGGCGTCATAGAAATATCTCATTGATATTTGAAATGCATTTTAATAACCTGTATGGCCTGTTTGATGAACTGGGAATAAAACCAGGCAATGTTAATCAATCACATAAGCTGCTTATTGGTGCATATTTCACAGTGGAGTATTCCATTGAATCGGCAGCTTTTTTTAATCCATCCATCGTGGAAGATCCCTACCAGTCGGAATTAGGACCTGATGAGAAAAGAGTGATCTTAAGTTTCAGGGCAACTGGCGAAGGACACATTTCCTCCATTGTTTTTCGTTCGGGTATCATTGACAGGAACAATAATCTTATTTTTGAACCTGTCGGCAAAATGCTGGCAGAAGCAGAGCGAATCAAAAGGCATACTTACAATAAAGAATCATTTATCAGAAAGCTGGATGAAATGCATGATTCCGACAATAAAATTTCCCCGGTCTTTGTATTGGAAAAACTGGCCGGCAGTTTTACTTATGACGAATTGAAAAGGGCTGTGGAAGAAACAAGAAAAACACTTCAACTAACGGCAGATAAAGAATTAATAGTTAATCAAATGATGTGGCTGGCTAAATCACACTACGAGCTTGACTTTTCACTTGATTCGGCAATTTCCGAGAGAGTTATTTTCCCAATATCTGAAACTGAAAGAAATGGCATTGAAGATGCACGTTTTGTTAAATTCACAGAGGATAACGGTGAAGTGACTTACTATGCTACCTATACTGCTTATGATGGCATATCTATATTACCAAAGTTACTTACAACCAAAAATTTCTATCATTTCAAAGGGTTGCCCATTCATGGCGAACTGGCACAGAATAAAGGAATGGCATTGTTTCCAAGAAAGATCAATGGTAAATATGCGATGCTGTGCCGGATTGATGGCGTGAATAATTATATAGCTTATTCTGATAATATTAATATCTGGCGCGAAGCCAAACTAATTCAGACACCAAAATTTTCCTGGGAACTGGTAAAGGTTGGAAATTGTGGTTCCCCTATCGAGACGAAAGAAGGTTGGCTTGTAATTACACACGGAGTAGGCCCCATGAGGGAATACGTATTAGGAGCATCATTATATGAACTTGATAATCCTGAAAAAGAGATTGGCAGGCTAAAGACACCTTTATTGTCTCCCAATGCTGAAGAAAGGGAAGGTTATGTGCCTAACGTTGTTTACTCTTGCGGTTCAATTATCCACAATGGTAATCTGATCGTTCCTTATGGCATTTCAGACTACGCATCTACTTACGCTTCGATTAATTTAACTGAACTCCTGAATGAACTTAAGAACTAAAAATAGCAGAAGAATTGATAATTACTGCAACTTTAACCTCTGCTTCCTTGAAACGTAAACACTGAAAGATCAATGATTTGCAAATGATATTTTGCCAATCTAAGCAAAGCTTGCGGGTTTTTGTTTTTATAATCGCCTTCCGAATAACCTTTTTAAAAATGACCTTTTTTTAGGTTTGGCTTTCTTCGACCCATTATCAAAATTTATTTTCTTATTTTGAAAAAGATCAAAGAATTTGTCAATAATATTATCTTCTTTAAAATCAGGGCAATCAAGTGCACTCTTCATTTCAGGTGACAAATCAGGGAAAGGTTTTATTAATTGTCCCATTAGCACAGGATTCATCTGTACTTTTTTTAGAGTTAATGCTACCAGTGGTAATGCAAGAGCACTTCCGGAACCATCTGAGCCATTGTTGAAATGAATTGCATTTGTTGAGGCCCCGACTCTGCTTATAATAACCAGTTTTGGATTAAATGCTGCAAACCAGGCATCTGCATAATTCTGTGAAGTTCCTGTTTTCCCGGCGAGTGGCAGATTAACACCAAAAACGTTGCTCATTGAAACTCCGGTTCCTTCCATGATTGCTTTTTGTAACATTGCACTCATCAGGATACTTGATCTCTCAGTCATTATTCTTTCTTTAGCTTCATTGAATTTATTTTCATAAATAATTCCTCCATCAGGTGTTTCGATTGATATAATGCTTTGCGGAGTTATTTTATAACCTCCGTTTGCAAATGTTGAATAAGCAATAGCTGCTTCAATAATGTTTGCTTCAGCGGTCCCTAATGCGAGCGACGGAGTGTTATTCAGTGTAAAGGAAAATCCCATTTTTTTCCACAGTGAATCAAGCTTTTCGAAATCAACATTTAAAAACAACCTAAAAGTCGGGACATTCATCGACTTGACTAAAGCACCTGCAACTGAATATCTTCCGCCATAGGAATAATCATAATTTTCGGGACTCCAGTCCTCAAACCCCGAGAGGATAATAGAATCATTATCAATATATTGACATGGTTCGATCCCTTCTTCAAGGGCCTCAGCATACAAGACTGGCTTGAAAGCTGAGGCAAGCTGCCTGCGGGCATAAATCTGATCGTAGGGCTGGGATTTAAAATCAATACCGCCTACCCATGCTTTGACAGCACCCGATAAGGGATCTATGGCAAGCATCCCTGCATGTAAAATCAACAAAGCCTGCTTCATGCTGTCACCAACTGAAATTGAATCGGTACGGGAACCATCCCAGTCAAAAATTTGCCGGACATTAATCTCTTTCTCGCGATGTGTCAGGTTAAGCCTTTTAAGTTCTCTGTCAGCTATTTCTCTGATCAGTTTTTCTCCTGAAGATCCCTGATATTGCTTCCACAATCTTTTTTGCATAACTGACAGATGATCATGAAAAGATTCAACAGCGTAGTTTTGAAGAGAAAGATTCAAAGTCGTTGTAATAATCAACCCGTCTTCTTCAACATTCCATTTTTTACCTGTC
>CAYUQR010000062.1:0-20360 GCA_964446825.1 uncultured Rikenellaceae bacterium
AATAAACCTCATCTGCCTTATTGACTTCAAAGTGATCACCCCAGCAGGCAAGCTCCAGACCATCATAGCCAAATGATCTGGCTTTCTGACAGAGAGTCTCGAAGGGTGAATCAGCTCATCGACCCGTAAAAAGCGTAACTGATCTGCTCATAATTTATTATTTTAATAATAGTTTTGAAAATATTCCCAATAATATCAACAGGACAGAATCAACCATTTTTCAGTTATAGTTCAGGTACTCTTCCGGGTGTCCATGGTGCCTTTATTGCATCAAGTTGTTTTCCGAGCTTTTGAAGGTCCTCACCTGCTTTCTTCACTCTCTCGAGTATTGGTGGAAACTCATTTTTCAGTATCTCCAGTTGTTGTTTCGCCGTAGTAGTAATATCGCCACTGCTGCCATACGTTGAGGATGCCATTTCACTCAGTCTGTCTGTCAGCGGCACTTCAATCGGAGGAAGTTCTTCTGAACTGGCTTTAGCCTGCGGGCCGTTAAATTTGAACTGAATATCTTCCAGTTCGTTATTTACGCGTTCTGCCTCTTTCATCATTTCCGGAGTAGCCTGAGGTGTCTGATGAATGGCTTGCATCATGGCATTCACCTGGTTAACAAGTTCTGTGGTATAACTTATTGTAGCAAACATAGTCCTCGCGAATTCTGATGCTTCTCCAATCCATGCATACTTAGCTTTCAGGTCAGTAGCAGGGAATGTTGCAAGTCCGAGCGGTTTACAAACAAATGGAACAGGTTCCGAAAGTTGTTTTGTTTCACTTTTTGCAACCATGGCAAGGGCAACTTTATAAGTTCCCGGCATAGCCTGTATACTTCTTCCTCCGCCTCCGTAACCTCTTCTTCCTCTTGGCCCGCCTGAGCTTACCGGTTCATATTTGGTAGTTGTCACCGGAGAAAGGCTCTCATAGGTGAAGTTCCAGGTGATCCTGTTTACTCCTTTTGAAGCTGATTTATAAAGACGTTTTACAACATTATTGCTTTCATCGGTAATTGTAAAAACAAGATATGGCTTTTCTTCTTTTTCCTCCGCATCAAGGTCAGCTATCGAGGGCTGTGGTATTGGCTCTCCTTTTTCAAAGAGTGCTTTCTCTTTCTCATGGCGTATAGCTTTTGCAGTTTTCGGAACCTCTTTTACGAAATAGGTAAAAGTCGCACCAAAATCAGGATTCGGTGCTTTGAAATACATCGATCCCTGGTTGCTGAAACCACGACCCTGAACAAACATTTTAGCATCCTTGATCGGAAATATATAACCTGACTTGTTAAGTATCTCTTTGTTAAAGTTTCTCAGAGGTGAGTAATCATCAAGCACAAAGAACCCTCTTCCAAAGGTTGCAATAACCAGGTCACCCTCTCTTTCCTGGATAGCTATATCTCGAACAGCTATTGTCGGAAGTCCTGTCTTGAATTCAATCCATTCATTTCCTCCATCTATTGAAAAATAGAAACTGAATTCAGAACCTGTGAAGAGAAGATTAGGATTAACATTATCCTGCTCTATAGTGTGGATGGTACCGTTAGCAGGAAGTTTATTTGTCAGTGGGGCCCAGGTCTTACCTTTATCGGAACTTTTCAAAATATATGGTTTGAAATCATCATTCAACATATTATTGAAAGTGGCATATACCACATTTTCATCGAATTTATCAGGTAGTATGTCACTCACAAGCGAATATTCCGGAACACCTGGGAAGGATGTTATTTTTGTCCAGTTCTTTCCACCGTCCTCAGTAACTGAAATAACCCCGTCGTCGGTTCCTGCATATATGAGGTCTTTTTTAACTTTCGATTCCGCGAGAGATACGATTAAACCCCATTGTGAAGTTGAGACATCTTTGGCAACAGCATCGATACTCCAGTACTTACCCATCACTTTAAACTGATTGCGATCCTCATTACGTGAAAGATCTCCTGAAATTTCTACCCATGATCTTCCGCGGTCATCGCTTCTGAATACTTTATTCGCTGCCATATATATTCTTTCACTGTTATGGGGACTTATTACAATAGGAGTATCCCAGTACCATTTGAAGGTCTTTTCACCCTCTTTGGGAAAGGGCTTTATATCTATTGTTTCCTGACTCTTCTTATCCCACAGTGCAGCATTTCCATATTGCGATTCAGTGAATACAATATTTTCATTTTTCGGATCGTTTGCGACCCAGAATCCGTCACCACCCACTGTTACTTTCCAGTCATCGTTTACCACACCATCCCTGTTTATATTCTGAGAAGGGCCGCCCATTGAGTTGTTATCCTGAGTTCCTCCATATATATTATAGAAAGGCAGGGCATTATCCACGCTAACCCGGTAGAACTGCGTAACAGGAAGATTCGATTTAAAGATAAAATTTTGCCCTTCGTCAAATGTCTCGTAAATGCCTCCGTCACCGCCAATATAAAAATGTTTTGTATCATTTGGGTCAATCCACATGGCGTGGTCATCAACATGTCTCTGGTTATTTCCAACCGGATTCCATGTTTTGCCACCGTCAAGAGTTACCTGCGAAACTGTTTCAAGACTATAGATTTTGTCAACATCTTTCGGATCACAGACAATAGTATTATAATATTGTCCGCTAGAGGCATAACTGCTCATTTTCTCCCATGATGCACCCCTGTTGACTGTCCTGTAGAAACCGCTTGATTCGCCGGCAGCTTCCATAATTATATATAATACATCCGGATTAACAGGTGATATTGCAAGTCCCATGCCTCCTATGTCAACCTTTGGGAGCCCGTTCATTATTTTCTCCCAGGTTTTTCCGGCATCTTTTGATTTATATACAGCTGACTCAGGTCCGCCACCTATTTTAGTAAATATATGTCGTCTTCTCTGATTTGATGTGGCATAAAGAATATCAGGATTACGCGGGTCAAAAACAATATTATGTACACCGGTATTTTCACTTATGTCCAGAACCTTATTCCATGTTTTGCCACCATCAGTTGTTTTGTACAGTCCGCGATCACCGCCCGGTCCCCAGATAGAACCTTCAGCAGCTACATAGACAACATCTGTGTTGCGCGGATCAATCTGAATCATACCTATCTGCCTTGAATCTTTCAATCCCATATTTTTCCAGCTAGCTCCGCCATCCTCCGATTTATATATACCATCGCCATAACCCAGCTGCCTCTGTGAATTATTCTCTCCTGTGCCAACCCATACTACTGAGGGATTATCAGGATCGATCCTGAGGCATCCTACGGAATATGCTCCGTATTTATCGAAAACAGGTTTCCATATTGTTCCGTTATTAGTTGATTTCCAGACATTTCCTGCCGCAATACCAGCATAAATCTCGGAATGATCTTTGGGGTTTACCGCAAAATCGGCTATTCTTCCCGATGCCCATGCAGGACCTATGCTTCGGAATGTTAATCCACCGAATGTTGAAGAAGTAAGTCCGGTTTCTTTTTTCTCAGGTTCCTTTGTAGTTTCTTTTTTCTTTTTCTGAGCCATAACTGGACTCAGGCATACGACTAATACAAACAATAATGCAATTAATAGAACTTTTTTCATCATTATATATTTTTAACAGGTTGGTAAAAAGATTTAGCTAAGATAAGCAAATCATTCTCAAAAAGAGTTCTGATTTTACCTGAATTTGCTTACTTTGTAATATATTCTACAACATAAAAAAATGGCAGATATATCAGAAGTTTTATTGAACAGAAGGAGCATAAGAAAATATTCATCAAAACCGGTTGATGATAAGATTCTTAATGATATTCTGGAAATGGGTTGCAGGACATCCACAACGGGTAATATGCAGGTTTATAGTATTATAATTACCAGGGACGACGAAAAGAAAAGAGAACTTGCGCCTTTGCATTTTAATCAGAAAATGATTACCGAAGCTCCGGTTGTGCTTACCTTCTGCGCCGATTTCAACAGGTTTAACAAGTGGTGCCGGTTGAGATATGCTGAACCGGGTTATGATAATTTTCTTTCGTTTATGACAGCTGCAATAGATGCTTTACTTGTGGCACAAACAGTCTGTATAGCCGCTGAGTCGAAAGGTCTTGGGATTTGCTATATCGGTACAACCACCTACATGGCACATAAGATCATTGAGGTTCTTGAACTGCCTGTGGGTGTGGTTCCTGTTACTACTGTAACACTGGGCTGGCCTGCCGAGCATCCTGAGCAGACCGACAGACTGCCTCTTGAAGCGGTCATTCATAAAGAAATATATCGTGATTATACCAGTGAAAGTATAGGAAAATATTATAAAGAGAAAGAGGAAAGAATTGATTCTCTTCAGTTTGTTAGTGAGAATAAAAAAGAAACACTGGCGCAGGTTTTTACGGATATCCGATACAAAAAAGAGGATAATATCGAATTTTCAAAAATCCTTTTACAGGTGTTGGAGGACCAGGGGTTTATGAAATTTTAACCCCCCAACCCCCCCACAGGGGGGGCTAACATTGGCACTGCCAATTTGCTATCGGAACATAATTAAATTTATTGTTTGTAGGGACGTTGCATGCAACGTCCCTACAAACATATTCTTTATTCTCTTTTGTAACTATAATACGCGCTGGCCTGCTGCGTGGGTGTGATCACCAGATCATTAATGCAGACATGAGCGGGGACAGAGGCGCAATAGTAAATTACATCGGCGATATCATCGGCAGTGAGGGCATCAAACCCTTTATAAACAGCATCGGCTTTCTCCTTGTCACCTTTGAACCTGACTATGGAAAATTCAGTTTCAGCCATACCGGGGGCGATATGGGTTACGCGAATGTTGTGTTTCAGAAGATCGATGCGCATTGCTTTCGAAATAGAATCAACGGCCGATTTTGAAGCGCAGTATACATTGCCGTTCTCGTAAACTTCCTTTCCTGCAATTGAGCCAATATTAAATATATAACCTGATTTCCTGGCAACCATAAGCGGGGCAACTGCCCTGGTAATATAAAGAAGCCCTTTTACATTTGTATCGATCATCCTTTCCCAGTCATCAGTTACACCTTCATCAATGTGGGAAAACCCTGCAGCAAGACCTGCATTATTTACCAGGATATCTATGGTTTTCCACTCTCCGGGAAGGTTTTGGATAGCTTTATTTACTTCATCATTCTTCCTGACATCGAAATTCAGGGACAGCACCCTGATGTTTCCAAATGAGAGAAGCTCTTTTTTTAGCATATCAAGCCTTTCTTTTCTTCTTCCGGTAATTATTACGTTATATCCATTTTTACCAAATCGTACAGCAATGGCTTTTCCAAAACCAGATGTTGCACCGGTTACAATGATTGTTTTGTTCATATTCTTCTGATAAATTGATTAAACATGTAAAAATACGAAAATATATTAATGGATGGTTGTAGGGACGTTGCATGCAACGTCCCTACGTATTATATTTGCATTTTTAATTTTTATGGAAAACCGCCTGGATAATCTTAAGGATGAAAAAAAAGCTTCAGTGGAATCAATGTTTGATTCGATAGCCTGGAGATATGATTTCCTTAACCATTTTTTATCGTTCAGTGTAGATCGCCGATGGAGAAACAGAGCTGTTAAAGTTATATCAGCATCCTTTAAAAACCCTCATATTCTTGATGTTGCTACAGGTACGGGTGATCTTGCACTTGCAGCCATGAAGATAAAGCCGGCAAAAATTACCGGGATTGATATATCGCGTAAGATGCTTGATATAGGCATTGACAAGATTAAAAAGAAAGGATTGTCCGATAAAATAGAAATGCTGCAGGGTGATTCTGAAAATATTCCGTTCGGCGATAATATTTTTGATGTGGCAATGGTAGCTTTTGGTGTCAGGAATTTTTCCGATCCCCTGAAAGGGCTTTCAGAGATGAGACGGGTTCTACGTAACAAGGGTATGGTAATGGTACTGGAATTCTCAAAACCTGCAGTTTTTCCTTTCAGGTCTGTCTATAATTTCTATTTCAGGAATATTTTACCTTATTTCGGGAAATTATTTTCAAAAGACAATGATGCATACAGGTATCTGCATGATTCAGTTATGAAATTTCCTGATAATGAAGAGTTTCTTGAGCTGCTCAGACAGGCGGGTTTCTCAGGAACACGGCAGATAAAACTCACAGGAGGAGTGGCAAGTATTTATACCGGCATCAAATTGTAAATGCAATAATTGTTATTCAATGCAGTTTATTATCTTGTAACACTGAAACTGGAAGAAACCTTCAGCTTGAAAAAAAGAAATCTCAATATTATTTTAATGCTTCTCTTTCTGGTAATGCATCTTAATGTATACGGGCAGAAACAGAAGCCAAAAAACTCATCGTGGTATGATGAAAAAGTACTTCACTTTGGATTCAGCCTTGGCTTCAATACGATGGATTACAATATTACCCCGTCACAACAATATTTACGTATTGATTCCCTTTATCCTGAAGTAAGCAAACTAAATCCCGGAATTAATATTCAGATAGTTACCGACCTTAAGCCTGCAAGATATATGGACATACGATTTCTTCCCGGTGTATCTTTCGGTCAGAGGGTTGTCAGGTATTATAAAAATGGAGTGCTGGTCAATGACCAGCAGAAGCTTGAATCATCATACCTGGAATTTCCGCTTCTACTTAAACTAAAAGGAGACAGGCTGAATAATGTCAGGCCCTATGTTATAGGTGGCCTGAACTATCGGTACGACCTTGCAGGGAAAAAAGAATTTGATGATACAAAACTGGTATATTTACGTATAAAAAGACCTGATCTGTATTATGAGATGGGAGCAGGCCTTGACTTCTACCTTCCTTTTTTTAAGCTCTCTGTAGAGCTTAAGATGTCAAATGGTTTCAGAGATATCCTGGTTAAAGAAGCAGCTCCCGGGCATCCCGAATATTATAATGCAATAGAAAAAATTAAGTCCCAGATCTGGATTCTGTCATTTCATTTTGAATAGGAGCTGATGAAACTGGTTCAGATAAATTTAAACCCTGCAGCAGCAGCTGATGATGTTGCTGTAAGGAAAATTGCAGCTTCGCTTGCAGGTATAGACCAGAATAAGGTTTCTTCTCTGAGGGTTATAAAACGATCGGTGGATGCCCGTAAAAAGAACATTCGGGTAAATCTTTCTGTTGAAATTTATTCCGGCGATGAATCTGCATTGCCTGTACTGGCACCTTTTGTGCCTGTTGATGTCAGGTTGAACCGTGAAGTAATAATTGTGGGAGCCGGCCCGGCGGGTCTTTTTGCTGCACTCAGGCTGATTGAGCTCGGCATTCGTCCTGTAATTATTGAAAGGGGACGCGATGTCTCATCCCGTAAAAAAGATATCGCCCGGATAAGCAGGGAACAGGTTGTTGATCCTGACAGTAATTATTGCTTTGGAGAAGGGGGTGCAGGAACATATTCCGACGGTAAACTCTATACCAGATCAAAAAAAAGAGGCGATAATGCGCGGGTTCTTGAACTGCTCTGTTTCCATGGAGCTAACGAAAATATAATGTATGAGGCTCATCCTCACCTTGGTACCGAAAAATTACCGGGTATTATTTCGTGTATTCGTAAATCAATCCTTGATGCCGGAGGTGAATTCCTACTGGAAAAGAAAGTAACTGACTTTATACTGGATGGGGATGTTTTCAGAGGGGTAATTACTTCTGATAATGAGAAATATAAATCTGATTATGTTATTCTTGCCACGGGGCATTCTGCAAGAGATATTTATGATATCTGCCGCAACCGCAATATTGATCTTGAGATGAAGCCTTTTGCCATGGGGGTGAGAGTTGAGCATCCACAGGAGTTGATTGATAGGATCCAGTACCACGGAAATACGAGGGGTGAGTTTTTGCCTGCAGCTTCGTATAGCCTTGCAAAACAGGTTGATGGAAGGGGTGTATATTCATTTTGTATGTGCCCCGGAGGATTTATTGTACCATCTGCTACTTCTCAGGAAGAGGTTGTTGTTAATGGAATGTCTCCTTCAGGCAGGAATTCCCCGTTTGCAAACTCAGGAATAGTTGTTGAGATAAAAGCTGAGGATCTAATAAAGTTCAGCAATTCCGGCGAGATGGCTGGCATTGAATTTCAAAAGGAACTGGAGCGTGAAGCCTGGAAAAATGGTGGCCATACGCAGAATGCTCCTGCACAGCGACTTGCAGATTTTGTATCCGGTGCATCATCACCTACTCTTCCGAAAGTGTCTTATGTCCCGGGTGTGACAGCTTCACCGCTTCACAGCTGGCTGCCAAAATCTATCGGAAGGAGGCTCAGAGAAGGATTCAGGCTTTTCGGACAGACAATGAATGGCTATCTTACCAACGAAGCCGTTATTCTTGGTGTGGAATCGAGAACCTCCTCGCCGGTAAGGATACCAAGAGATCCTGATTCATTTGAACACGTAAGGATAAATGGTCTTTATCCTTGTGGCGAGGGTTCAGGATATACAGGAGGAATAGTATCATCAGCTGTTGACGGCATGAGAACTGCCGAAGCAATTGCCAGAAAAATTTTGTAGTGTAGGGACCGGTCGAGACCGGTCCCTACTGATATGAATATTAACATCATTATTTTCTAAATATTATATAGATTTGTCTGTAAGTATTTTGTGATGCTAAACCTATTTAAAAAGCCTTATAAGGAAGTTGGGTCACCAAAGCAAAGAATTGTCTCAATTCTGGTTTTTGGCCTTTTTATTTTTCTTTTCCTCTTTTTGTTTAGGCCTTTTGGTCTTGCAGAATTAAAAACTAAGCAGGTGTTTTTTATTACCCTTGGTTTTGGTCTGGTCACAACCTTTATGATATTTATTTTTAAATATTTGCTGGAGCCTTTTGTAACCAAAAATAACTGGACCTTCGGAAAGAGCCTTTTGTGGGTTACATTAATTGCTTCAAGCATAGGAGTAGCAAATTATATTTATATCACAACTATTTTTCATCAGCCTTTTATTTTCCTTTACATGCTATATTCGATCTGGACAGCTATTCTTGTCGGATTTATTCCTGTAACAGTGAGCTATTTAATAACTTTCAACAGGATGTACAGAACTAAACTTGAGGAAGCTTCTATACCGGCCGAAGATGTATTTTGGGAAAGTGAAGTTATAATACGTGCCGGTAATCCCAGAAACGAAGTGAGACTAAATCCAAAAAAGATAGCATACCTCTGTTCAAATGATAACTATGTTACCATTGTTACAATTTCAAAAGATGGTCAGAATAAAACCACAATACGGGGAACTCTTAAATCTGCTGAAGATGAACTGAGAAAGAATAGCAGGTTTCTGCGATGTCATAAATGTTTTATTGTAAACCTCGATTTTGCAGACAGGGTTACAGGTCATAATCAAAACATGAAAATAAAGCTCAATCAGGCAGGTACCGAGATACCCGTGTCACGAGCAAAGGCAGATGAAGTCAATAAGCGTATCAAAAAACATTGAAATAAAATTGACACTAGGTCTGTCGGACGATTATCAGACGTAATAAAAACCGGTTATATAAATCCTTTGAACCGGGTTTAATATAGCAGTTCGCCCCTGAATTTAGCCATTCACCCCAACCATTTATCTGATCACCACAAATGTCATATGTTGGCCACTTTTCTCTTGTATCATGCTGAAAGCCAGTATAGCTTTACAGAAAAAACAATTTCATGACAGATGCGTTGATACTTGGATTAAGCAGTGGCTCAGCCTGCCTTGCGACATGTGGAATGGTTATGTTTCCATACCTGATGTCAGGTTCATCGGGTGTAAGACGAATCACAATTGATCTCTCGGTTTTTTTAATCACCAGGCTTATTGCCTATTTTATTCTGGCAACTCTGGCCTGGTATTTTGGTCAGGCTTTTTTCAGCGATCCGCTTATCCGGAATATAGTCCCTGGTATATTATATATAGTTTTTGCAGTAATGCTCGTCTGGTACAGTATAGATAAAAGCAGGAATCCCGTCTGCCCTGCAAAAATTGCAAAGACAGTAAATAATCGCAGGCTTGTTCCTGTTTTCCTTGGAATAGTCAACAGTTTTGGATTTTGTCCTGCATTATTCATTATTCTGACTAAAAGTGCAACACAGGGGACTATAGTACAAAGCTATCTTGCCTTCCTGGCATTCTTTATTGGTTCTTCGCTATGGTTTCTTCCGCTGCCCCTGGCAGGTAAGATAAGAAAAAGGGAGGCTATAATGACTATTGGTTTACTTGCAACAGGGCTGGCAGGAATAATATTTATGATAAAAGGTTTAACTAATCTAATAGGAGGAATTATTAATGGATAATGTTTTAAAAAACCCAGGTATGAAAAAATCACTTGGAAAATCGCTGCTGTATACGCTTCCGATGTTTCTGATAACGTTCATGTTCATGACAGGAGGACGGCCTGATTTTTCAAATCCCTCTTCTTCCCTGGCTATATTGATTGCCTTTATGCTCGTTAATGTTCTGTATTTTTTAATGCATTACACAGGAAAAACCGACAAGTACAGAGTAGTGCTTTTCATTATATTCGCACTGACCTTATCATTCACACTGATAAAAAATATGGTTGCAGTCAGAAATTCGATGTCTTTTTCCCAGGCAGATATTCTGGAATGCAAGATCCCATTCTGCCACCTGGTTATTCCAATGATGATCCTGCCGGCAGCTTTCTCAAAATCAATTATTTTCCCGGGAAGTATCCTTAATGGATTTGCTAATATTTCATCGATGGTAGTTTTGTGGTCGGTTGCAACGCTGGTGCTGGGAAGAGGTTTTTGCAGCTGGGGATGCTTTTATGGCGGATGGGATGACGGTTTTTCCAGAATGAGAAAAAAACCTCTGGTAAAAAATATTAATGAAATATGGAAATGGATGCCATTTGCAGTTCTTCTTATGGTGGCTCTTACAGCTGCATTATCACTCGTGCCTACATATTGTGCATGGATATGTCCTTTTAAAGCTGTTACTGAATTTGAACAGGTCACTTCTGTGGAATCTGCGACAAAAGCCGGTATTTTTTTCAGTCTGTTTGCAGGACTTGTTGTTGTTTTGCCGGTTATGACAAAAAAAAGAACTCAGTGCAGCTATTTATGTCCGCTTGGAGCTGTTAACAGTATATCAAACAAGATTACTCCGTTTACTATCAAAATCGACAAAAATGCCTGCAACGAATGCTATAAATGTGTTGAGGTTTGTCCTATGTTTGCTCTTTCTAAAGAGAACATAAAAGATGGCAAAGTATCTATATTCTGCAGCAAATGCGGTAAATGTGTCGATGCCTGCTCAAAGAATGCTATCCATTATGGAATAAAAGGCATACCGGCAGGTACCATGAAGAATTTTTCAAGAAACCTTTTCCTGTTTGTATCTTTTCTGTTTATGGCAATATTTTCTGCAGGATCGATTATTTCGACATTACAAAGCCTTATCAAATTAATATTATAAAAGAAGTGTAAAAATGAAAAAATTGAAAATAATAGCAGGTCTGGTCTGGGCGTTTCTCTGCCTTGTCCTTATAATTATTTTATTTCCCGGTCTCACAGGTTTTTCAGCATCATTGTCGAAAGCTCCGTTTATGAAGATACATCCAAGGTATTCCGGCGGAGAAGTTGAGAAACAGATTATCTCGGAAGGCTGTACCCTGGATGTGAGAGAACCTGTTTTCAAAGGATTGAACAGTGACAGGAAGAATGGATTTGTGCAGCTCGACTGGAGAGGAACTGTCCCTGACGAGATAAGAGATACAGTTGATTATAATCTTGACGGGACTCCTGATTTTTATGTTCTGGTCGATACTAAAACACAAAAAACGGAAATTAAACCATTTAACAGCAAAGTAAAGAATGTTGGAATTTCAACACCAACTTCTTACGGATGGGCTGTCAGGATCAATTTAACAAAATGATCAGTTAGTTTTAAAGAAAATTATAAATAATGAGTGTAATAATATATCTTTCTTTTGTTTTTGGCCTTTCGGAATTGGCGTTGGTGTTTTTTAAAAGATCAAAATCCGGTACTGTCAAAACCAGATCTGACAAAGGATCCTTGATATTGCTCTGGGTTATAATGATATCGTGTATCACGGCAGGCTTTTTCAATGCAAAATACAATCAATGGGACCCGATTAATTATACGCTTGCCCTTACCGGAATAGTGTTATATATTACCGGACTGATAATCAGGTGGCTGTCAATTCTGCAGCTAAAAAAGCGCTTCACCGTGAATGTTGCAATAAATAGGGAGCATGTACTTGAAACAGAGGGGTTATACAAATATGTACGCCATCCCTCTTATCTTGGATTAATGTTAATTTTAATGGGCCTTTCTCTGGCTATGAACAGTATGATCTCTTTTATAATTGTAATTGTCCCGGTATTTCTGGGATTGAATTACAGGATCTTTATTGAAGAGAGATTGCTTGAAGCTGAGTTCGGTGAAGAGTATGTTAATTTCAGGGCCACACGTAAGAAGATCATCCCGTTTGTCTGGTGAAGTGGTGAAATGTTTTTTCAGAATCAGGATTCGGTCTGGAAGAGGAGCTGATTCCTATAGTAGTAAAAGAGTGTCGATTGTGATACCATACCGACGTACCTGTTATGACCATCAATAACCGGAAGATTCCATGTTTTTGTTTTTTCCAGCTTGTTCATGACCTGCTCCATCCGGTCTTCGATATGAACAATTTCGGGTGTTTTGATCATAATATCCCTGATCTTCACGGTTTCGTACTTGTTTACATCGAATAACAGTTTTCTTATATCGTTGAGCATAACTATTCCGCAGTACTTGTTGTCCTTATCAACAACAGGAAAAATATTTCTCTTTGCAAGGGTAAAAATATTCACGAGATCCCCAAGTGTAGCATCAGGGTTTACTGTAAGGAATCCTTTTTCGAGCACTTTGTTAAGGTTTATATGCTTAAGCAGTGACTCATCTCCAGGCAGGGCTTCCGGCTTTTCTCTGCCAAATTTAAGACGATTCATTTCCCTGGTATATGCCTTCATGATATCAGCAGTAGTTATTATGCCCAGTACATCATCAGGATTATCAAAGTCATTAACAACGACGAGTTCGTCCACATGGTTATGAAGCATTATTTCCTGTGCCCTGTCGATGGTCTCGTTGAGGCTGACTTTCAGGATATGCCTGTGCATAATATCCGAAACAGTTTTAATATTAAGTTCAGATTGTTGGAGCAGCTTTGGTAAGTCTTTAATATAAAATTCTCCGACAAGCTGATGTTCATTATTTATAACAGGGAACATTCTTTGCTTTGTGTTTCTCAGAGACAGAAGGATATTCTCAACAGGCATATCATCCTGTAGTGTATTATTATTTTTATTTTTGTTGAAGGTATTGCGTACCGTGATGGTTCTGAATATGTCATGTGCATATTCCCCGTAATGTGCCTGAGAAAATATTTTACCCGGAACCTGGCTCTGGTATATACTCCATTTCCTGGCAACCAGGAAAGACAGGGTACATACCCACATACTTGGCATGAGTAGTTCGTAATTACCAGTCAGTTCGCTTACCATAATAATTGTGGAAATAGGAGTGTTGGCAGCAGCTGCAAAAAACCCGGCCATTCCGACAATAGCGAAAGTTGAAGGGTAAAGGGTGAAACCAGGGAAGATGAACTGAAGCAAATAACCAGAGGCAGCTCCTATGGTTCCGCCAATCACCATTGAGGGACCGAATACCCCTGCGCTTCCACCTGATCCGATAGTAAAGGAAGTGGCAAGGATCTTACCTGCAGCAACCAATAATAGAATTCCCAGTCCGATTTTTGATATGCCGTTTTGCATTATCTCCTGTAAGATTCCATAGCCTCCACCCATCACATCTATAGTATATTTCCTATCGCCTGTTACTGATATAAGCAATAGCACAAGGCCACCTGTAAGTAATCCGCCAATAAGCGGTTTTACATATGAGGGGATATGCCAGTCAGAAAAAACTTTTCTGACTCCATAAAAAGACTTAACAAAAATAAGTGCGGCAAAGGCCAGCACCAATGCTTCAATTGTATATGGGATCAGTTCAAGGGGCTGGGTAAAACCATGTTGCCCTGCATTGGAAAATATATGATCCCAGCCATAGCGAAAGGAATAAACCGAGAAAGCAATTATGGATGAAACAGCTGCGGGCAGCAGAACCTCGGCCTCAACTTCGGCAGATGAATAGAGCACTTCAGCGGCAAAAATCGCACCTGCAAGCGGTGCCCTGAATATACTGCCTATCCCGGCACCCATACCTGCTGCCAGAAGCCATCTTCGTGTTTTAATATCAAGATTCAGGCGTGTGGCAAGAAAGCTTCCAAAACCGGCTCCTATCTGGGCAATAGGACCCTCACGTCCGCCGGATCCTCCTGTACCAATAGTTATTACCGATGCAATAAGTTTTATTATGGGTACAGATGGTCGTATCAGTCCCCTTTTACGATGAAATGCTTTTATAGCTTCATCGGTACCGTGACCTTCAGCTTCGGGAGCAAATTTATAAATAAGCAGTCCTGCTACCAATCCTCCCAGGGCTGGCAGAAGAACGATCAGATAAGGATTGAAATTGCTGGTTAAGAAGTGCGCAGTCTGTTTTTCTCCACCGGGTGCAAGTGGACTTAAACCCATCAGATGGTTGATAGAAAATTCCTTGAGTAATACCAGTAAAGACTGAAAAAGGATGGCTCCAAGACCACTTATAACTCCCACAATTGAACCCAGTAATAACCATCTGCCTGCCGATCTGAAATCAAATTCTCTTTCTAAGGAATTCCATCCGAATATTTTCATTAATTAGTTCTGTTTTTTTAATGTCTTAAATGAAATTTATTATATGTCTTCTCTGCTCAGTATTACTGATTCCTTCAGTGTAAATGACATTAAAATACTAAATACCATAAGTCCTATCAAAAGAACCAGCGAAGGGGTCATTGATCCTGTTTCAGCTGATTTAAAACTGTCCATACCGAAAATAAACGCTATCCCGGAGATCTGCCCCATAAGAAGAAGCATCCCGTTTGATGTTCCTTCGGAAGCCGGATAAGTAATCTCGGCGCCGTACTGAAACCCAATGGGCCCGGCACTCAGAAGAAAGAACCCGAGAATCATTCCTGAAAGTAGCAACAACCAGTAAGCTGTTGCAAACGTAATACCAATAAGACCAATTGTTGCTCCAATTAAGGCAACTATAATAAACGGTGTTCTTTTTTTGCTACGGTCTGAAAGCAGGGGAATGATGATTGCACCGACTATCCCTCCCATGATCATAACCCCCCCGGTGATGCCAGCCTGGGTGGCTGAAAAACCTCTGGGCCTCAGTATATCTTCTATCCATGTTGTAACACTGTTGAATACTCCCAGTCCTATAAAAAAGATGACCATCAGCCATATGAAATCTCTTGTGCGTATAGTATTCCTGAAACCATCGAAGACAAGTGAACGTTCTTCCTGGTCAGGCCGGCATGGAGCAGTTGGCGGTCTCTCTTTCATTAGTACAACAAATAGAATAGCGGTAACAATTGAAACAATGCCATAAATATCTAACATACCTCCAATGCCTGATCCTATTATAAGATATGGAGTAAGAGTCATCCCAAGTAAAATTCCCAGGTACATTGCCAGTGTTCCCAGTCCTGCTGCAGTGGCACGTTCCTCAATAGGGAACCAGCGTGCTGCCAGTTTTGTTATTGCATTAAGAACGAAGGGCTGCCCTATAGCAATACCAATCTGTGCAATCAGCAGAAGTTGGTAATTGGTACCTGCAAAACCCCGGACCAGACCGAAAATACCTGTAAATACTGCGCCGGTTCCAACACCTGCCCGAATGCCGTATTTATCAATAATCCACGAAGCCGGAATGGAAACTACAATGTAGACTATCATAAAGCACATGGACAGTATTCCAATCTGAAGATCGGATACTCCGTAATAAGTTGTGGCATCGCCCGTGATAGGAGCAAAAGTGATCCACAGTAACTGGTTTACTGCCACTATCAACATATATATACTTAGCATCAGCCAGCGGATACGGTAAACTTTGAAACCTGATTTTTGCATAATATTGTAATTATGTGTAGTTAATGCATTATTCTTCAGATATATGAATTGACTTTCTCCTAAACTCGGAAAATACAACTGAGGCTGCCATTCCTACATTAAGGGAGTCTATTCCAAATTTTGCGATGCTGAACCTGGGAATCATTATCCTTTCGGTAATATAAGGTATCAGCTTTTCAGAGATTCCTCGTGATTCATTCCCCAGCAATATAATGCCTTTATTGTCAAGCTTGTGGCTATAAATAGATTCTCCGTCAAGCATTGTCCCAAATATAGAGGTATTATTTTCAGCTGCAAAAATAAAAAGTTTTTCCAAATCGGAATAATATACATTAACATGAAGCAAAGCTCCCATACTTGCCTGAATGACTTTAGAATTATATACATCAACACATTCGTGGGAACAAATAATATTTCTTATACCAAACCATCCGGCAGCTCTTATTATTGTTCCCAGATTTCCGGGATCCTGAACAAAGTCGAGGGCTACACATAACTGACTTAGTACATCAACCTCTTCCAGTTTTCTTTCAGGCATTGGCACAAGCGCCAGAGCGTTATGCGGAGTTTTTAATGTGCTTATCTGTTTAAGCTCATTATAGCTGACATCTTCAATTTCTTTAACTGCTGCCAGAAGCCCGGCAGGGATAGCATTTATAAATTCCGGTTTGGCTATTAATGCCCTTAATGGGATCCCGGCACCAATAAACTCCCTTACAAGTTTATCTCCTTCAATGACGTAAAGGCATTCCTCGTCTCTTACCTTTTTCTTCTGAAGAGACATAATGAATTTTATTCTGTTCTTACTGATCATGTTTATTTTCCAAATCGGGAATCAGTATCATTTTCTTTAATCAGGTTATAATATTAATTATATTATTCATAATGTAAAGCACGCAAAGAATTTTTTTATTTACAAGCATGTTTGCTAATCAGAAATCGCCTGATATGTAAATAATATGAGTATATATCATAAGCTATAAATTTGAATCATGTTCAGTCTGTACATCCTGAAGCCATAAAATATCACCTTAAGGTGTACAACTTTTTTGACTTTAACTTAAGATTTTTATTGATATATTTGGACTAAACTTTTACGTTAGCTCTTGAAGAAATCCAAAAACAATATAAATTTTATTTCTCGCTGCCATTTATTTGCCCTGGCTCTTCCTATTATTTTTCTATCATCTTGTAATCCAACTAAATATGTTCCTGCCAATAAAACTCTTCTTGAAAAAAATCAGATTGTGATCAACAACGAAGGGATTAAGAAAAGTACCCTTGTGCCTTATATCAAACAGACGCCGAATAAGAGGATCTTTGGTACGAGGTTTTATCTTGGCCTGTATAATCTGTCAAATATTAATAAGACAAGGTGGCCTCACAAGTGGTTAAGAGATATAGGGGAGGAACCGGTTATTTATGATTCTTTGGAGACAATAAAAAGTAAAGACCAGATGCAATCGTATGTTGAATCAAAAGGTTATTTTGATGGAAAAGTTACGGATACAGTTGAGACAGAAAAAAGGAAATCAACAGTTTATTATAATGTTGATCTGTCAAAACCTTACACTATTCGTAATATTCACTATGAGATTGCCGACAGCAATATTCAGATACTTTTTTATGTTGATTCTGTTAATTGTATACTTGCAAGAGGTAAGCCATATGATGTTGATGTTTTACAGGCTGAGCGAAAACGCTTTGAACGTAACATAAAAGATAAAGGCTTTTATGCATTCTCCGCGGATAATATTTTTTTCAGAGTTGACAGCACGGTAGGAAACAGGCAGGTTGACATTTACTATGTTATCAGAAATTTCCCGAAAGCCGGGGAGAATGGCAAGATCAGCTATGTACCTTATTCGGTTTACAAGATAAATAATATATACATATATCCTGATTATATTCCCAGGGAAGCTATCGAAGGCGGAGAAGCTTACCTGAGTAAGCTTGATACGGTCAATTACAGAGGATTCAATTTCATTTCCTACAAAAAGCGACCTTCTATTAAATATGATCTCATTATTCAGAACCTGTACATGTATCCGGGTAAATTCTATGGTATTACAAATACAGAACAGACTCAGGCACATTTATTATCATTAAAGGTATTCCGACTTGTAAATATTCTTTATAACGACACCGCAAAGTCAGAAAATTCTAAGGATCCGGCTTTATTGCTCAATTGCAATATTCAGCTTACCATGCTTAATCAGCAGTCGTACCGGATCGAACTGGAGGGAACTAACTCAGCCGGTAACCTTGGAGGGGCCCTTAACCTGGTATATCAGCATAAGAATCTTTTTCATGGTGCGGATCTCTTCAGTATGACTCTTAAAGGAGCCTACGAAGCTTATTCGCAACAGAACAGTAAACTCAACAGTACGGAGGAGTATGGAGTCGAAACAAGCCTGCGGTTGCCTAAATTTTTGCTTCCTTTCCTTGAAAAGGAGAGTTTTATCAGGAAGTACAACCCCTCTACTACCTTTCTCACAGCTTTTAATTACCAGAAGATGCCATTCTACACACGTACTATGGCAACAGCTACTTTCAGGTATGACTGGAAGGCCGGCAAATACCAGGAACATATTGTTAATCCCCTTGAGCTGAACCTGGTGAATCTGCAGTCTATTGATGATTCGTTTCAGATAAAAATTGACGCATCTCCTTATCTGGCAAATAGTTATAAAGATGTTCTGATAATGGGGGGGGGGTATTCTTATATTTATAATAATCAGAACATAAATAAATCAAAAGATTACTGGTTTATAAGAATAAACGCAGAGGCTGCAGGCAATCTTCTTGCTACCGGTATAAAATTATTTGGAGTTCAGAGAGCAGATACTGTATATAGCGTTTTTGGACAACCATTTGCGCAGTATATAAAAGCTGAAATAGACCTCAGGTATAATTACCGGTTTAATGACTTCAGCTCAATCGTCTACAGGGCATTTGTTGGCTTTGGGATACCCTACGGCAATTCCAGGGCAATACCGTTTGAAAAGCAATATTTCGGCGGAGGGTCAAATGATATACGTGCCTGGCAGGTACGTTCACTTGGTCCCGGTTCATATCTGGCACCTGTAGTAACCAGTAGACTATATAACCAGACAGCTGATATCAAGCTTGAAGCAAATGCCGAGTACCGGTTCAAGCTTTTCTGGATTCTTGAGGGAGCTGTTTTCCTCGATGCAGGTAATATATGGACCTATAAGGATGACTCTTCAAGACCGGGTGCACAGTTTAAATTCGGAAGTTTTTATAAAGATATTGCTATCGGCACCGGAGCCGGACTTAGATTCGATTTTAAATTTGTTATAGGCAGATTAGATCTTGGAATGAAGCTTCGGAATCCAGCCATCGCGGATGGGTCAAAATGGATTTTTCTTAATGGTCCGTATAACTTTAAAGACGATTTTGTGGTGGTACTGGGAATCGGATATCCATTCTGATTTACCTGAAAATTCCGGATCCCTGTTTAAATATTTCACGAATGTGTTACAATTATTAAATGCACCGTAAAAAATCCGGGTCAAAATTCAGGTTATTTTCTCATATTTAGCTAAATTGCAGAAAGTCTCACTGCATAATTCTGAAAATGAAGCCTGATTTTGAACCTTTCAGAAACTGGTTCGGCTATTCAAGAAGGGAAAGAAGAGCCTCTTTTATTTTACTTTTAATTATCGTAATAACAATTGCCTTAAGATATTTTGTGCCGGAAAAGAATACTGAAGTTGAAGATATAACAGCCAGCTTTAAAGAAATTAATGGCAATTTCAAATTGAACGATAATGTTATTTCTGGCGGAACAGTCCCAATTGCTTTTGATCCAAATGTTGCTGATTATGCCACACTCATTAAGGCTGGGCTGAGTGGCAAAGCAGCTAATACACTTATCAATTACAGGAATAAGGGAGGAAAGTTCAGAAAAGCTGGGGATATCGTAAAAGTGTATGGCATAAGTGAGGAAAAAGCAAATGAACTTATCCCGTTTGTTCAAATTAAGCCCGATTCTGATAAAAGAAAAAGCACTGTAGATACTTCAGGCAGATTCCACAGACCGTTAATCGATCTTAATAATTGTGATTCGGCTTTGCTCAGGACTCTCCCCGGGATTGGTCCTGTCTTATCAGTGAGGATAATCAAGTACAGGAAGCTGCTTGGTGGCTATGTTTCTGTTGAACAACTGAAGGAGGTCTATGGGCTATCTCTGGAAACGTTTGATATAATAAACGGAATGGTTTATGCCGATACTTCCGTCATAGAGAAAACCAGGATAAATTCCGCCGGTTTTAGAGAGCTTTCACGATTACGGTACCTTGATAAATATGAAGTTACATCTATTCTTAAATACAGGGAGCTGGAGGG
>CAYUQR010000063.1:0-16967 GCA_964446825.1 uncultured Rikenellaceae bacterium
TTTTTTTTAAGACTGAAATAATATTGTTATGGTGTTATAGTATTATTGCGTTATTGCGTTATTACGTTATTACGTTATTGCGTTATTGCGTTATTGCGTTATTGCGTGGTGACGTTGTTCTGGTATTGAGTTCAGGATCTTGGATTAGAAGATTGTTGTTATAAAGAGTATTTATCGTAAATCATTCTGATCCCTTCCTCAAGACTGACTTTTTCCTGCCAGCCCAGGTTATTGATTTTAGTGACATCAAGAAGCTTACGTGCAGTACCATCGGGTTTGCTACTATCCCAGTTCAACTCCCCTCTAAAGCCGACTTTGTCCTTTATTAAATGTGCCAGGTCTTTAATTGTAAGATCCTTACCTGTACCAATATTGATATGTGTATTCTTTATCAAGGCTGATGGCTTAGGGCTCAGGGCATGGGGCTCAGAGCTAAGAGCATAAAGGTCAGTGAAGTTAATGTTGTTCATTACATAAATGCAGGCTTCAGCCATGTCGTCTACATATAAAAATTCTCTATATGGATTGCCGGTACCCCAGAGTGCAATAGAAACCGGGTGTGAGGTGTGAGGTGTGAGGTGTGAGGTTCTGGGTGCTGGGTCCTGGATGCTAGGTGCTGGGTTCTCTGGGGCTGAGTCTTTTTTTATTCCGTATTTATTAAGGATATTGAGAATCTCAGGTTCTTTTGAAGATCCATTTACTCCTTCAACAGGATTTTTTTCAAGGTCTTTTCTGATAGCTTCCCAATTGTTCGTTTCAAGGCACTTGCCAAGATGCATTTTTCGTACGAGGGCAGGAAGCACATGTGATGTTTCCAGGTTATAATTATCATTAGGCCCATAAAGGTTTGTAGGCATTACCGAAATGAAGTTGGTGCCATACTGAATATTATATGACTCGCACATCTTCAGTCCAGCAATCTTTGCAATTGCATACGGTTCATTAGTATATTCCAGCTCTTCAGTTAAAAGGTATTCTTCTTTTATTGGCTGGGGACAATTCTTCGGGTAGATACAGGAACTTCCAAGGAACAATAATTTTTTAACTCCATGAAGATAACTCTGATGTATAATATTATTCTGAATCATCAGGTTCTCATAGAGGAACTGCCCCCTGTAGGTATTGTTGGCCATTATCCCTCCAACCTTGGCGGCAGCCAGGAAAACATATTCAGGCTTTTCCTTTTCAAAAAAATCCGATACGATTTTCTGGTTTGTGAGATCAAAAGGCGGGTAAGGAGTATATACATGATTTGTAAATCCCCCTGCTATAAGGTGCCTTGTTATTGCACTGCCAACCATTCCCTTATGACCTGCTATATATATTTTTGAGTTTTTATCCATAAAATTTCGTAAAGCGAAAACTAATAAGACAAAATACAAAAGTAAAAAGACAAAAGTAAAATATTTAGATCCAAGTTAAGTACATTAAATCATCCGCTTCTTTGCTTTTGCAAAATCAGCTTTTACCATTATTTTAACAAGATCACTAAATTTTGTTTTAGGTTGCCAGTTCAATATTTCTTTCGCTTTTGCCGGATTACCTATAAGAATATCAACCTCGGTAGGTCTGAAATACCTGGGATCAATCCCGATAACCTCTTTGCCTGTCGATTTCAATACACCCTTCTCATCAGTACCATTACCTTTCCATAATATTTCTTCTCCTAAAACTTTAAATGTCTCCTCTATAAATTCACGGATGGTATGGGTCTCGTTTGTTGCCAGGACAAAGTCATCAGGCTGATCAGCCTGCAGGATTCGCCACATTCCTTCCACATATTCCGGTGCATATCCCCAGTCTCGTTTTGAATCGAGGTTTCCGAGCATCAACCTGTCCTGCTGCCCGAGAACAATTTTTGAAGCTGCAACAGTTATCTTGCGGGTCACAAATGTTTTTCCCCTTCTTTCACTTTCATGATTAAATAATATGCCGTTACTGGCAAATACATTATATGCTTCCCTGTAATTTACGACCACCCAGAATGCATATAATTTTGCAGCACCATACGGACTTCTGGGATAGAAAGGTGTTTTTTCTGTCTGGGGTATCTCCTGGACCTTTCCAAACATTTCGGATGTAGATGCCTGATAAAAGCGGCAATGTATTCCAGTCTCCTTGATTGCATCTAAAAACCGAAGGGTTCCTACACCATCGACTTCAGCAGTGTATTCCGGTACTTCAAAAGAAACCTGAACATGCGACTGAGCTCCAAGATTATATATCTCTGTTGGTTTGGTTTTTTCCATTAACCTGTTTAGATTACTTGAATCGGTCAGATCACCATAATGAAGAAAGAATCTTTTATTCAGGTAATCAGGATTATTGTAAATATGATCGATCCTGAATGTATTAAAAGAGCTGGACCTGCGTATAATGCCATGAACCTCATAGTCCTTTTTTAAAAGTAGCTCTGTCAGGTAGGACCCGTCCTGTCCTGTTATTCCCGAAATCAATGCAATTTTCTTCATAGTCATATTTTAAAAACAGTTCTCAAAGCCCATAAGCATGAGTTTGACTTAAACTAAAATTGAAAATCCTATTTATAAATACTTGTTATAGTCAGATATATTAAACCATGGAGGTTTAATACAGTTATTAGTCTTTTAATTCTTAACCTTAACCTCAACCTTATACAGCTGCTGCATGTTCACTTGTATACCCTGGTACAATTTCCTTCATTGCCTCAATAACTTCGGGCCCTGATTTTTCGTAAATACTGTTCAGTGCTTCATTTATTTTCGGAAGTATACATTCATAATCCGCATCAGCCACTTTAGCAATGGATATTTTGGGATTATGTGTCGGCAACTGTTGTTCACCTTCAGCAAAGAGCTCCTCATACAACTTTTCACCAGGCCGCAAGCCTGTAAATTTAATTTCGATATCCTCATATGGAACAAGTCCTGAAAGATGAATCAATTTAATTGCAATATCCAGAATTTTAATCGGGCTACCCATATCAAAAATAAATATCTCCCCACCATTTCCCATAAATCCTGCTTCCAAAACCAACTGACAGGCTTCGGGAATTGTCATAAAGAATCTGGTTATTTCCGGATCTGTAATAGTAACAGGACCTCCTTCAGCAATTTGTTTTTTAAATAAAGGTATCACTGAGCCATTGGAGCCTAAAACATTCCCAAAACGTGTGGTTATAAATAAGGTTTTAATACCCTGTCTCCTTGCCTGCGCATGAACAAGTAATTCACAGACTTTTTTAGATGCTCCCATCACATTTGTAGGGTTAACCGCTTTATCGGAAGAGATCATGACAAATTTTTCAGCTTTGTATTTAATAGCAAGGTCCGAAATGTTTTTTGTTCCCCCTACATTTACCCTGAAAGCTTCATGAGGATTCTTTTCCATAACGGGCACATGCTTATAGGCAGCTGCATGAAAGACAATCTCCGGTCGGTATTTCTTAAAGATAAACTCCATTTTTTGACGATTGGTAACGTCTCCGATTACCAATTTATAGCGACAGTCAGGATATTTCTCTGTTAATTCATTGTTCAAAAAGAAGCATGGGGTCTCGGCCTGATCCACAAGAACCAGAAGCTTATAATCATATCTGGTCAATTGTCTGACAATCTCTGAACCAATCGAGCCTGCCGCTCCTGTTACAAGAATTGTTTTATTTTTAAGCCCTTCGCCAATCCGTTTAAGGTCAAGCAATATAGTGTCTCTGCCAAGCAAATCCTCAAGCTCAACCTTCCTTAGTTGCTTAACCTTCAAATCTCCATTTAGCCACTTGTCAAAGGAAGGAGTATCGAGAATTTCAAGTCCCAGGTTTATAACCGATTCGAGGACTTCCTTTTTCTTGAGCGGGGAAATATCCTCAATGGCAAATATGAAAATGCTGATCCCTTCTTCCTCAATAAAATCTTTTGTCAGTACATTCTTTGAATATACAGGATATCCATCAACTTTTTTACCCTGCAGTTTAATATTGTCATCAATAAAGCCTTTAAGCTGATAGCCGCTTCTTGGATCATTGCTGATAACTCTTTTTACCATAATACCTGTCTCGCCCGATCCGTATATCAATACATTCTTTCTTTTACTTGAAGGTGACGAAACAAAAACATAGAACGTTTTAATGAATACCCTGAATAAAAACAATGAGACCGTTACACCTCCGTAATGTATCATCAGGATAGATATCGGAATATCAGAAAACTTTCCTAATTCAAGGTTTCGGCTGGTTATAGTGATAAGAATCAGCACAAATAGAGCTGTTGTGTTTGTTACGGCTATTATGAAGGTGTCCCGGATAGTTGTCTGGCGAATCAGCCCGGAATAAGATTTATATACAAACATAAAAGCCAGATAGACAAAACTTACCAAAAATGCATGCTCAATGGCTGTGGTCCAGCTGAATGTATAGGATTCAAAGTTATACCTCAACAGATAGGCAAATATGAAAGAAAAGAATACTGCGGAAGTGTCTATCAGCAGAACGAACCAGCGCGGTAAAGAATGATTCTGAAAAATTTGTATTGTTTTATATTTAAGTCTGTTGATCATACTCAAATAGAAGAGTTTTCAAATTTACTTAAAAAATGGCAAATGACTATGTAATAAGACGGATATTCTCATAGAAAGGTTGCCTATGGAATAACAAATGTTTATTCAAGATAAAAGATAAAAGGAAAAAGACAAAAGTGTTTTATCAATACTAATCACGAGATTTCTGGACAATGGAACCCAGAATTTTCTTAAGCTCGGATGATTCTTTAATTAAATAATCCAATTCGGATATATTAACCTCAGTAACAGTCCTTTTAATGATTCTTAACCAGTAATTTGATTCTCTCATTTCGCGTAATGAAATTCGCACCTTATTAGTAAAATCTGCTTTCGATGATCCTCCTTGAGATTCTTCGTAATTTGCACCGGATGATGCTGCGCTCTTTGATAACTGAGTACGAATTATTTTATTCTCAGGCGTATATGGAAGAGTCTTCAAAAATTCTATAACTCTTACCGCAAATTCAAAGAGCCTTTCACAAAGGTCATTCTTCTTTTCCACTACTTGAATCTTTTCAATATTTTTTAATTTTTACCCTTTATCTTTTAAACTCACTCATGCCTTCTCGTTGAAGTGAAGTTGTTTTTCCTTTTGTCTTTATCCTTTTGTCTTTTATCTTCCTTTATGATACGCTCCCGCTCCGTCAGTCACATCGCAGAAATCTGCATATGTCTGATTTTGTAATTTTTAAACTAATTATGTAACAAATGTTACAAATTATCCCGGAACCATTTAACAGCTTCATTAAGTCCTTCGGTCACATTTAATACAGGTGAATAACCCAACAATCTTTTAGCTTTTTCAACAGAAGCCAGAGAATGTT
Source organism: uncultured Rikenellaceae bacterium (assembly GCA_964446825.1). Lineage (GTDB taxonomy): Bacteria > Bacteroidota > Bacteroidia > Bacteroidales > VadinHA17 > LD21. The sequence continues at coordinate 5,358 of CAYUQR010000063.1, forward strand.
GTATATCCCCTGTCCTCGCCGGACCATATAACGGCTCAATGGTTAAAATATTACTGTCATAATCACCGGCCAGTTCCCGAATAGTATGAAACAGCTGGTTCAATGTCGTCCTCTCACCGTGTGCAACATTATAAACCTGGTTAAGGGCTTTTTTATTGTCAACAACAGCAGCCAGGTGATTTGCCTGTACAACATTATCTATGTATGTAAAATCCCTTGAGATTGTCCCGTCACCATTAATTAAGGGTGCTTCATGATTCATCAGCATTTTGACAAATTTGGGAATCACAGCTGCATATGCTCCATCCGGATCCTGTCTCCTTCCGAATACATTAAAATAACGTAGCCCGATCACTTCAATTACATAGTTTTTTGAAAAATTTTCCGCAAAAAGCTCATCAACATATTTGGTGATTGCATATGGTGATAATGGAGAGCCTATCTTATCTTCAACTTTCGGTAAATCAGGATGATCACCATAAGTAGAAGAGCTGGCAGCATAGATGAATCGTTTTACGCCTGCTTCTTTCGAGGCAAACAGCATTTTGACAAATCCTCCAATGTTGACATCAGCAGATGATACCGGATCTTTAATAGAACGAGGGACAGATCCCAGTGCAGCTTCGTGAAATACTATATCAATATTTGTTGCTGCTCTTACGCAATCGTCATAATTGCGTATATCACCCTCGATTAGTAAAAAATTGGGATTGTCGGTAAAGGCTCTCAGGTTCTCCCTTTTCCCGGTTGAAAAATTATCAAGACAAACAACGAAGTTACCAAAATTCAACAAGGATTCCACTAGATTTGAGCCTATAAAACCTGCTCCACCTGTAACCAGTACTTTGCTATCCCTCAACTTTCGATCCATCAGCATTTGAAAAAACAATATTACTAATTTTAACAGAATTTAACATAAGAGATTTTATTCTTTTTCAAACATCAGAAGGATTTCATTCAGGATAAATTCAGCTGTTTTGCCGTTGCCGTAAAAACCCGGATACTCCAGTTTGGGATGAGAATCCAGAAAATCCAGGAACTCATCTCTGATACGTTCAGGGTCAGCATCAACAAGCTTAGCTGTTCCATTACTTACAAGTTCTATCCATTCGGTCTCTTTCCTGAGAACAAGGCATGGTTTCCTGAAAAAGTGCGATTCTTTTTGTACTCCTCCCGAATCTGTTATTATCATCCTGCAATTCTTTTCAAGAAGGATCATTTCCAGATAAGATACGGGGGGTATTATTTTAATATTGTTACACTCAAATAACTCGTCATAAAAGGCCTCAAGCTTTGATTTTAATGATAGAATAGTCCTTGGATGAAATGGCATAACCATCATTATATCTTTTTCGGCTGCCAGCGTTTTAAGTGTCTGAAGGATATCCAGGAGACGCTGAATATCATCTGTATTTGTGTCACGGTGTATGGTTACAAGGATAAATTTATCTCTTATGAGTGACAGACTTCCCATAAATTCAGCTTTCTTTTTTTCAGCCAGTGAGGCAAAGAACAATGAATTATCCAGCATTATATCCCCGGTGAGATAAATCTTGGGATTATCAATAGTATAGGGAGGGCTGTTTTCAGGTCTGAATCCTTCATTTATCAGGTTTTTAAAAGCAGCATTTGTTGGGGCAAAAAGAAGCGTAGAGGCATGATCGCTCATTATTCGGTTCAGTTCCTCAGGCATGGTTTTATTAAAAGACCTCAATCCCGCCTCAATATGAATAACGGGGAAATGGAGTTTTGCTGCAGCCACGGCTCCTGCCAGAGTTGAATTTGTATCACCGTATAATATAACACAATCTGGTTTTTCTTTAAGTAATACCTCCTCAATGCCAATTATCATCATAGATGTCTGACGTCCATGTCCAGCAGAACCGACACTCAGGTTATAATGAGGTTTATGTATTTCAAGCTCATCAAAGAAAACATCTGAAAGTTCTTTATCATAATGCTGACCTGTATGAACAATAATTTCAGTAAAACCGTCGGGGTAACTTGTTCTTATAGCCCTGCTTATAGCAGAGGCTTTTATTATCTGAGGTCTGGCTCCTACTATGTTTAAAAGTTTTATTTGCGACATTGAATCCGGGAATTTTAACAGAGTCTAAAGATAGAGAAATATTGGAGTGATAAAAGTGTTTTTAAGCAGACAGGGCATCTGTTTTTGTAGATGCCCTATCTTATCAAGTTAAACTTTATTTGGCAAAATTCACCGCCCTTGTCTCCCTGATCACTGTTATTTTGATCTGACCCGGGTATGTCATTTCGTTTTGAATTTTTCGTGCAATTTCAAAGGAAAGACCTTCGGCTTCCTTATCACTAACCTTTTCAGCTCCCACAATAACACGTAATTCCCGTCCTGCCTGAATAGCATATGTCTTCATCACACCAGGATATTGCAGTGCGAGCGATTCAAGCTCCTTAAGCCTCTTAATATAAGACTCCACCACTTCTCTGCGTGCACCGGGTCGTGCCCCGGATATGGCGTCGCAAACCTGAACAATAGGTGCAATCAGAGTAGTCATTTCAGTCTCATCGTGGTGGGAGCCTATAGCATTGCAAATCTCAGGCTTCTCTTTGTATTTCTCAGCCATCTTCATTCCTAAAATTGCATGTGGCAATTCCGGTTCATCGTCGGGAACTTTTCCAATATCATGCAGTAGTCCTGCCCTCTTTGCAAGTTTTGGATTAAGTCCCAGTTCAGCAGCCATTATTGAACAAAGGTTAGCCACCTCACGGGAGTGCATTAGCAGGTTCTGACCGTATGAAGATCTGTACTTCATTTTCCCTATTAACCTTATCAACTCGGGGTGTAATCCATGAATCCCCAGGTCGATGGTTGTTCTTTTGCCCACTTCAAGTATCTCTTCTTCCACCTGCTTCCTGGTCTTTTCAACCATCTCTTCTATACGTGCCGGATGGATCCTTCCATCAGTAACCAGCTGGTGAAGTGCCAGCCTGGCCACCTCTCTTCTTACCGGGTCAAAGGCTGAAAGCACAATTGCTTCAGGCGTATCATCTACAATTATCTCAACACCTGTTGCAGCTTCAAGTGCGCGGATATTACGACCTTCTCGTCCGATTATCCTGCCCTTCATTTCATCAGATTCAATATGGAATACAGTCACGGCATTTTCAATAGCATTTTCAGCTGCCACGCGCTGAATTGTCTGAACCACGATCCTCTTTGCCTCTTTATTGGCTGTCATCTTGGCTTCATCGAGAATTTCGTTGATATAAGACATTGCACCTGTTTTTGCCTCTTCCTTTAAGGATTCAATGAGATGGTTTTTTGCTTCTTCTGCAGAAAATCCCGAAATAGCCTCAAGTTGTTCAACCTGCTGCCTGTGGAGTTTTTCAAGCTCTTCAGATTTTTTATCAACGAGCTCGACCTGTGACATAAGACTTTCCTTTATTGCATCCGCTTCATTTTTTTTGCGCTGAGTCTCTTCAATTTTCTGAGAAAGGGTCAGCTCCTTCTGCTTAATTCTGTTTTCTGCCTGGTTGATCCTGCTGTTCTTCTCATTGATTACCTTCTCATGTTCAGTTTTAAGCTGAAGAAATCTCTCTTTAGCCTGAAGTATTTTTTCTTTCCGTATCACTTCGGCTTCAGCTTCGGCCTCACTTACAATTTTACGGCTTTTGTTTTTTAATGCTATCTGCCAAACAAGGTATGAAGCGCCAAACCCTATTACGAGCGCTGAAATACCTAAAATTATCAGCAACCCGTTAGTCAATATTCCTATTATTAAAGTCATTATTTATCGTATTAAAGTATATATAATAAAAAAACCCGCAAAGTTCCTCCAGATTTTATAAAACCCCATGTCTGCATGGCTGGAGCTACTAATTCAGTTTGAACTTCCACTGCCCCGCGTAACGGGGGCCCGACGAATCGGGATGAGGCCTGTTCTAGCCGGACTAAGGTTGCTCCAAAGTTTTAACTGTTGAGTTTCAAAAATGAATGAAGAAACAAAGCGGGCAATTAAATTTATATTTTAAAGAACGCTGTTACTCTTTTAATTCGAGAACTGAATCAATCTTTTGTATCAATTCCTTCAAGGCATCGGGAAGATAATCTTTTTCAAGCTTCTCTTCTTCTTCAGTGAGTTTGATCACATATTGCAGGGCAGCCATTGCCAAAAAATCCTGTACATCTTTATCGGTGTACCTCTGCTTATATTGCAGCACCTTTTCATTTATCATCCTGGCTGCTTTCCTGATCTTCTCCTCATTTTCCCGTTCCACCTTCAATGGATAATATCTGTCCGCTACATTAACTCTGATAGAAAGCTTATCATCCATTGATATATCTTATCTGTTTAAAAGAGCAACACATCTGTCAATTTCCCGCACCAATTCCGTTATCTTCTTCTTCGCTTCCAAAGCATTTTCACCTTCACCCAACAATGCTCCTGACAATTTACTTCTTTCGTATTTAATTTCCAAATCTTTTATGCTTATTTCCCGTTCCTGAAGCTTTTCTTTTAATGCCGCATTCCCGTTCTTTAATTCTGCTAACTCATTCTTCAGAGTATTATACCCGTTTAACAAATCATCCAGTTTTCTGTTCAAAATAATTAATTCATCGTAACCCTGGCCGGACATAATAAAATCTTTAGGACAAAATTAGCATAGTTAATGATATTTTCAAAAATTTGACTGAAATTGTTTGGCTTAATCCTTCAGAAGTATAGCTTTGCACCTCTGTAGATTTTTAAATTTAATAGTTATGCTATTAACCGGTATTCTTATAATCACTATATTTTTGTTCAACCAACCAGAAATAAATAATAGACCTGACTCATCATTTATTTCTCCTGTTAAAATACCCCTTTTGCTTTCTGCCAATTTTGGTGAACTCAGAGTCGATCACTTTCATTCAGGATTAGACATAAAGACCCAGGGTGTAACCGGAAAGGAGGTTGTAGCCTCTGAAAGCGGGTATATATACAGGATAAGTGTTTCTCCGGGAGGGTTCGGGAATGCTCTGTATGTAAATCATCCATCAGGATACTCCACGGTTTATGGACACCTCGACAGGTTTACACCTGATATAGAAAACTATGTAAAATCACAGCAATATGAAAGAAAGAGCTTCACTATTACCTTATTTCCGCCGAAAGGAAAATTCCCAGTCTTACAGGGAGAACTAATCGGCTATTCAGGCAATTCAGGGAGCTCTGGCGGTCCGCATCTGCATTTTGAAATCAGAAAAGCTGAAAGCGAGAAACCTTTAAATCCACTCTTATTTAATTTCAGCATTGCCGACAATATATCTCCCATAATTGAAAAACTGGCAATCTATCCGGTCACCCATAATACTTTAATCAATAATATGAATAGTATTAAGAAAATCAACGTCTCCGGTGGGCATGGGAATTATTACATCCCTTCTGACAATGTTATAACTATAAGTGGGCCGGCCGGTTTTGGAATAAAAACGTACGATCTTCTTAACGACAGCTATAACAGGTGTGCAGCATATTCAATCGAATTGAAAATCGACAGTAATGAGGTATTTAAATATGTAATGGATGGTTTCTCTTTCAGCGAATCGAGATATGTGAACAGCCATATTGATTATGAAACCTACCAGAAAGAAAATATTTATATAGAAAGAACATTTGTCCTGCCCAATGACAAATTAAGTGTCTACAAAGACCTTGTAAACAGGGGTATATTTAACTTCGATGACAACAAAACTCATCATATTCAAATTATAGTAAGTGACGCAAATAATAATCGGTCATCACTGACATTTAGGGTAAAGTCAGAGCATGTAAATCATCAGGCTAAATCTGAAACCACCGATAAAAATCTGAAAGTCATGCCGTACAACAGGACCAACAGGTTCATTTCAGATAATATTTATGTTGCTATTCCAGCCGGTGCACTATATGATACTTTATATTTCTCATATAAAAAGATCCCCGGAACTTCAGAAATGCTATCCGACGTACACAGCGTTCATAACAAGTTCACACCCGTGCAGAAAGCTTTCAACCTGTCAATAAAACCCACTATTATTCCGAAAGGGAAAGAATCAAAGATGCTTATAGTACAAATTGGTGACAACCAGAGCAAGAATGCTGTCAGCAGCTCATGGTCGGGAGAATATCTTTCAGCGGAAGTTTTGAGTTTCGGCGATTTTTATATAGGACTCGATACTATTCCACCTGCTATTTCACCATATGGACTCACACCGGGCAGTGACCTGAGTTCTAAAATGGAAATCAGGATTAAGATAACTGATAATCTTTCAGGAATAAAATCCTGGGAGCCTGAAATAGATGGCAAATGGGCTCTGTTTGAATATGATCAGAAGAGTGATCTGCTGACCTACAAGTTCGATGAGAAGAGGATCACTAAAGGAGCAAAACACAATCTGTCTTTAAAACTTACTGATAATAAGGACAATTCGAGTTATTTCAATTGTGATTTTACCTGGTAGATAATTTATTTAACTTTTGAAGGATTTATAACCACGGGGTAACACGGAGTTTAAACAGAGTTACACAGTTAAAAATTCAGGTGATTTATACTTAATTTACTTTCATCATAGAAGGATAGATCAATCCTTAGTACTGGAAATTGGAAAATCCGGTAAATTTTGTTATCTTTGTGCATGCAAGAAAAGAAATCAATCACATTTAAAACTCCTGATATTACGAAACTGCAGGAAGTTGTAATCAATCACAGAACAAGAATTTATATTGCTGTAGGAGCAGATCCTGAAGAAGCAAGAGAGCGATATCAGGCAAGGCAGGATGCAAAAGGCAGAGTATTTCTCACTCCCAAAAAAGTCGCTAACAACTAATGTTGAACGTCTTTATTGAACCAACAGAGGATTCAATAAATTTTTGAAGGATATACTCCCTTTTTTATCATTTCATTTATGCTGGCAACAACGTACGGTTTGTCTTCGCGGTAAGTGACTCCGAACCATCTGTCGTTGCTCATTAAGACTTTTATGGTGATTTCGCCGTTCTTAACGAATTTATCAACCGATGTCGGGATATCCAGCTCTGATTTCAGTTCCATACCACTCTTGTTAATAAAGTTTCTGAACTCATCGCTCAGGAACTTATAGCATGAAGGTTTAAAACCCCACAAATTCATAGAGACAATTTCATTTCCGGTAAATTTTTCCCATGTGCCGTCAGCAGCAGGAGCCTTGGCTCCGTCGGGGGTTTTCTCAATCTGACGTGTTTCTACAATGTTCTTAAGTATTCCATTTGCATCAGCCCCGCATACTCCCCTGTTTACGTGACCATGATCGGAAAGGGTATTACCCATTTTAAATCCGACAATGCAATAGCAATTCGGATCTTTATCCGTTGTCAGAAAATTAAAAAGAATCTTAAATGATTCAACGCCATAATAATCATCAGCGTTTATTACGCCGAAAGGCTCCCTGATCTTCTCAGCAGTGACAAGGATAGCATGGCTTGTACCCCAGGGCTTTTGTCTTTCGGGTGCTACTTTAACTCCCTCAGGAAGGTTAGTAATCTCCTGGAAAACATAATCAACTTCAATTTTCCCTTTTAGTTTTTTTACAAAGCGTTCTCTTACCTGGTCTTCAATATCCCGCCTGATAACGAAGACAATTTTTCCGAATCCTGCACGTATAGCATCATAAATGGAATAGTCAATAATTGTCTCTCCGGACGGACCTACCTCATCGAGTTGTTTATTGCCTCCGTAACGGGTTCCCATTCCTGCTGCCAGAACTAAAAGAGTTGGTTTCATAATAACTAAGTATTTTATTCAGCACAATTATACAGAAAAAATTATAATTTTAAATAATCAGATTGATCACAAACATACGGAATTAACAGGAATTATAAATAATTGTATATTTCGGAATGAAATTTAGTCTTGAAATATGTGTTGATTCTGTAGAATCAGCAATTAATGCACAGGAAGCCGGGGCTGACCGTGTTGAATTATGCGATAATCTTATTGAAGGAGGCACAACACCAGGATTCGGAACAATAGTTGCGGCGAGAAATAATCTGATCATAGGGCTGAATGTCATTATCAGGCCCCGGGGAGGTGACTTTCTTTACAACGATCTCGAATATGATATTATGAGGCGCGATATAGAAGTCTGCGGGGAAATTGGAGCAGATGGAATTGTAATTGGAATATTAAGGAGTGACGGCTCAATAGATATGGAACGTACCTCAAAACTTATCCAGCTGGCACAACCGATGTCTGTAACTTTTCACAGGGCTTTCGATATGTGTTCCGACGCTGAAAAAGGCCTCGAAGATATTATATCATCAGGTGCTGACAGACTGCTTACATCAGGACAAAAAAACACCGTCGCCGAAGGAATTGAATTAATACAGAATCTTGTCAATCAGGCAAAAAATCGTATTGTAATAATGCCTGGTGGCGGAATAAATCTTTCGAATATTGCTTCAATCGCCACCCGTACCGGTGCAAAAGAATTTCATCTTACCGGCAGGAAGGTTACCGACAGCGAGATGATTTTCACAAGAGATGGTATATCAATGGGAGGCTATCCGGGAATTCCGGAGTTTTCAAGAAAAGTGGCCGATCCGGAAATCATAAAAAAAGTAAAAGATATTCTTGCTGCAATATAAGATATTTGGAGTTTAATATAAACCTGATATCTTTGGAAGCTTATTTTTCATCTAAAATAGAAATAGGTTAAACTGTAATAAATAAATTAATTACTCATTATGAAAAAAATATTTTCTGTTGTATTCGTATTACTTATGTCGGGATTAGTTTCGGAACAAATAACCAATGCATGCACAAATTTTCTTGTGACAAAAGGTGCTTCCGTCAAAGGATCGACAATGATAACATATTCCGCAGACTCTCACCAGTTATATGGTGAGTTATATTACTGGCCTGCCAGGGATTACCCTCAGGGCAGCATGCTTGATGTAATTGAGTGGGATACCCAAAAATATATGGGAAAAATAAAACAGGTGGCTCATACATATTCAGTCGTGGGAAATATGAATGAGCATCAGCTTTCCATCGGTGAAACTACCTATGGAGGTATTGAATCGCTTGTTGATACAACTGCAATCATCGACTACGGCAGTTTGATTTATCTGACACTTCAGAGAGCCGCTAATGCCAGGGAAGCTATTAAGGTTATGTCTGACCTCGTATCTGAATATGGTTATGCAAGCGAAGGCGAGTCTTTTTCAATTGGCGATCCTAACGAAGCATGGATCTTTGAAATAATCGGAAAAGGTCCGGGTAACAGGGGCGCCGTATGGGTGGCACGCCGGATTCCTGACGGATATATTTGCGGTCATGCAAACCAGGCAAGGATACAAACCTTTCCGCTCTCAACCGGAAAAAAGAACAGTATTGCAATAACTTCCAAAGAACTTAGCAGGGTGTCAGACCCAAATGTTGAGTGCGTGTATGCCTGGGACGTAATAGATTTTGCCCGCAGCCTTAATCTGTTCAAGGGAAAAGATGCTGAATTCAGCTTTTCCGACACCTATAACCCGATCACTTTTTCAGGGGCCCGTTTTTGTGAAATTCGTGTCTGGTCATTCTTTAAATCAGTTAATGATGATATGAATCAGTACTTTAACTACGTTTCCGGGCATGACCTGAGCAAACGCATGCCACTCTGGATAAAGCCAAACCGCAAGCTGTCTGATTATGACATGATGAATTTCATGAGGGATCATCTTGAAGGGACTCCTCTTGATATGAGAAAAGACATAGGGGCAGGTTCATTCGGTGCTCCCTATCGCTGGCGCCCTCTTGAATGGAAAGTATCAGACGAACCTAACGCGCCTGAATATTGTAACGAAAGAGCTACTGCCACACAACAGACAGGTTTCGTATTTGTTGCTGAGAGCCGCAACTGGCTGCCTGATCCTATAGGTGGCATCTTCTGGTTTGGTGTGGACGATGCAGCTACCACAGTGTTTACACCTATGTATTGCGGAATTACCAAAGTGCCGGAATGTTTCAAAGTCGGAAATGGCGATATGCTGACATATTCTCCTACATCCGCTTTCTGGTTATTTAACACCGTTGCTAACTTTTGCTACACCCGTTATGACCTTATGAGCGCCGATGCACAGAAAGTGCAGAAAAGACTTGAGACCAGGTATATTTCTCAAATAGATTCAGTTGATGCTGAAGCTCTTAAATTATCAGATAAAGATCCTGCACTCGCAAGGAATTTTCTTACCAGTTATTCAGGGGAAATGGCCAGAAACACTTTTACTCAATGGAAATCATTAAGCGAATACCTTCTGGTAAAATATATTGATGGCAATATTAAAAAGGAAAAGGACGGAAAATTTGAAAGGAATAAATGGGGTAACCCTGTTATGCCGCTTCAACCTGGTTATTCAGACGCCTGGAAAAAATCTGTAATCGAGGACACCGGGGATAAATTGCTGGTACCATCAGGGGCAGGACAATAGGTTAAGGCGGAAGGCGGAAGGCTTAAGGCAAAGACGCTGGACACTGGACGCTAGACGCTGGACTTTAAGTGTAACATTGTAGCTCTTGATTCCCCTCCTGGAGGGGAAAGGGGTGGGTTTAGTTAACCTTAACCCTAACCTTAACTTGCGATGATTTAAAAACTTTTCGTTATTGGATGCGGATTATCTGATTTTTATTTATAAATTTGCGACCTGATTTTTGAAACTGAACAGAGAATATAAAATACTTGGCGAGATGAATTTAATGAATGTTGTTGAGAAAGAATTAGAGGTAAAAAATGAATTTCCGAAATTCGGAGCAGGTGATACCATTACCGTACATTATAAAATAAAAGAAGGAAACAAGGAAAGGATCCAGCAGTTTCGTGGAGTTGTAATACAAAGAAGCGGAAGCGCTCATACAGAAACCTTCACAGTAAGAAAAATGTCAGGTAACATAGGTGTTGAAAGGATATTCCCAATAGCATCTCCCTTTATCGATAAAATTGAGGTAAACAAGCATGGAAAAGTCCGCAGGGCTAGGATATTTTACCTTCGCGATCTAACAGGTAAGAAAGCACGTATACGCGAAAAGAAATTCTAATAAAAAAAGGCTGTTTTCGAACAGCTTTTTTTTGTCTTATTGTCTGAATGTCTTATTGTCTGATTGTCAAAAATTATTATTTTTTGAGGTATTTTTTTAATTTGCTAATCGAATTTATTATCAATTGAACCTGATCTCTTCTCTTAACTGAAATATCTTCAGCAAGATAGCCCAAATCACTTGCGATATAATACATACTTTTAACTTCCAAAGCTGAGCCTTTTGCGATATTCAGAAAATAATCAAACTCTTTATCACTTTCACGTCCAAATCCTTCAGCTGAATTATTCATTATAGATAATCCAGCAGATGTTATTTGTTTATAAAAATTAAAGTCCGTGCAATTTCTGAAATCCGAATATATTATTTTTACAAGCGCCCTTGATTGTTTCCAAATATCTAAATCCTCAAAACTCTTAATAGTACTCACTTCTTTTAATTTTATACTCTATTCCATTGACAACCAGACAACCAGACAACCAGACAATAGCTAAATATTCTTTATTAATTCATCACTCTTAGCCTGGGCCTCTTCTACCAGCTTCTTAGCCT
>CAYUQR010000063.1:17067-20013 GCA_964446825.1 uncultured Rikenellaceae bacterium
TTCTTTATTAATTCATCACTCTTAGCCTGGGCCTCTTCTACCAGCTTCTTAGCCTGTTTGTCGGCTTCCTGTATTAGCTGATCAGCCTTCTGGTCGGCATTCTTTTTCAGAGAATCAGCTGCTTTCTTAGCTGCTGCCTTAGCCAGAGGTCCTTTGGATGCTGCATCATCATTCAGCTTTTTCGCCTGTGCATCTGCCTCGCTCCGTACCTTTGCCGCTGCGCTGGCTGCCTGATCCCTTAGCTGCTGGCCCCTATCCTCTGCCTCCTTAACTAGTCTTGCTCCCTGAGCCACAGCTTCTTCCCTTGCCTTCTCTTTTGCTTTATCAACAGTATTATCAATTGTCTGTTTTACTGCCTCTTTTGCTGTCTCCTTTACTCCTCCTGTGTTTGTACCCGTCCCGCTTCCAAAATATGGCACCACGACCGGTTTACTGAAAGTTCCTGTTACTTTTACATTAACTTTAAGAATATCAGCTGGTTTATATGAGATACCAAAATTTGCAGCCTGAGCAGACAGGTTATCAATAAAAGAGTTAATTGATCCGCCCAGGTCAGCTCTTGGAAATTCAGTTTTAACTATATAATTAATTGTCTGATCAATACCCTGATCACCACTAATATTCATTTTCAGGTTTCCGGTTTTCACATCAAACGGATTCACATAGATCCTTCCGTCAGCTATTCTGAAACTTACGTTTATGTCTTTAAATGTATTACTGTATTTGTCACCAAGCTTGAGTAACTCTTTCATTTTATCGAATGTTGCTGATTTGACCAGAGTGATCTGATCCGACTGAATTTTGCCATAACCATTTATAGAATTAGTTACAGGCATCATATCTTTTCCAAGTAGACTCACATAGTTAAGCTTTGCGCTGATTTTTCCATCAAGGCTTTTTGCTGCGGGAGCCAGTTTCCGAACAGTGTTGAATGTATTAAATGCATCTTTCACCCCGATATCACGTATATCAAGATCAGCTTTCATTGAAGGTTTAAGAGTATCGCGAGTATCATAATCGGCATTCATCGACAGCGTGCCATTGAGTATATTCATCCCTGCATCTCTGATACTTAAAATACCGTCACGCACAATAATGTGTCCTTTAACATGCTGTGCTTTAATATTATCGTACCTGAATTCATCTATGAGAGCATTAAAATCAAAATCAATATTTTTTGGTATCTGGATTACACTCAGGGAGGTTGTATCCTCAACAGGAGCAGCAGTACTTGAATTGGAAGCAACAGGGGGGGCAGCAGGGGCAGAAGAAGCAGTATCAGAGGACATTTCAGACATTATCTCAGATACATCAACGAGCTTTGAGTGCATCGACAGGTTACCTTTAATAGTCTGATCCCGGAAAAAATATGGAATATAGTTCTCAAGCCGCCCGTTAAGCAAAAAATCACTTTTCCCGCCAACGTTTATACTGGCATTTGTCATCCCTGCATAGGCCGGGGTAAATTCAAACGCTGCTTCATTGATTTTAACATCAGGATACCCTGTCATAGCGACGAGCATATTTTTAATAGTCATTGTTCCTGATGCTTTAAAACTCTCATACTGTTCTTTTTCAATCATCGACATGCGTCCTGCCATCTGCACTGACATATCAATAATGCCTGAAAGGCTTATACTATCCATTGGAACAGCCTTTGAAAGAGCTGTCAGGTCAATGCGGCCTGTCAGAGAGCCTTTGAAATCAGGATCGCTTATCGGTGTTTTAAGAGCAAAACTCATGTCAAAAGGACTTCCGGCAAGTTCCATATGAAATTTATCAACATTGACAACTGTTTTGTCCATATCCTTTCCATCAATAAACAGATCAGATTTGACAGTGATATTTTTTATCTGTTCCGGCAAATCCGGATAGCTTACCAGACCGTTGCTGACTGAAAGTACAAGGCTGATATCAGGCATAGTACTGTCGGCATCGCTGTAAACACCTTTGGCTGATCCCGACATGGTAAAGGTACCGCTGGCCTTAAGATCCTTATAGTCTGTCATATAAACAGCAGGGATTAGAGAAAGCAATGTTTTGAAAGACGTCTCAGTAGTTCCGAATTTAATATCAGTGTCAATATTATCGCCCGGCATGGCAACAGCACCTGTAAAATTCAGCTTAAGATCGTTGACAGTAAAATAGTTTTCCCTGAAAGTGAATTTCATCTTATCAAGATCCGCAAGCATATCTATCTTTGAATCGACAACTGCCTTATTAAGATATTTTATATCATCCATTATGAAAGTCAGATCACCGATATTTATTGACATCTGCATATCTGTCTGGCTCATTGTCATATCTCCCTTCAGATTAAAATTAACATTCTTAAGATAGGCTTTCATTGAGGCACTTTCATCAACATACGTTATTGAACTGTTGAGAACTGAGACTTTCTTAAGGAGAATTTTCATTTCGGAAGGTGCTTCTGCCGGGACAGGTTCAGGGGCCTGGGTTGTATCTTTCATTATGTCCCAGTTGGCCACATTGTCTTTCCGTGCAATTGCATTAATAACCGCTTTGTTTACAATAATGGATTTTACCTCATATCCTGACTTTTTAAAAAGGCTGGAAAGATTAAATACCAGGTTGAATGATTCAAACGCTGCCAGCGTATCATTTTTAAATTTATCGACTCCGACAACCGAGACCCCGTTAAGAGAGAAGGAAAGATTTGGAAAATCCTTAAAGAATCCCAGTTTATAATCATCAAATTTCACAGATGCATTTACTGATTCATTAATAGCCTGCTCTACTTTTACCCTGATCTGTTCTTTAAAAAAAATCGGAATGGTAAAAAGTAAAACCAGTATTAACACGATCAATCCAAGCACTATTTTAAGAATTATTCCGGCAGTCTTTTTCATGTCTGAAAAATTTTATAAGTTGATTACCATTTATATACAGAATTATAATTAGCCTTTTAACGACGGATAAAAGTAA
>CAYUQR010000064.1:0-4540 GCA_964446825.1 uncultured Rikenellaceae bacterium
AAAATGAGGCTACAAATTTTGACGCACTTGTTAAAGCACCGGACGCCAATGCATCTTATTACTTGCAGTTCATTGATGCGGCACAGTCTTTTGAAACCGGAGTCACTGTGGATGGTGATTTAATTGAGATTCAAACTACCATTTCGGTAGTGTTGATGGGATCGCCTCAGGCTCAGGATATTACTGTTAATCTGGTAGTTGATCCTGCTTCTACTATTGCTTCCGATATGTATACTCTGTCGGCTACGAGCATAACTATTCCGGCCGGAAAAACATCAGGTTCGGTCGATCTTACAACAATAGCTACAAACATGCCTGCTGGCCAGCAAATGGAGCTTATCGTTAATATGGATGCAGGGGAGCACAACTCTCCTAACCCCGTTGGTACTAAGATAGATTACATGCTAAAACGTATCGAATTTTGTCCGCTTGTAAACGGAGTGGCTGACCTGGTAGGTTCGTGGTCAGGCGAAGATGCCTTTTATCCGAGTATTATTACAACAGCTGTTGATGGTAACGACCTTGCAGTTTCTGGTATGGGCGTTGGATTAATTACAGATTGGTGGGGCGAAACGGTAACCGCCGGAGGCACTATTACCATGACGGTTTTTGCTAACGGAATTGTTGATATCCCAAGACAATATTTATTTACGACAGATTATTTGGGATCACCTTCTGATTACGAGATTATAGGTGCCGGGAAATGGACAAATTGCGGGGCACATCCTACATTATTAATTACGTATGATATTTATTATGCGGGAGAAGATAAAGGAATTGCTGCACTATATGGGCTAACATATGGTCTTCCCGCTCCTATCCTGACCGCTGATATTACCTTATCTGGTAAGAAAGCTTTGAAGGTATCGGATCAGGTAACAGATTACCATCTGCTAAGAGTACCTTTTAAGAGATAGAATTTTTGGTTTTAGTACAAATAAAAGGGTGTTCAGATTTCTGAACACCTTTTTTTATTGATCAGAATTAAACGGAGATCCCTCGCTAGCGCTCGGGATAACAGGGTTATTGATGAACAGGGGGGTGAGAAGAAGTGAGTTTCCCCCCTTAGTGTTCCTTAGTGATGTACTTTGTGATCCTTTGTGGTTCAATGATTTAAATTTTACCACTAAGGGGCCAGAGCGTAAAGTAATAGCCCAGTGGGCTATTATAGCGAATGGGCCGGATTGCCGCGAAGGAGGTTATCACAAAGTCGCACAAAGGATTTTTTCAACAGCCCTTGTCAGTTCCAATGGACCTAACGTGGTAGTTAAAATGACTTTTGAAACTACTTCATTCTTTTCCTAAACCAGTAGTGCTTAGACAAAAATTCTTTTTCAGAAAGTATATTTTTTACTTAAATAGTGTATTACAAAAGCTTACTATTTTAACCATGTCATCGGTCTTTTTGATGTTTAACTTATTTTTATTAATATATTCTTTTATTTTATCCTCATTCGCGGGGAATAGTTTAAAAAACTGACGATTTGTTAGGATCTTATGCATTTCATTATCAATTCTTATCCAGTTTACCGGAGAAGGAGTCACGACAAACTCTTCACCAAGCTTAAGATTATATGTATTATTGTCTGCATATAGTTTTGGGACAGATACAGGGCTTGAAGTTTGGGACTTTGTACCGTAAGCTCCGGGCCTCCCGGTGGAAGAAAGATCGCTTTTATGTTGAACGAAAAGGGTAGCACGACCATTTACCAGGACTTCAAGGAAGGCATCTTCCAGAAATACGAACTTATTGTTTTGCAGAGTAATTGTATCAACAGTCTCTGGTTTAATCATATCCATAAGAGTACCATTCTGGTAAAAAGTCATCTTTTCCGTCAAAGTATTATAATTCATATTTACGACAATGGTTTTACCGTCTTTCATCTTAACCACCCCGGAGGAAAAGTCGGGGTAAAGAAATTGAGCACGATTTGATAAAGAGTCTGTTTGCGCTGTCAGCTGCGTGACTGCACAAAATATGATAATTCCAAATATCATTACCTTTCTGATTAATAAAGTTTTACTGCTTTTCATGGTTCCTAATTTAATTTTCATTATGCATTATTATAAACAAATAAGATTATAGAATGTAAAATTCGCCATTTTATATTACTTATTGATAATTTTCTGCTCTTAAAATCTATTATAATTAACATCAATATGTATTTTATGTCTGAATTTTCATGATAAAGAACATTTTTATTTAATTTTTTTTAATGTTTCACTGAAAACTGAATTATTAAATTTATATTAGCCGAGTTAAATTAAAACCTAAAACTAATTTCTATGAAGAAACTATTTCTGCTTATGGTTTTGTTTGTGTTTATAGGTGGTTCCACATTATTTGCACAGACCAGACTGATTACAGGTACAATTACCTCTGCAACTGAAGGGGAGGGTGCAATACCCGGTGTATCTGTATCTGTTAAAGGGACTACTATCGGTACCGTAACAGATGTGAATGGAAAATTTTCATTAGCAGTGCCTCAGGATGCAAAAACTCTTGTATTCTCGTATATCGGGATGAAAAAGCAGGAGGTTGACATCGCTGGACGGTCTGTTATTGATGGTGTTATGCAATCCGATTTACTTGGATTGGATGAAGTTGTAGTTACTGCTCTTGGTATTTCGCGTGAGAAAAAAGCCCTCGGCTATTCAGTCCAGGACCTCGGTGGTGAAAATATCGAAAAGACAAAGGTATCAAACATCGTTAATGCCTTCCAGGGGAAATTATCCGGAGTTCAGATAACCAATTCCGACGGAGGTGTTGCATCAGGTGTAAGGGTACTTATCAGGGGTGTTAACTCACTCTCTGCAAATGGGAACAACCAACCACTTTTTGTTGTGGATGGTGTACCTATAAATAACTCCACTTCCGATGTGGGTGCTTATGGCGGAAGGGACTATGGTAATGCTGCCAGTGATATCAACCCGTCGGATGTTGAAAATATCAGTGTTCTTAAGGGTGCCAGTGCTGCAGCACTTTACGGTTCGAGAGCTGTTAACGGTGTAGTTCTTATTACCACAAAATCGGGTAAATCCAGATTAGGACAGTCAGGGCTTGGCGTAACTCTTGAAGAGAACATTATGTGGGAAACCCCTCTCGTACTTCCTAAATATCAAAACCTTTATGGACAGGGTTCTGCAATTGATGATGGTACTGCAGGGATTTATGAATTCTCTTATGTTGATGGTGCGTATGGCGGGGTTAATGATGGTGTGGATGAGAGCTGGGGTCCTCCGCTCGACGGAAGAATGATCCCTCAGTTTGACAGCCCATACGATCCTGTAACAGATGTTCGCGAAGCAACTCCATGGATCGCACATCCTGATAATGTAAAGAACCTCTTTAATACAGGAGTAAAAAGGACCACCAATCTTGCTGTTGAAGGAGCAAAGCAGGGTGCCCGTTTCCGTCTGTCATTATCGAATCAGAAAATCTCAGGTATCTTTCCTAATACTGACCTCACAAAAAACAGCGTCGCTTTAAAAGGAGAAATCGCTGTTACAGATAGGGTTACTGTTGGAGGTTCCGCTAATTATATAAGCAATGTCAGCGAAAACATTGCAGAAAACGGTTATAATGGTGGTAACCCGATGCAATCACTCGGACAGTGGTTCGGCCGGCAGGTTAATATGCAATCTCTTAAAGATAACTGGAATACAATTGATCCGGTAACCAACCTGCCTTATAACTGGAACCATAGCTATCATAACAACCCTTACTGGAACCTTTATAAGAATACTAACTCAAGGAACAGGGACAGGTTGATTGGTAACATGAATTTAAGCTGGAAACTGGCTGACTGGCTGTCTTTCAAAGCAATGGCAGGTACTGATTTTTATATAGAGGATATTATGGAGAGAGTTGCCCAGGGAGATGTTGGAATAGGATATCCGCTTGGAGAGTTTAACAGCTTTTCAAACCGCAGGCAGGAGGTAATTTCCAATGCAAGGTTTGAGTTTGTAAAGAACTTTTCTGTTTTCAGTTTTGACGGTACCTTAGGTGCTGAATATAACCATTATAATAGACAATATCGGAGAACCAATGTTGCCCAGCTCATTGTTCCCGATCTGTATTCAGTAAGTAATGCAGCTGTTGCCGGTACAACAGAACTGAGAGAAGAACATACTGAGTTACAGAGTGTGTTCGGAACGGCAAACTTCAGTTTTAAAAACTGGGCATTTCTTAACCTTACAGGAAGAAATGACTGGTCCTCAACCCTGCCGATAGATAACAACTCTTATTTTTATCCGTCAGTATCTGTAGCATTTATTGTTACTGATGCTTTGGGGATCAAATCGAACGTTCTTTCTTTCCTTAAATTAAGGGCAAGTTATGCAGAGGTTGGAGGTAGTGCTAATGCATATTCTCTTAATGGCACATATACTTCATCAGAGCCATTTGACGGCCATCCTTCTCTTAATTATGCTTATAACTCGTCTACTGGTCAAACAGTGATCCCTCCTTCTGGACTTAAGCCACAGAGAAAAAGATCCAAGGAAGTTGGGTTCGAATTAAAACTTCTGCAGAACAGGA
>CAYUQR010000064.1:4640-12407 GCA_964446825.1 uncultured Rikenellaceae bacterium
CAGAGAAAAAGATCCAAGGAAGTTGGGTTCGAATTAAAACTTCTGCAGAACAGGATAAGCCTTGATGCCGGTTTCTATAAAGAAAATACTGTAAACCAGATCATGGACATAGCAGTGTCAAATACAACAGGTTTCAGCAACAAGACTATCAACGCCGGGAACCTTCAGAACCAGGGAATTGAGTTACAAGCAATGTTCACACCCGTACAGACCAAAGACTTCTCATGGGATATCAGCATCAACTGGTCAAAGAATCAGAACAAGGTTGTCTCACTCTATGAAGATATGAAATATCTGAGTCTTTACAATCTTAGCTGGGGTGGATATGTATATGCCTTCCCCGGGAAAGATTACGGAACTATCTTCGGATATGCTATTGTCCGTGAAAATGCAACACCGGTGTATTATGATGAGGCAAATACACAGCTGGCATACTACGTTTATTCAGGCAGGCCTATTGTAGACTCCAATGGCGAGTATATACGTTCAGGCCAGAGAACACCACTTGGAAATGTTTATCCCGATTGGTTCGGAGGTATTAACAACTCGCTCACTTATAAGAATTTTAATCTAAGCTTCCTTATCGACTTCAAGCATGGTGGTGACATATTTTCTGTAACACATATGTTCGGTGTATACACCGGTGTTCTTGCAGAAACTGCAGCCACCAATGCCAATGGTGTAAATGTGAGAGATGCACTTGATGCGGGTGGTGGTTACCTTATACCAAATGCTGTTTACGGTAAGGTTAATACTGACGGAACCATAGCTTTTACAGATGCTGACGGAGCCCCCAGCGCCACACCAGTTGCTAACGAGACTTATGTTCCCGCGAACACATATTACTACGATTACTATGGCAAAACTGAATTATCGACGTTTGACGGCAGCTTTACCAAACTGCGCGAAGTTTCCATGGGATATTCATTCGACAATATCGCTTTCCTTAATAAAGCCGGTATTAAGAATATTAACCTCTCCCTTGTTGGACGTAACCTGTGGATCATTCATAAGAATATTCCGGATATTGACCCTGAAGTTAGCCAGAGTGCTGGTAATACAAGTGTTGGTGCTGAAACCAATGCTATTCCTTCAACCAGGTCTTATGGTTTCAATTTGAAGTTTAGTTTCTAACCTAAATGAATCTGATAATGAAATATTTAATAAAATCACAGAAAATTATACCCGGATTATTCCTTATTATAACCCTCTTATCATCCTGTACAAAGGATTTTGAGAGCCTTAATACAGATCCTAATAATCCGGTGAGTGTTCCCGCCATAGATGTTTTTACTAATGCGGAACAGACTTCTTTTAGCCGCCAGATGGGCGGTTGGATTCAACATACATATCTTGGAGTATGGTGCCAGCAGTGGTGCAAAGTGCAGTATATCGATGAGGACCGATACATGCCACGTGACATGTCAGGTGAGTTCCAGAACCCTTATATTTACGAACTTAAGAATCTCACAATTGTGATCTCAAAAGCAGCAGATGAGGAAAACGAAAGCCTGGTTGCAGCAGCAAAGGTTCTGAGGGCATGGGTATTCCTGTACATAACTGATGAATGGGGCGACATACCATATTCTGAGGCATTACAGGGTTTCCTTATTGATGGAACTTTAACACCTAAATATGATTCCCAGGAAAGTATTTATACCGACCTTCTTGTTCAGCTTGAAGATGCCAATACAGCTCTTGCAGCATCGAGCCTTAATTTCGGTTCTGGTGACCTTATTTACGGAGGAGATCCCGTTCAATGGAGAAAACTGGCAAACTCGTTGAAACTCAGGATACTTAACCGTGCTGCAGGCACTCCATGGTCGTTTACCTACGACATGGCAGGAGGCACCCAGGTTACAACAACAGCTGGTTCAGCTGCAATGGCAGATGCCGATGCTCAGATAGGAGCAATCCTTGCCAGCCCGTCAACATACCCGATTTTTGAATCAAATGATGATAATTCATTGATTTATTACCCGGGGTTACCTTACAGGAACCCTATCTTTGACGCTCTGTATACCAGAACAGATCAGGGTATCTCCGAGACAATGGTTGACTGGCTGAAAGCACGAAATGACCCGAGGATTCATATATATGCTCAGCCTACTCCAAATTCTGTTAAGGCAGATACAATCGCTGGTCAGGACTCATTGAAATATAATGGATTCCAGAACGGTAGAGGAATAACCTCGGCACCTTTCCCGGAAGTTTCTCTGCTCGGAACACAGATTGCCTATACCGAAACGGCTCCTCTTTATATGCTTTGCCTTGATGAGGTTGAGTTTATTAAAGCAGAGTATTATAAGCGGACCGGCAATGATGGCGCTGCCCAAACAGCTTATGAGGCAGGTATTGCAGCTTCAATGGAAAGATGGGGCCTTAGTGATGGTGGAACTGTTCATCCAACTTGGGGCAATGGTAAAGTTGGAATCACTACCGGTTCAACCACCTACCCTGTTGATTTTGCAGCCTATCTCGCTGATCCTCTCGTTGCGTGGGGAGGCACCGATGCACATAAATTCCAGCTCATATGCGAACAGCGGTGGGCTGGTGAATTCGGACAAGGTGTTCAGGCATATAGCGAGGTACGAAGAACAGGTTTTCCCGAGAGAGTCTTCGAATATGAACTTGAGGGAGCCTATTACCAGCATCTCGGACTTCCTATAAGACTGCAGTATGCTTTAAGTGAGGATACCTATAATACTGATAATGTAGCTGCTGCGAGAGTTGCTCAGAATATTGAGTTAATAAATGAAGGGATGTTCAGTACCAACGGTACCACAAGTCAGCTATGGTGGAATACAAGGAAAAATCCTATTCCTACCGTGACGGATGTTCATTAGAATTTAATCGGTTAAATAATAGAAGAAGAGAGCCTCAATGACTCTCTTTTTTTTTTAGCTTAATTTTCTTAATTTTATCCGGTGCGATTATTGTACCGATACTGATAACAATAATTTGAGTTATGAAAAAATTAATTCTGTTTGCAGGTATTGCAATTATTACAGCATATACTTCTGCAATTTTTGCTCAGGATAACTGCAAAGTTCTTATGCCGGGAATTGGCGACAAATATACCGGGTCATGTAAGAAAGGTTTTGCTGATGGACAGGGTGAAGCTTCAGGAATTGATCAGTATAAAGGTCAATTCAAAAAAGGCCTTCCCAATGGCACCGGAACATATATATGGCAAACAGGCGAGTCGTATACCGGGGGATGGAAAATGGGTCTCAGGGAAGGGCATGGGAAATATGTTTTTAAATCCCAGGGACGAGATTCAGTGATTTCCGGTATATGGAAAGGTGATAAATTCATCGGAGAGAATCCTCCGGCTCCTTATGTAATTGAATACAGGAACAGCATTGGCAGGGTCTCGTTCATAAAAGTCGGAGAAAGACCGTATGTTAAGTATGTATTCTCACGTAACGGATCAGAATCAAATAATATTGGTGAACTGCTGCTGCAGGGTAGCTCAGGATCTGAAAGAATGAACAGCTCATTTACAGGCTTCGAGCAGGTTACTTTCCCTTTTACCGGGAAAGTGTCTTTCAAAGCACCAAATTCATGGATGTCTGCAACGATTACCTGTGAACTCAGGCTGGTAATAAATGAACCAGCTTCCTGGGTGGTAACAATGTTTTATTGATTTTATTCTATCTTCAGATTAACCAGTTCGAGCCTGGTTGTTGTAGCCCTTAATACTTTAATAACGATACTCCCTATTCTAATAACATCGTTATTTCCCGGAATGCTGCCATGGAAGAACATTATCATTCCGGCAAGGGTTTCATAATCATCTTCTTCAGGGAGTTTTAAATGGTATTTCTCGTTGAGATAATCTATCTCTATCCGGCCAGACAGGATATATTCATTTTGACCCACAACCTTTTCAATAAGATCGTAAGTGTCGTGCTCATCTTCAATATCTCCTACTATCTCTTCAAGAACATCTTCAATTGTAACCATACCTGATGTTCCTCCAAATTCATCAACCACCAGGGCAATATTTTTCTTTTCATCAACGAAAAGCTTGAGAAGTTTATTTGCCGGCATTGTTTCAGGCACAATTGCAAGCTTCCTCAGCATGGATCTGATATCGGAGGGGTTTTTGAATATATCCTTCAGTTCAAAATAGCCGATTATATTATCAATTGATTCCTGGTATACCAGTATCCTTGAAAGTCTTGTCTCAATAAATTTTTCTTTTAGCTTTTCAACACTGGAAGTACTTTCAACAGCCTCAATTTCAGTTCTGGGGATCATACATTCCCGGAGTTTGACATTCGAAAAATCAAGGGCATTCTGGAATATCCTGAAATCGCGATTATTAGCTTCAGATTCTTCTTCATTCTGCTTGCTCAGGCTTACAAAATGATCAAGATCAACCTTGCTGAAGATAATGTCTTCCTGTTTTTTCTCACCCGGTTTGATTTTGAAAAACAATTTAATAAACAGATTTGAGGCCGCCAGGGTTAATTTACTTACAGGGTAAAAAAGGAAAAAGAATATAAGGGTAGGGATACTTAAGAATTTAAGAAAAAAATTAGGGGATATAACAAAAATCGTCTTTGGGAAAAACTCAGCCACAAACAAAATAATAGCAGTCGAAAAGAATGTATTAATAATAAGAATTAAAACGTCAGAATCAATTATAGGTTTAAGAACCGGCCCCAGGAGATTTGTAAATACAAGCCCGTAGATAACAAGCGAAATATTATTGCCAATGAGCATGGTGGCTATGTACTGACCGGGATTATCAGTAAATAATTTGATTATTTCTGATCCGAATACCCCCTGTTTTCTGTCGAGTTCTATCCGAAGTTTATTGGAAGCTACAAAAGCAATTTCCATACCGGAAAAAAACGCAGAGAGAATAATTGCGATAAATATGATCAGAATTCCGCTCATAAATCAAATTTAGCTCTTTTTTCTTTGCCTGTGTCTCATCCATGCAAAGAGAAATGAGATAAGAGCCATTAATGCAAATATAATGATTTTACTTCCGCCTGTTGTCATTGCAAACCTTATCGCGGCAATAACAGACAGAATACCTGTAACTATCCATATAATCTCAAGGATTAAGAGTGAGCTATTCCGCATCTGGCATATAAATTATTGCGCTAACTTTCTTAATCTTCCGGTGCTGCAGATGAGTATCAGATTCAAATCCGTATCCCTGCATAATCTGATCCTTATTCGATATTTTCACAAACCTGTCGGTGTAGATAATGTCCTTGTTCTGATCCCAGTATAAAAGTTCTGTTTCAAGCATATCCTTATTATTATTTATCACTACGACACTATCCTTTAATTCCCATAAGTTATCGTTTTTTGTATACCTGGCATATTTGGAAGTAACCTGTCCCACCGTGTCATTCTCCCCTTTGAATAATAATACATCAATTCCCAATTTGAATTCAGTATAAGGGATATCTTTATTATCATATTCCTCCATTAACGGTGATGTTAAGATAAGCTGAACTTTCCCTGAGTCGGTATACACAGTCTTAAAATTTTTTGCTGATAAAGAGGGAAGGGAAAGAAGATCTGATTTCGGGATAAATGTAGTTTTTTTTACACATGAGATCAACAACCCGCTAATTATTATTATTAAAGCTGTATGGGGTAAAATTCGGTATTTCATTAAAAAATTTTCATGGCAGGTTCAGGATATTTAAATATTAAACCTGCTTTAATAAAAGTTAACCACTAATCATATTTACGTTTAAGAAACCAGTAATCGTAAAGGTTCAGGCTGATCCCTATTGTAAACCGGTTTTCGGTAGGAAGAATACCTGAAGCCGATCCGTATTTTTTAGTATAGTCAAAAAACAGGGTAGTCTTTGACATTGAGCGATTCATTGGCATACCCGTTGCAGGTTTCATTGGTATACTTATACCGGCGCTGGCTCCTAACTCCTTTACCTGTTCGCCATTAATAATAAGATAGTTATTCCCGATATGTCCGCCAATACGATATTCCATACGCTTCAGGAAACTGTAGTTTGAATATTTGTCAGGTATGTATTCAGCACCAAAGAGAATCGACCTGGAATCAGCCATATAACCTGCTGATCCGGGAATGTTTGATTTTGACCATCTTGTGTAGATGAAATCGAGTGCCGTAGTAAATTTATTTATTTTACCGAATGAGATACCAGTCCTCAGTGTGGCAGGTATATTAGATGATTTTGATTTTTCAGCATTATAACCCAGGGTATCTGCAGAACCATAAGCATTATAACTGTAAGTTAATTGCTTATACCTTGAAGTGTAATTTTTGTCAGGAGTCAGGGAAACCCCGATATTAATAAAATGGTCATTTTTAAGAGAGGCGGTATACTGCAGTCCATACTCAATATTAATGCCGGCCAACTGAAGTTCTTCCGAGTTGTTGTCCTGAAATGTATTATAATAATCGGCAAAATTGAAGTAATTGGTTCTTGTTACCGATCCAAGTAAATATGTCATATTTACCCCGGCAGAAAAGTTTCGGGTCAAACGGATACCGGTACCTGCAAAAACTTTGTAAAATCCCCCGGTTCCCTTATGGAAAGAGGTGTATTCTCCTGTTGACGGATCGTAACCAGGATCGGTTGAAAGTACCTGGTCGATTATACTATAGTAACCATTACTGAAAGGGATAACCCCGAATGATAATCCCCATCCTTTTGCCAGCGGTAAACCCATGATCAAATGGTCAAAATTCATATCATCTGAAGAGTATTTTGAACCGCCGGATGAAAGAATATTCTTCCCATATGCAACACCAAAATCAAAAACAAATGAATTTGTATCAAGACTGCTATACGACGCAGGATTTGAAAAATAGATTGAGGAGTTATCCCTTATTGCTGTGCTGACGCCACCCATCCCCTGACTTCTGTAGGAACCTGATGGCTCAACTGTGCCAAGGTTAAATCTTGAGTAAGGGGAATTTATTTGACTCTGACCATTAATTGCAGAAGAATATGAAAACAAAGAGATGAAAATGGCAATTATCAGTTTATTTTGCATTGTATTCCAGAATATGATTTAAACCATCAATCACAATATCAGGCATATATGTGTGATGAAAGTTAATTTTATTTTTTATGTATCCACCGTCGCCGCCTGTAAGTATTATTTCAAAATCAGAATGCTCTTTCTCAAACGTGCGAATATACTCATTTATTTCATATGTCACTCCTGTAATAACTCCTGCAGTTATTGCATCGGTAGTATTTCTTCCGGGTAAAGTATAATTTTGTGATGGGGTGACCAGGGGTAATTTTCCGGTAAATTTGTTCAGGGCTTTAAATCTCATGGATAGTCCGGGGGAGATATTACCTCCCCTGTAAATATTTCCTGAAAGGAAATCAAATGTTATGGCAGTTCCGGCATCAATAATAAGAATATCCTTACCCGGGAAAAGGTCGTAAGCTCCGGCTATGGCAGCTATTCTGTCAGTGCCAAGCGTCTCGGGTGTCTCATAATCAATTTGAAAAGGGAGTCTGGATTTATATGACAGGATATGCACAAAAGGAACATTGGGAAAGAAAAGATCCGTCATGAAAGGAGGCAGATATTTCACAGATGAAATAATGGCTTTTTTTATTTCAAGTCCGGACAGTTTCTTTTCAATCTCCTCGCAACTTAATTCAGTTATTCTGGAATCACTTATTTTTTCCCCGTTTTTATAAACCGCCAGTTTGGTACTGGTATTTCCAATGTCAACTATAAGATTCATAGTACAAAGGTAATAAAAGCGTAATAAAGTAATAA
>CAYUQR010000064.1:12507-17541 GCA_964446825.1 uncultured Rikenellaceae bacterium
AGGTAATAAAAGCGTAATAAAGTAATAACGTTGGGACAGGTCTCAGACCTGTCCCATCTAATATCATCTAATCTGATAAAAGAATCTCATTAAGAATATGTATTGCCTCTTTAACCGATTTCACATCGGAAATCGTCAGGCTTAGCTTTGTTGCTTTTTGTTTCATGCTCATATGCCTGCGATGTTTGTTAACATAATTCATTATTGACACAAAAAGCGGACTACTGTAAAATGGTGAATTATGATCTGAAATAAAGTAGGCAATAAGAAGGTTATTCTTTAAGAATATTTTCTCAATACCAATTTTTACTGCAATCCTCTTTATCCTTACAATATCCAGGAGAGCTGTTGCCGGCGGAGGTAAAATACCGAACCTGTCGGCCAGTTTCTTTTCAAACTCTTCAAGGGCCTCTTCTGAATCTATTTCATTAAGCTCTTTATATAGCCTTATTCTCTCAGCAATGTTTGAGACATATTCATCGGGAAACATTATTTCCAGATCAGTATCGATCTGAAAATCTGAAGTATATGTTTTAACAGGCTCTTTTCTCTCCTTATAGTCAACAACATCTTTTCCTGCCTCATCCGATTGCTCTTTGTATTCTGATTCCTTCAATTCCATCATTGCTTCATTCAATATCCTCTGATAGGTTTCAAATCCGACGTCGGCAATAAACCCGCTCTGTTCTCCGCCCAGCAGGTTCCCCGATCCTCTGATGTCAAGATCCTGCATGGCAATATTGAATCCGCTTCCAAGCTCCGAGAATTCCTCAATAGCTTTGAGCCTTCTTCTTGCCTCATGTGTAAGTGTACTCAGCGGGGGTGCAAGCAGGTAACAGAATGCCTTCTTGTTTGAACGGCCCACTCTTCCCCTCAGCTGATGCAACTCTGACAAACCAAAATGATGTGCATCATTTATAAAAATTGTATTGGCATTGGGTATATCAAGACCCGATTCGATGATTGTTGTAGCCAGGAGTACATCATAATCTCCCTGGATGAAATCATACATTACATTTTCCACATGAGGTCCGTCCATTTTCCCGTGAACAATTGCTGTTTTTACATTTGGACAGATCCTGTTTATCTGGGTCTGGATCTGTCTGATATTTTCAACCCGGTTATGAATGAAAAAGACTTGTCCGTTCCTTGAGACTTCATATTCAATTCCTTCTTTTATTATTTCTTCATTAAACCCGTGTAATTCGGTTACTATTGGCATTCTGTTGGGTGGAGGTGTATTGATAATGGAGAGATCGCGTGCTCCCATGAGCGAAAACTGAAGGGTCCTCGGAATGGGAGTTGCCGTAAGGGTGAGAGTATCGACATTTGCCCTGATCTTTTTAAGTTTTTCTTTTACTGAAACACCGAACCTTTGTTCCTCATCAACAATAAGAAGCCCCAGATCCTTGAATTTCACATCGTTGCCCGCCAGTTTATGAGTACCTATTATAATATCTATCTTTCCTTCAGCCAGGTGCGACAGTATTTTCTTCTGTTCAGCAGCTTTTTTATGCCTGCTTATATATTCTATTGTACAAGGGAAGCCTTTAAGTCGTTCTGAAAACGTTTTATAGTGCTGCAATGCAAGTATTGTTGTCGGAACTAGCACAGCAGTCTGTTTGCTGTCAGCAGCTGATTTAAATGCTGCCCTTATAGCAATTTCTGTTTTACCAAAACCTACATCACCACATACGAGACGATCCATCGGATGTTCCGATTCCATATCCTCTTTTACGGCAATTGAAGCTGAAAGCTGATCAGGCGTATCCTCGTAGATGAATGATGCTTCAAGTTCACGCTGAAGATACGAATCAGGTGAAAAGGAAAAGCCTGCAGATGCCATTCTCTTTGCATAAAGCTTTATAAGATCCCTGGCTATATCCTTAACCCTGGCTTTGGTGGCAAGCTTAAGTTTCTGCCATGCACCCGAACCAAGCTTATAGATTTTAGGTTCAGCATTATCCTTTCCTTTATATTTGGAAATCCGGTAGAGAGAATGAATACCTACATAGAGGATATCATTATCCCTGTAAACCAGCTTTATTGCCTCCTGTATCTTTCCATTGACCTCTATCTTCTCAAGACCTCCAAATTTGCCGATGCCGTGGTCTATATGAACGACATAATCGCCGGGGTTTAGCCCGGTGAGCTCTTTTATCGATATGCTTTCTTTACGTGTAAAATAACCTCTTATCCTGAATTTATGATACCTGTCGAATATCTGATGGTCGGTATATACTGATATCTTAAGATCGTGATCGGTAAATCCGTTATGAAGATTAATTAGAAGGGACGAGAAATGAACTTCAGGATTGATCTCTGAAAAAATTTCTTTTAATCTTTCAATCTGCGAATCACTCTCGGAAACTATATAGGTTATATACCCTTCAGCACTGTTTGACAGCAGTTTATCCGACAGGATTTCGAAATTTTTATTGAAAACCGGTTGCGATTCAGTATGGAATTCAAATATCTTTTCAGGATCAAAGATGCTCTGCCTTCCAAATTCCAGCATCCTGAAGTTGTTGCAATAATCCAGGAATTTATTTCCTGTCATCACAATATCTTTTTTACAGGATATCTGGCCCGATTCTTCTCTTTGGATAGTCTGGTTAAAAATATTATTGATCTTCTCCTTTATATAATTGGCATCTTCAATCCATATCAGCGATGAAGGAGGTAAAAAATCGGTAAATGAATCATTTATCTCTTCAATTGAAATATCCTGTATGTTAGGTATAATGGAAATTTGCTTATGAGTAGCCACAGAGAGCTGATCATCAGTATTAAACGATCTGATTGATTCAACTTCTTCACCAAAAAAATCAATTCTGTAAGGCAGATCGGCTGAGTATGAGAAAACATCAGCTATGCTCCCTCTGATAGCATATTGCCCGGGTTCATAGACAAAATCAGTTCTTTCGAAATTGTATTCATGAAGAACCTCCTCAAGGAACTCGAGAGCGATCTTATCTCCTTTATTTATATTGAATGTATTCTTTTTAAGGTTTCTCTTACTGACAACCTTTTCCATCACAGATTCAGGATAGGTAACAACGATCCCTTTCCTTTTTCCCGATGCCAGATGATTAAGGACTTCTGTCCTGAGAACAATATTTGCAGGTTCCGTCTGTTCATATTGGACAGATCGTTTATATGTGGACGGGAAAAAAAAGACAGAATCATCACCAAGAAGTGAAACAAGATCGTTATAAAAATAGGCGGCATCCTCTTTTTCCGGAAGTATTGCCAGGTGGGTAGTTTGTGACTTATTGAATGCCAGGGAGAGGATGATAGCTTTTGATGAACCGGAAAGGCCTTCAATACGAAAATTTCGGATCGCATCAGAATTAATCATCTCAATTAGTTGAGGAAGGACCGGATGGTTACTGAAATGATCTGTTATTTCGTTTTCTTTCATTTGGCACAATTCGCTGACAAATTTAGTAAAACGAATTTTAATTAAGATGTGTCTTAAATGAATTGCAATGTGATAAGGAAATTTTAATTTTATCCCAAATTATGAATTATGAAGGTCTATAAATTTGGAGGCGCATCGGTAACAGATGCTGTGGGAATTAAGAATCTGGCTGAGATTGTTTCTAAAGAAACAGGAAATCTTGTTGTCGTTGTTTCGGCATTTGGTAAAACTACGAATGCTCTGGAGAATGTTCTTAAAGCCTCGCTCGATAATGAGTCAGTCTATATTGAGCTTCTGGATAAAATTCATATTATGCACTTGTCGGTGGTTAATGATCTGTTTGGAGAAAATTCAAAAGCCAAAGAACTGATAGAAAATTCATTTGGAATTCTTCAGGATTATTTATCAAATGGAGGAAAGGGGAAATATGATTATGAATATGACCAGCTGGTATCGTATGGTGAGATATGGTCAACGATTGTTGCAGCGGAATATTTGAAAAAGTGCTTTTCAGATGTTGAATGGGTTGATATAAGGGAAACTCTTATTACTGACGAGAGATACAGGGATGCAAATATATTATGGAGAGAAAGCTCTGACAGGGTAAAAAAAGTCTTCGACTTTAAAAGAAAAAGGATCTATGTTACCCAGGGATTTATAGGAGGCACCATAAAAGGGCAGACAACAACTCTTGGTCGCGAAGGCTCGGATTATACTGCGGCCATACTGGCCAATATACTTGATGCTGAAAGTGTTGTTGTGTGGAAAGATGTTCCCGGGATACTTAATGCTGATCCGAAATGGTATCAGGATGCCCTTAAACTCGACGAGATATCCTATAAAGAAGCGGTGGAAATGACTTTTTCAGGGGCCAAGGTCATACACCCCAAAACGATAAAACCGCTTCATAATAAAACTATCCCCCTTCATGTACGTTCATTCCTTAATCCGGGAGAACAAGGAACTCTCATCACTGATGACCCTGTGATAAAGAAAATTGTTCCGGTTTTCATTAAGAAAGAGGATCAGATACTTATTTCATTACTTCCAAATGATTTTTCATTTGTTATGGGCGATAATCTGAATATGATTTTTAACTCTTTTGTACAGCACGGTATAAAGGTCAACCTGGTTGAAGCAAGTGCAATAAGTCTTGATGTCTGCGTCGATGATGAAAGATTGAAGGTAGATGACCTCATCGATGATTTAAAATCTGAATTTTCTGCAGTGTATAACGATAATGTTGAGATGCTGTCAATAAGGCACTATACCCCGGAGGCAATGACAAGAATAACCAGTGGCAGGGAAATTTTACTTGAACAGCGTACCCGGACTACCGCAAGATTTGTGGTCAGGAAAGAAAAAAAAAAGAATTAAAAGACAAAACTAACGATCGAATAAGAGTCGTTGTCCGCGGTAATCTTCATTAATGATTCCATCATCGTATACAATGGTTCCGTTGACAATAGTTTTCACCACTTTTGAGTTGAATGTAGTTCCTTCAAGTGGCGACCATCCACATTTGTAGAGGATATTTTCCTTCGACACGGTCCATGGTCTGTCAGGATCAATAAGGCATAAGTCAGCTCTATACCCTTCCCTGATAAATC
>CAYUQR010000064.1:17641-19924 GCA_964446825.1 uncultured Rikenellaceae bacterium
GGTCTGTCAGGATCAATAAGGCATAAGTCAGCTCTATACCCTTCCCTGATAAATCCTCTGTTTCTTATGTTAAACAGGATAGCAGGGTTATGGCACATCATTTCGACAATTTTTTCGAGGCTGAAAATTTTTCTGTGCCAGAATTCAAGCATGGTTACCAGAGAGTGCTGTATAAGAGGTCCTCCGGAAGGTGTTTTAAAATAGCTGTTTTTCTTTTCCTCTGATGTATGGGGAGCATGGTCGGTACCGATAATATCAATAAGATTATTCTTCACCCCGTTAATGAGAGCATCTCTGTCGAAACGTGTCTTAATTGCAGGGTTCCATTTTACAAAAGTCCCAAGGTCATCATACGATGATTCCTCAAACCACAGATGGTGAACGCAGGCTTCCGCGGTTATTCTCTTTTCGTTAAGAGGCACATCGTTTTTGAATAGTTTAAGTTCATCCGCCGTTGAAAGGTGAAGGATATGAAGCCTGGTATTGTATTCCCTGGCAAGGTTAACGGCATGTGAAGAGGAGACAAAGCATGCTTCACGACTGCGTATCAGGGAATGCATCTTTACAGGAACATTCTCACCATATTTTTCCCTGTATATATCGCTGTTTTTTCTAATGATAGCTTCATCCTCGCAATGTGCTGCAACAGGCATGGTGGCTTTTAAGAACAGCTCTTTAAGCGCAGCTTCATTATCGACCAGCATGCCTCCGGTGGAGGATCCCATGAATAATTTGATACCACAAACATCAGAAGGATCAGCCTTCATTATTTCATCCAGATTTGAATTTGTTGCACCTATATAAAATGAGTAATTAGCCAGTGACTTTTCGGAGCCAAGGATGTACTTATCGTTAAGTATTTCGTTTGTTACTGCCAGTGGCCTGGTATTAGGCATATCCATAAATGAAGTAACACCACCTGCCACAGCAGCTTTCGATTCGGTATAAATATCGCCTTTGTTGGTCAGTCCGGGTTCCCTGAAATGAACATGATCGTCTATTACACCGGGTATCAGCAACATTCCGCCTGCATCAATTATTTCAGCGTGTTCGGGTACCTTCATGTATTCTGAGTCACCTATTTCCGAAATAATCTCATCAACAATGAGAAGGTCACTGTGAAATTGTTTACCCTCATTTGTGATTAAAGCATTCTTAATAAGGATACTGCTCATTATCCGGTACAAATCAAATTAACAATGTGTTTTTTACAATATCACCTTTGGTTCTGTCTCCCTTTCTCCCCCTCACCCTTTCTCCCCCTCACCCTTTCTCCCCCTCACCCTTTCTCCCCCTCACCCTTTCTCCCCCTCACTCCATTCTCCCCCTCACTCCATTTTATGTCCTTCTATACCTATATAATATAGTAAGTATGATCAGATCCTGGGATATTTAGTGAAGATGCTCCTTAATTTCATCCTGAGGACGCCCCATAAAGCTTCATTAAAGATACCGCCGGTCATTTTTGAAGAACCTAGTCTCCTGTCGGTGAATATAATAGGAACTTCAACAATATTATATCCAAGTTTCCATGCAGTAAATTTCATTTCGATCTGGAATGCATAGCCTTTTGATTTTATTTGTTCCGGCCTGATATTTTCCAGTACTTCTCTCTTGTAGCATTTGAATCCGGCAGTGGTATCCATGATCCTCATTCTGGTAATAATCCGAACGTATATTGATGCAATATAAGACATCAGGACTCTTGAAAGTGGCCAGTTTACGACATTCACTCCGCTTATATAACGTGAGCCGATAGCAAGATCGGCGCCATCGTCGGTGCAGGTTTTATAAAGCCTGATAAGATCTTTCGGATCATGTGAAAAATCCGCATCCATTTCACAGATGAAGTTATAGTCGTTTGCCAGAGCCCATCTGAAGCCGGTTATGTAGGCTGTCCCCAGACCAAATTTCCCGGGTCTTTTAATAAGGTATAAGTTTGGGTGAGCTGTCTGAAGTGACTGAACAATTTCTGCAGTTCCGTCCGGTGAATTATCGTCAATAATCAAAATGTCGAACGTTACAGAAAGAGAACAGATAGCTTTGATAATCGCTTCAATGTTTTCCTTCTCATTATAAGTGGGAATGATTACGATGTTCGACATATCAGATAAATATTTACGAAAATAACATTTTTCATTAGACTTGCATTTAAAGGTGCATATTTATTTCAGGAATTATTGGAAAAATTATATTAATTCCTTTGGAAGAAATGTTTGAAGCATTATCTTTGTCGTCCCAAAAGAAAAGATTGTTCTTTGAAATTATGAAGTAAACAACCAG
>CAYUQR010000065.1:0-19791 GCA_964446825.1 uncultured Rikenellaceae bacterium
TAGTTAGCTTTTTCATGCGATGTCGACGCACGACACACGACACACGACACACGACAAAGGAATGTTGAGTATACTAATTCCTGATCCCTGATCCCTGATCCCTGATCCCTGATCCCTGATCCCTGATCCCTGATTCCTGATCCCTGATCCCTGAATTCGATTACTATTTTGTAATTCATTAGTTAAATTCTTTTAATTTTGAATTTTAACTGAAAACATTGAAAATGACCCATGAAAAAGCCGTTGTCGGATTTATAGGTGCTGGAGGCATAGCGAGGTCTCATGCCTATTCACTGAATTCCTTGAAGTACTATTATGATGATGCTCCTTTTATTGAATTAAATAGTGTATGTTCTGAACGGACCGACAGCCGTGAATCATTTAGTAAAAGGTTTGGATTTAAAAGACCTTCTGATCTGGATGGATTTATTAAAGATAAAAGAACAGATACCGTTTTTATTCTTGGTCCTAATAAAATTCATTTTCAGCATCTCAGGGCTGTTATGGGAATGGCTTCATTGAAGCGGATATACATAGAAAAGCCTGTGTGCTCAAATCATGAAGAGGAGGTAGCAATAGCCAAATTAGTAAAAAACAGGCCGGATATAAAAATTCAGGTCGGTTTTCAGTATCTGTTTGCTCCGGCAATAAGGGAAGCTCTTGCATTCTGGAGATCCGGAATACTGGGAACTCCAATACATTTTGAACTGAAATATTACCACAGCGACTATCTTAATAAGGAATATCGCGATCGCAGGAAAACAAGATTGACGCCGGCTCCTGACGGAGGAGCCATGGCCGATCTTGGATCCCATGCCATAAGCCTGTTAATAGCATTCCTGGGAAATAACCTGGTTACCACAGGTGCCTTACAGGGAGGCCAATATGAAGATGTAGATGAAAGATCGGACCTGTTCAGTCAGATCTCACTTTTTGATTCTATGACCGGCGCTGTTGGCACTCTTGCTTCGAGCAGGATAAGTTCTGGCACAGGGGATGCTCTTTCCCTGGAGTTTTTCTGCACAAAGGGATCTTTGCGTTATTCCTCTCTTATCCCCGAATATTTTGAATATTATCTTGAAGAGAAAGGTTTATGGACTCGAAAAATAACCGGCAGCAATTACAGGCCTATCACGAGCTTTCCTTCAGAACATGTCGCCCCTGGCTGGCTGAGGTCAATGATCCACGCACATTATGTATTCCTTACCGGTAATGATCAAAAAGCTTTTATTCCTGACATTGAACATGGACTTTCTGTTCAGAGGCTGTTAACTGAAACCGCTGAACAAATGGAAGCTTTCAGAAAACTTAAAACCTGATCTCTTTGCTTTCATTTTATAAATATGCTCACGTTCAAAGTTCCATTATCAATAAGCTTGGGTATCAAAGCATGATAAACAACTGTATCGGGACCTGTAATATCCTTTTGCACGATATTTACCGTGAGGGTAAGCTCGTCATCGGGACATATTGTACGTAAATCGTAGAGGATCGTATCATTCATATTATCAGTAGATTGTTTGCCTATAACAAGATCATAGGCCGAAAAATCTATCGTGGGATGACATACTCCTGAGACAGTATTATCATAAGCTGTCTGGTCTCTTATTATGGTAACACTGTTAATTAAATTAATTTTAAGAGTGTATTTAGTATCCACACATCCGTACTCGCTATCGAATTGCTTCGTTGACATCAGTACTTCTTTACAATTATCTTTTTTACTGCAGGAGGCAATAACCAGTAATATGACCAGAAAAATAATGCGATTTTTCATTTTCAATAAATTTAATTCATTTTTTATTAGCTTATAGTCAATCCATTATGGCTTTCCTGTTTGAAAAGTTAATACTGCCACCCTTGCCGTTAATAATGCTTTTAACTATACTTTCTTTATTCCCGTTAAGCCAGTAGATAATTATATGGTGAATTTTGTTCTCAAGGGTAACAGGTGTTTCAATTGCATTATCAACTATAACGGGTGCATTGTAGAAAACATTGTATATTCCCAGTCCCCAGGCTTCATGCTTTTTAACATTATCAGATACTTTATATGAAGCATAACCGTAAATACCATCATGTTTCCATGCGTCAACTGTCGGTGGGTCATATGGCATCTCACTCTGGTAAAAATATACCCTGCCATTATTCCCGTTCCACAAAGTCTGGTATTCCTGGAAATGCTCATTGAACAAGCCATAAATGGTGACATTGTCACCGTTTACAATAAGCCCATTGGCGCACCTGTTCTTGTTCCATCCAACACCATTTCCATGGTCAGCCCGCCAAAGCCAGGAGTGATCCACACATACATCATTGCTGTTTATCTCCATACAGTTTGAGGTGCTTCCCTCGAAAGGGCCACCCACCCTGAAAAAGATATCATAAAGAAATGTTGGATCGGATGAATGCGATTTACCGGAAACCTTTTCTCCAACCTGTACCAGAGTTTCAGATTTTTCCTTTCCCGCATCAATAATAAGGCCACTTAAAGATATACCGTCAACATCGAACAATCTGATAACCGAATGTCCCGTAAGGGGAACCAACGAAGGCATACCAAGCCCTGTAATTATAGTGCCTGGATGCGTAACAATGAGGCATTTGTCAAGTTCATAAATTCCGGGAGTAAAAAGGATGTTTTTTCCTTTCAGCAGAGCAGAGTTTATTGTTGCAGAATTGTCGACACCTGCTTTTGCTATATAAAACTGATCCAGTGATACAGGTTTATCGGTGTTCTTACCTTCCACCCAGTCATTACCCACGCTGTTTATCCTGAGTGCAGGAACCCTCACATAAAATTGATTGTTTTCAAATGTAAGGTAAGGTTTTTCTCTTATTAAAGGTGTCTCCGCAATAGTCGTATAGGGTTTTTCAGGCCATTCTCCGGCAGGGGCACCCACAACACCTACAAACATCATATTCCAGTTACCGCCAATCCATTTTCCCCATTGAGTATTCCTTGAAAACCACTGCTGCTGTGGACCGGACGATACAACCCCGTCGATCTTTGAATCGGCCAGAAACCCTCCGCTGGCGTAACCCTTATCATATAACTGCAGATTGCCTTTAATATGAACCCTTCTCATCGGAGCTGCCTGAGACACACCCCAGATATTTGTAGAATCTTTACCCGGTATAACAGTCAGATTTTCAACCGATCTCCAGAAATTGGTAAGCACACTGTTATGATGAGTTGTATTTGACCTGACAGCGCCGGTAATAACCACATCTTCAGGAGAATTGCCGAGTCCGATAATTTCCATGTAGTAACCTGCCTGTATGTCGAGATTGTATTTACCAGGTTTAAAAAGAATAGCGTACCGGTTTTTATTGAATTCACTTTTGCTTCCTTTCTGCCTGTTGAAAAGAGTATCAAGCACAACCTGGATATCATTCATACTCATCGAAGGTTCAAAAATAAAAACATTTTCACCATAAGTTGAGTTTGTATATTTTTTAAAATCAGATCGGTTCTGTGAGTAGCCGGTTTGAAATCGGGATAAAAACAAAAGTACGGCAAGCAGTAATAAAGATTTCATTTTCATAGTATTACGATTAAATTTGGAATTTTTTAACTGGTACTCTTTACGTCATCAAATATAATCAGTTTAAAGGTATATTTGATAATGAATTACTTGTCTTGCTTTATGTTTTCAGGTGTGTTCATCCAGTATTTGTCTTTACCCCTGACTTTTGATATGCAGTTTTTTTCCAGTGGCAGATATTGCATGTAGCAACTATCAGTAAATGGCAAAGCTTTATTGTACTCCTGTACAAACAGTTCTCTGTACTGGTAGAGCTCCATAGGCTTTCGATGATTCAGGATGTTTCCATCTATGTCTTTGATATTCTCAATACTGACAGTGCATTTACGAAAGCGTTTTTTTGCTTTTTCATCTTTCAGTTTGATAAGTAACTTATATCCTGAGACCTGGATACTTTTTATTTTTTCTGTTTTTTTACCTGCCATTATTTCGTAATTCTTCTTTTTGAAGGCTGATTCGGGATCAATCTTTCTATTGAATTCAACAACCATAGTTGATTTAGAATACTCAGAGGGATTCCAGTATGATTTCAGGATCCTGAAATAATTATTGTCAGTAGTGTCCACCAGGTTAAAAATATTGTTGAACGAGATATACTTTAGGTACATTAGCGAGTCGGACGGATTTTCATGTCCGTATTCAATATCAACATTAAACATCTCCTTGTTTTCTTTTCCACTTGTTTGATAATAGCACGAATATTCCAATTTATGAATTGAATAATCCTTTGGTTGAATATAGATTGAACCTGAAGCAATCATATTGTAGTAACTGGTAACCTTTGGTTTTGTTTTAAAATCGATTCTGTATAACAACAGGTTATTATTATATACAGGTACGGGATCTGAAAAGAAATGATTTAATATAAAATCTTCCGAAAAATAATTAATAAAAGAGAATGACCACTTGTTATAATTACGTATAGCATCATGAACCATCAGAATGAAGAGTTCATTTCCGTTTTGATCTCCAAGGACTGCATTTGGGATAAATTTATCAGAGTAATAATAATCTGATGAACCATCAGTATTGTAGTAAGGTGAAATATTGATTCTCGGGAAATCCATATTTTTTCTGAAGTCAAGCAACCGGTATTTGTTTACAATGGAACCAGTGCTGAATCCATTATCAAGAGTCTGCACAATTGCTTCATTAAGATTAATATAATTCCCGTCTTTTTTTTGATAATCTCTGTAATAAGATATATAACTGAATGGTTTATCGGGATAATTGTCTTTTATTTTCCTGATGGCTCTTTCAATAATTCTGATTGAACCCAGTTTCCTCCTCGATGCAATAACTTTAACCTCTTCAAGTCCGTAAATTGCCTGAGTCAGATATATTTTATTTACTTCTGTATTGCTTAAGTCTTTATATGAAATTGATAATCTCTTAAACCCGATACAGGTAATTATTACACTGTCATTTTGAAAATCAGAATTACGGATTATCCTGAAATCACCATTAGCGTTTGCATAAACACCCAACTGGTTGTTTTTCAGCTTAACAGTGGCAAACGGGACAGGATTAAGAGTGGTTGAGTTTATGACCTTGCCTTCAATATAATATTTCGTCTGGGAGAAAAGACATACAGTATTAACCTGTAAGATAAAACACACTAATATGACATGAAGTCTTAAATTACCTGGGTTTAAACGGGCTGGTAAATTTAATACGGTCATTCCGGTACCTGGTTAGGAGTTATGGTTTACTTGATAATGAACAAATTCTATACCAAAAATATTCCAAAAGATACTAAAATAATCATGATTAGGATCCATGAATCTGACTATTAATAAGAATGAACTTTATACAAAAATGAATGTTTATTTTTTAAGGGTGATACAAAAAACAACAATATGCAAACTATTTTAGGAGCCAATGGAACGATAGCTAAAGTTCTGGCAAAGGAATTAAAAAAATATACAGATAAAATAAGGTTGGTAAGCAGGAACCCGGCAAGAATCAACGAATCAGATGAGCTTTTCCCGGCTGATCTAACCGATTCCGCTATGGTGGAAAAAGCCATAGAGGGATCTGAGGTGGTGTACCTGGTGGTCGGACTGGAATATAAGCTGAAGGTATGGGAAGATAAGTGGCCAAAACTTGTTCGGGCTGTTATTGAAGCATGTATTAAGAATAATGCCAGGCTTGTGTTTTTTGATAATGTCTATATGTACGATATCAAAGCAATCCCTCATATGACGGAAGACTCACCTCTGAATCCTCCAAGCAAAAAGGGATTGGTCAGAAAGCAACTGGCA
The DNA here is from genome assembly GCA_964446825.1 of uncultured Rikenellaceae bacterium. Taxonomy (GTDB): domain Bacteria; phylum Bacteroidota; class Bacteroidia; order Bacteroidales; family VadinHA17; genus LD21. The sequence continues at coordinate 5,813 of CAYUQR010000065.1, forward strand.
GAAATGATAATGGAAGAGGTAAGGGAAGGTAAACTGTTGGCTCTTATAGCAAGGTCAGCGGATTTTTATGGTCCTGATAATAAGAATAGCTTTGTAACAGCAATGGTTTATAATAACCTTAAAAAGGGAAAAGCTGCAAACTGGTTTATGAATGCAGATAAGAGGCATTCTTTTACATATACTCCTGATGCAGCAAAAGCAACAGCCTTACTTGGAAATACAACGGATGCTTTCAACCAGGTCTGGCATTTGCCGACCGACAAAAATGCGTTAACAGGCAGGCAACTTGTTGAACTGTTTTCAAAAGAGATGAAGGTAAAAAACAAGGTATCGGTAATCCCTATGTGGATGCTAAAGATCCTGGGATTATTTATCTCTTTACTCCGGGAAATGCCTGAAATGATGTACCAGTACGATAGGGACTATTTTTTTGATTCTTCCAAGTTTGATAAACGGTTTACATTCAAAACCACTACATATCAGGAGGGCGTAAAAATCACTGTGCAACATTCAGGATAATAAACACTACCTTTGCCGCCATTCAATCCGGTTTATAAATTTAAAGATCCGGACTTTTTAATATAAATATTTATACATGCAATTTGAATCATTGAACATTATAGCACCAGTTATTAAATCTTTAAAAGAAGAGGGATACACTATACCAACTCCAATTCAGGCAGAAGCCATTCCGGTTATACTCCGGGGGATCGATCTTATAGGTTGTGCTCAAACTGGTACCGGGAAAACTGCTGCATTTGCCGTTCCTATTTTACAGTTATTAAGCAAAAACAAATCATTTGACAGGAAGAGAAAAATAAGAAGCCTGATTGTTACACCGACAAGAGAGCTGGCAATTCAGATTGACGAAAGTTTTAAGGCCTATGGACGTTATTCAGGGCTGACAAGCACCGTAGTTTTTGGTGGCGTTAATCAGAATCCACAGACGGCAGCTTTACATAGAGGTGTTGACATTCTTGTAGCAACTCCCGGCAGACTTCTTGATCTTATGAATCAGGGATTTATTACCCTTAAAGATGTTGAAATATTCGTCCTTGATGAAGCTGACAGGATGCTCGATATGGGATTTATTCATGATGTACGGAAAATAATAGCGGTTTTGCCTCAGCAGCGACAATCTCTCTTTTTCTCTGCAACTATGCCTCCCGAAATAGTTAAACTGGCAGGATCAATAGTGTATAAGCCTGTAAAGGTAGAAGTTACTCCATCAGCATCGACTGTTGATATTGTAAATCAATTTGTTTATTTTATCGATAAGGGGAATAAAAATTCGTTGCTGCTTGAAATATTAAAGGATGAAAAAATTAAGACTGCACTGGTCTTCACACGTACTAAATTTGGAGCAGACAAAGTTGTACGAGTACTTAAGAAGAGAAATATAAGTGCTGAAGCTATTCATGGCAACAAGGCTCAGAATTCACGTCAGCGGGCATTATCAAATTTTAAATCACAGACAACACGAGTGCTGGTAGCAACCGATATCGCTGCGCGAGGTATTGATGTAGACGATCTGGAGTATGTCATTAACTATGAGATACCAAATATCTCTGAAACATATGTGCACCGTATTGGCAGAACCGGAAGAGCAGGGGCTAATGGAACTGCCATATCATTTTGTGATGCGGATGAAAAAGCATATTTAAGAGATATTGAAAAACTGATCCTGAAAAAAATACAGGTAGTTGACGGTCACCCGTTTCCATTAATCGATCATAATCCGGTCAAACTGCCCAGGCAACAGAGGGTTAATCATAATTGGCCAGCATCAAATACGCCTAAAAACAATAATCAGAGCCATTGGAAAAGATAAGTCCGTAAAGTCTATAAAGTCTTTGACTTTTAACTTTCGACTTTTTTTTCTAACTATTCGTGTTGCCAATTGTTCCGAGAATATGAATAATTCTGATCCTGTATTATTATTTGACGGCGTTTGTAATTTGTGCAACAAGCTCGTAATGTTCATAATCAGAAAAGACAGACGGGGGAAGATTCGGTTTGCTGCCCTTCAATCTGAATCCGGAAAATCATTATTGAGAACTTACGGTCTGAGTGATAAGGATATTAATTTTGTTGTTTACATTACCAGTCATACAATATTTCTTAAATCCAGCGCTGTTCTTCATCTTTTAAAGGATATCGGAAACGGATGGAACCTGTTTTTTGGATTAATAATGATACCGCGTTTTATCCGTGATTTTTTCTATGACCTGGTTGCCAGGAGCAGGTATCGAATATTTGGGAAGAGAGGTGTCTGTATGATACCCTCGCCGGATATTGTAAACAGGTTTCTGTTACAAAATGAATAATGATTTTCATTTTTTGTTTGTAATTTGCATACGAATAAATTCACAATGGTGTGAGTATGAAAATATCCGTATTTTTATTCATTTTTCTGATTATTCCTGCAACACTTTCTGCAAAAAGCAGGGAAAAAACCTGTAACGATAATACCCGGGCCATGTTGAATCAACTCAAAACCGAAGTCACAGATAATCTTACCAAAAACCTTCTCCCATACTGGTCGACAAAAGTACTGGATACCATCAACGGCGGATTCTATGGTCGTGTAGATGGAAGTAATAAGGCATACCCTGACGATGACAAGGGAGGAATACTTAATGCACGGATCTTATGGACCTACTCGTCGGCGTACAGGATTCTTAAAGATACTTCCTATTTGCACCTGGCGAAGCGGGAGAAAGATTACATTATGGCTCATTTTATTGATAAGGAATATGGAGGAGCATACAGGTCTGTGACTTATCCGGGGGATCCTTCTGATACACGTAAGCAGATATATACTCAATCGTTTTTTATATATGGTTTTGCTGAATATTATCGTGCAACGGGTGATATGGAGGCACTTACGATGGCTAAGGACCTTTTTGAACTATTCGAGAAGTATGCCTTTGATAAGGAATCAAATGGATATTTTGAAGTTTTTACAAGGGACTGGCAACGATCGCATGACAGGCTGATAGGAGAAACCTCCATCAGGGACGAAAAAACTATGAATACGCACCTTCATATCATGGAGGCTTATGCAAACCTTTATAGAGTGTGGCCTGATAAAAGAATGGCTGAACGTCTTAGGAACCTGGTAGAATTATTTCTCAACAAAATTATTGACAAAAAGACATCTCATCTGATATGCTTCATGGACAAAAACTGGAATAGTACCTCAACCATAGATTCCTACGGTCACGACATTGAATCATCATGGCTATTGTATGAGGCAGCTTCACTTCTTGGGGACCCGGCGCTAATTTCCAGAGTTAAAGATGTAAGTATTAAAATTGCAAACGCAGCTTCAGAAGGACTTCAATCAGATGGCAGTATGATATATGAGAAAAATTATGCTACGGGCGATGTGAACCTGAGTCGGAGCTGGTGGGTTGAGGCTGAGACTGTTGTTGGTTATATGAATGCTTATGAATTTACAGGAAATGAGAATTACCTTGATAATTCTCTTAACTGCTGGAACTATATCAAAAACAATCTGGTTGATAATAAATACGGTGGATGGCATACAACAGTTTCTGAAGCAGGAGCAGCCGGAAGCGGAGATAAGGCTGGCTTCTGGATATGTCCATACCATAACGGACGCATGTGCATGGAGATTATTGAAAGACTCTCTTCCCGCTAATATCCTTAAAATGACCACAAGTTCAGTCCTTATTCTTTTCAGCAAATTTGAACATTTGCCAAACGCTGAATGTTTATTATAATCATTAAATTATTAATATCTCAGACAATGACAACAAATGATGATTCATCAGAAGATCCCCGCCTGACCAAAGCGCTTGAGTACCTAAATTCGGTTCTTGTCAGCGGAGAAACCCTTGATGCATGGGCAATCCAGCGGAGGTTATTTGCCTTAACAAAAAGGAGGATTCTTATTGGAGCAACTTCAGGAAGGTTTATTGAAATAAAAAGGGGGTTACTGGGTGGATTTGATATGACTGACTTTAGATGGCAGGACCTGGGCGATACCAAATTAAAAGTGGGAATTTTTGGGGCCGATATTACTATGAAAATATCCAAATTAACTGACCTGGCTATTTCAGAAGACTCTAATCAGTTATTGGTGCTGACAGGATTCAGAAAAGAACAGGCTGAACAGGTATATCGTCTGGCGCAGACACAGGAACAGTCATGGAGGGAAAAGAGACGTATTAGAGAGCTGGAAGAGCTTAGAGCAAAATCAGGAGGAGTCACCATTGGAAATACCAAGGGAAGTCAACTAACCGGGAATGCATCGGATGATGCCACAACAAAACTACAGCAGGCAAAACAAATGCTGGATAATAAACTTATCACAGATTCAGAATATGAATCAATTAAAGCACGTATTATCAGCGGAATATAGCCATTTGTTTTCATGACTAAAGAAAAATTCTTCTGAAAAATCGTTAGGGAAGTAATTGTATCCCAAAACATTCCAAAATAATTTCTTAATTGTTGCTAAAAACTTTGGAAACATTTTGTATAAAATTTGTTTCCAAAGTTTTTTATTATACTTTTGCGGCATGAATGAAGAGCTGAAAAATATTTTAATGAAGGCACGTGAACTCTACATGAAGTATGGCATAAAGAGTATCACAATGGATGATGTTGCAAAGGAACTGGGAATATCAAAAAAAACTCTTTATCAATTCGTTGCCGATAAAGAAGATCTTGTCGGGAAATTTGTGGATTTTGAGATAGAGATGAGGCAGGAAGAGATATGCAGGTGTTTTAACAAGGGCTTCAATGCTATAGAGGAGCTGTTTGAGATATCTATATTCGTGAACAGATTAATGCGCAATCAGAATCCTGCCACAGAATATGACCTGAGAAAATATTATCCTGCTCATTATCAAAAAACAGTAAAAGCCAGAAGGGAAGGAATGTACAACTATCTGCTTTTAAACCTTAAAAAGGGTAAAGATGAAGGATTATATCGCGATGAACTGAATAATGAAATTATTGCTAAACTATATATATCGAGGTCCGAAAATATTCATTTTAACGAGCTTTTTACCATTGAGGAATTTACTTCAGTCAATCTTTTCCTGGAACTTCTGAACTACCATATTAGAGCTATTGCGACTGAAAAAGGAATAATTGAATTAGAAAAAAAAATAAAAGGATTGCAAAATAGTAACTTTTAACATTTAACATTTGAAAAATATGAATCTGATTCGAAAATATTTCATTACCATTTTTCTTGTGGTCCTGGTTACAAATTCTTTCAGCCAGGATAATAAAGAAATTCTCAAATTATCTTTATCTGAAGCTCAGGATTTTGCAATTAAAAACAATCGTTCTGTTCAGTCTGCTAAGATTGATGTCAGTAGTGCACGGAAGAAAGTCTGGGAGAACCTGGCTACAGGACTTCCACAGGTGAATGTGTCGGCAAATTACATGCATCAGTTTGTGGTTCCTCAGATCAGTTTTGGTCCTTATCTGGATGTGAATTCCTTACCTGATGGTTATCTGACGAGAGAAGATTTCAATAACGCATATCTTAACTCTCCGCCCATTGCACTTGGTGTGAGAAACAATACTACAATTGATATGACATTGTCGCAGCTTATTTTCAGCGGACAATACCTTGTTGGTCTGCAGGCAACCAAGGTGGTCAGTCAGATGACTGAAAAAGGCCTTTATAAGACTGAACAACAGACCAGGGAGACGGTGGCCGGGACATACTATCTACTCCTGGTGCTCGGGGAAAATATAAAACTGCTCAATACCAGTTACAATACTGTTAATCAGACATACAAAGACCTTTCGATGATAAATAAGGAAGGATTGAATGAAGAAACAGATGTTGATCAGATCAAAATCAACAGATCCAATATTCAAACCCTGATAGCTTCCATGGAGTCGCAGAAGGAGATATCGATGAAGCTACTTAAATTTCAGCTTGGACTGGACTTCAGTGCAAATGTCGAACTGACCGACAGTTTATCCGGCATCATAATGCAGGGTAATCTCCAGTACCTGTCGCCACAGGAGTTTGATGTGAACAAAAGTGTTGATTACCAGATGGCATCTGCCCAGGAACAGATATCTGAGTTATTGCTTAAGGTGCAGAAAGCTCAATATCTTCCCACAATTTCAGCCTTTTACAGGCATGAGGAGCAGACCAACCAGCCTTCTTTCAATTTCGCTGTTAAGGATGTTGTTGGGGCAACGCTTAATATCCCCATTGTAACAAGCGGCGTTAGAAGTTCAAAGGTAAGTCAGGCCCACTTCGACCTGCAGAAATCTGTCCTGGCTAAGGAAGATGCCAGGCAGGGTCTTATTATGGAATATGAAAAAGCCAGCAGTAATTACCAGACAGCATATAGTAATTATGTAACCAATAAGGAGAGCATGAACCTTAGCAAAACTATTTATGACCGGACGGTAATAAAATACAAGGAGGGCGTATCGACAAGTTTTGAGCTGACACAGAATCAGAACCAGTTCCTCAATACCGAATCTAATTATTACAACTCGGTCCTTGCGTTGCTCAATGCAAAGGCGGAGCTTGACAGAATATTGAGCAACAGCAGCAAATAAATATAAAACGAAAATAATTCAAATCACACAGGATATGAAAAACATCAAGTTACTGATAACCGGCATAGCAATTTTGTTATTCGTTATTTCATGCTCGGGAGATAAAAAAGCCCGGCTTACAAAGTTAAAAAGCCAGCAGTCTGCAATTGCTGACAAAATTAAGACTCTGGAAGAGCAGATAAGGCTGGAGCAAAAAGACACCCTTGATAGTGAAAAATTCAAGTTTGTAGGTGTAACAGAAACCAGTAAAAGCCCATTTGATCATTTTATCCGGGTACAGGGCAAACTGGATGGAGACAAGAATGCAGGTGTTTTCGCCGAAGCCCCGGGTACAATAATAGCCAAGTATGCTGATGTTGGCCATAAGGTAGTAAAAGGACAGGTATTGGCTCAGATAGATGATAACCAGTACCGTAGCCAGATGCAAAGTTTGGAGGCTCAATATAAGCTTGCATCCGATCTTTTCGATAAACAAAAGCGTCTCTGGGACCAGAAGATAGGGAGTGAAGTGCAGTATCTTCAGACCAAAACCAATAAGGAATCACTTGAACGCCAGATATCTTCACTTAATGATCAGATCGACAAATTCAAGATCAAGTCGCCAATTGACGGAACAATTGAAGAATGCAATATCAAGGTTGGGGGGGTGGTTTCGCCCGATCCACGGTTAGCAGCTTACAGAGTTGTTGCATTTAAAAATCTGAAAGTTACTGCTGAAGTATCAGAGGCTTACTCTTCAAAAGTTGAAATTGGCGATTCGCTTGTAATTCTTTTCCCTGATATTAAAAAGCAGGTGAAAACGAAAGTAGATTTTGTCAGCCAGTATATCAATCCGACCAATCGAACCTTCATTATAGAAACGGGCATCAGGAACGGTATTTCTGATCTTAAGGCTAACATGCTTGCCATTGTTCAGATAAACGATTACCATTCAGATAGTTCAATTTTATTACCCATGAATGTGATACAGACTGACCTTTCAGGTAGTTATGTCTATGTCATTCGTCCAAAGGGTAATTACAATGCTGCATTCAAGCAACCTGTCGTTTTAGGTAACAGTTACAACGGTATAGCCGAGATCATGAACGGTTTAAAAGATGGTGATAAAGTCGTTTCCGTGGGCTACCAGGAGCTCATTGATGGTGAATATGTTAGATTTTAACTATTGTTCTGATATACAATTTATTGGAAGAAAAAAATATATGCATGGAAAAAAAATATAAGGAATTTTTTGGTACCAGCTGGGCAATTGACAATAAGATCAGTATATATGTCCTTTTATTTATCATAGCTGTCTTTGGGGTAATTAACTATATCACAATCCCAAAGGAACAGATCCCAGATATAGTTATACCAACAATATATGTGAATACCATATATCCAGGCACTTCTCCATCGGATATGGAGAACCTTGTTACACGACCGCTGGAAAAGAATCTCAAATCAATCAGCGATGTCAAAAAGATCACATCGCGTTCGATACAGGATTTTTCTGCAATAATTGTTGAATTCAATACCGGTATTGATATCAAGGAAGCCAAGCAAAGGGTAAAGGATGCTGTTGATAAGACCAAAAAGGATCTACCCAACGATCCCTCTTTCATCGATCCTTCAGTGATGGAAATAGATCTGTCAGAAATACCTATTCAATATATTAACCTTTCGGGAGATATTCCTCTGGACAGGCTTAAAAAGTACGCTGACGACATGAAGGACAGGATAGAGAGTCTTCCCGAAATTACAAGGGTTGAAATTGGCGGTGCACTTGACCGCGAGATTCAGATCGATGTTGATATGTATAAGATGCAGGCCGCAAATCTTACTTTCAGAGATGTTGAACAGGCAGTTAGCCAGAATAATATGACTGTTTCGGGTGGCAATATTAACCTTCAGGGAATGAGCCGCTCCATAAGGGTCGTGGGTGAAGTGAAAAATGTAGATGAGATTGGAAATATAATAATTACAACTGCAAGCGGTGCATTGGTGAAAATCAGGGATATAGCTGTTGTGCGCGACGGATATCATACTCCGGAGAACTATGCACGTTTCAATGGGAAGAATGTGGTCACCCTTAACGTGATAAAGAAAAGCGGACAAAACCTTCTTAATGCATCAGATAAGATAAAGGCAATAATCACTGATATGCAGAAGACTGTACTTCCCACCAACCTGATTGTACAGGTAACAGGCGATCAGTCAAGATATACAAGGAACACACTAAAAGATTTGAATAATACCATAATACTCGGTTTTATCTTTGTGGTGATTGTACTTATGTTCTTCATGGGCCTGGTAAATGCAATTTTTGTTGGATTCTCTGTTCCGCTCTCAATGGCTATTGCATATATAGTATTGCCCTGGATTGGTTTTACCATGAATATGCTGGTAATGTTTTCCTTCATCTTTGCCCTTGGAATTGTTGTCGACGATGCGATTGTTGTTATTGAGAACACTCACAGGGTGCACAGGCAGACACGAATGGATATAAAACTCTCAGCAAAATATGCTGCTGGTGAAGTATTTGAACCAATCCTTTCAGGAACCCTTACAACCCTTGCCCCATTCTTCCCGCTGGCGTTCTGGCCCGGTGTTGTGGGAAGTTTCATGGTTTTCATCCCGGTGACTTTGATTATCACTCTGTTTGCTTCTCTGGTTGTTGCATACATTTTCAACCCGGTATTCGCGGTAGATTTTATGAAACATGATGATGAAGAACGACCTGTCCCATTACCTACGGTTTACAAAATATCGCTGGCAGGAGCACTCATTGTAGTCCTGCTTCATGTAGCAAGGTTACCTTTACTGGGCAACCTCCTGCTCTTCATCGACTTCTCATTTCTGGCACATCAATTGTTCGGATATAAGGTTTTAAGAAGGTTCCAGACACATTTCATTCCTGCCATGATGATGAAGTATGAAAATCTCCTTAAATGGGTACTGAAAGGGAAACGTCCGGCAAAAATACTCTGGGGAATGGTGGGTTTATTTATTTTCACAATGATACTGAACAATATTGTAAAGCCTAAGGTTGTCTTTTTCCCTGATAACCAGCCAAATACTATTTATACCTATATTAAGATGCCAATAGGCACCGACATCTCGGTTACAGATTCCGTGGCCCGTATTGTTGAACGCCGGATAATGAATGTTATGGGAGAGAATAATCCGCTTGTGGAATCGATGGTTACCAACGTGGCATTCCTGGCTTCTGATAATAATTTTGATAATTCAAGTAAATCGTCGAACCTTGCTAAAATTGGAGTGAATTTTGTTGAATTCAAATACAGGAAGGGAAAGAATACCGGCGAGTATATGAACAGGTTCAGGGAAGCGGTTAAGGATATTCCGGGAGCAGAAATCGTTGTGGATAAGACTAAAATGGGTCCACCTACAGGTAAACCCGTTAACATTGAGATTTCCGGAGATGACCTTTCTTTACTTGACAAGACATCAAGGCGTTTTCAAAGATATATCGATTCTTTGCAGATTGGTGGTATAGAGGAACTTAAATCTGATTTTGCCTCATCAAAACCTGAACTAATTGTGAATCTCGACAGGGAAAGGGCTAATTTTGAAGGCATATCAGCAGGTACGGTCGGTGATGCAATACGTACGGGTCAGCTTGGAAAGGAAATCTCAAGGTACAGGGAAGGAGAGGACCAGTTCCCTATAATGCTGCGTTTTAAAAAGGATCAGCGCGAAGATATTGAACAACTGCTTAACCTTACAATTACGTACAGGGACATGAATTCCGGACTAATAAGACAGATACCTTTGTCGGTGGTTGCGCACATTGATTATGTAAACAGTTTCGGGCAGATAAACAGACTTAACCTTAAACGGGTGATAACATTATCTTCGAATGTACTCGATGGTTTCAACGCTAACGAGATAAATGCACAGATTAGGAAGGCCTTGCCTCAGTTCACATCACCAACAGGAGTTGATATCCGTATTACCGGTGAACAGGAAGATCAGCAGGAATCAATGATATTTCTTTCAAAAGCTATGATACTATCGCTTTTCCTGATAATGTTTATTCTGATTACCCAGTTCAATTCCATGTCAAAGGCCCTCATAATTATTTCCGAGGTAATTTTCAGTCTGATAGGCGTGCTGCTGGGTTATATGATATTCGGTATGACAATTTCTGTGATCATGACCGGAATGGGTATTGTTGCCCTTGCAGGTATTGTTGTGAGGAACGGAATATTGCTTGTTGAATTTACCGATGTGATTAAAAAGAGAGGAGCAAAAACACGTGCTGCGATAATAGAAGCAGGGAAAACAAGAATAACTCCTGTCGTGCTAACAGCAACGGCTACTATTCTGGGGCTTATTCCTCTGGCCATTGGAATGAACATCAATTTCTCGACCTTATTAACAAAGCTTAATCCACAACTTCACTTTGGAGGTGATAATGTTATGTTTTTCGGGCCTCTGTCATGGACTATAATTTTTGGCTTGAGTTTTGCAACTTTTATTACCCTGGTGATGATCCCGGTCATGTACCTGATAATCTATTCAAGAAATATAAAAAGACAACGTCGCAGAACCAATAAACTTATAAAGAAAGGGATACTGCAGACCTCAAATAATTAATATATTAAATCAAACAACATGAAAAAAATCCTTACAGGCATACTTCTGCTCATTTCATTTATCTGTTTTTCACAGCCTGGAAATTCTGGCAAAAAGGAAAAATGGGAGACTATCTACAGGGCCAGCGCAACCAAAATAAATGATCTGGTAAACACAAAACTTGATGTCAGCTTTGACTATTCAAAATCGTGGATGTATGGAAAGGAATGGGTGACATTACATCCCCATTTTTATCCTACAGATTCCCTTACACTTGACGCTAAGAACATGAGCATCCTGGAAGTATCGCTGGTGCAGGGCAGGAAGAATCTTCCGCTTCAATATACCTACGACGGGATGAAGTTGCATATAACGCTCAACAGGACATATAAAGGCGGTGAAAATTATACTTTGTTTATTAACTACATAGCTAAACCAAACGAAAGCAAAACTCGTGGCAGTGCAGCAATCTCAGGAGCCAAAGGACTTTATTTCATAAATCCGCTTGGTACCGAAAAGGACAAACCAACCCAGATATGGACGCAGGGAGAAACAGAATCCAATTCAGGATGGGTACCTACTATTGATAAACCTGATCAGAAAACGACTGATGAAATCAGTATGACTGTACGTGATAAGTACCTGACTCTTTCCAACGGGTTAATGGTCAGGAGTAAAAAGAATAAGGACGGCACCCGTACCGATACCTGGCTGATGGATATGCCCCATGCACCTTATCTCATGATGATGGCAGTAGGAGAATTTTCTGTCATTAAAGACCAGTATAAGGGTAAAGAGGTAAGTTATTATGTAGAGAAGGAGTATGCTCCGGTTGCGCGAAAGATATTCGGGCTTACTCCGGAGATGATCGCCTTTTATTCGAGAATTACCGGAGTTGATTATCCATGGCAGAAGTATTCTCAGATCGCTGTGAGGGACTATGTAAGCGGTGCCATGGAAAATACAACTGCAACTGTTCATGGTTCATTTGCCCAACAGGATGCACGGCAACTTGTTGATGGTAACAACTGGGAAGATGGTATTGCACATGAATTGTTTCACCAGTGGTTCGGAGATTATGTCACCACCGAGAGCTGGAGTAATATTACAATGAATGAATCGTTTGCTGACCTCAGCGAAACTTTATGGGATGAGTACAAGCATGGGAAAGATGCTGGTGACGAACATAATTATGAGGGCTTACAGACCTATTTATCGAGCAGGAGCGATAAAAAGGACCTGGTAAGGTTTTATTACAAAAACCGTGAAGAGGTGTTCGACAGAGTGAGTTACCAGAAGGGAGGACGCATCTTAAATATGTTAAGGTACTATGTAGGCGACAGTGCTTTCTATAAATCGTTGAATCTTTATCTGAATACGCACAAATTTGGCACCAGTGAGGCACATGATCTGCGTCTTGCTTTTGAACAGGTAACAGGTCAGGACATGAACTGGTTCTGGAATGAATGGTATTTCGGGAGCGGACACCCTATACTTGATATCAGTTATAATTTTAATGATGCTGGTAAGACAGCTACTGTTGTTGTGAAACAGAATCAACCTGATAAAATTTTTAAGTTACCTGTTGCTATTGATGTTTATCAGCAAGGCGGGAAAAAACGCTACAAGGTTTGGCTCGATAACAAAGTGGATTCATTTACATTTCCATTTGTCACCAGGCCTGATCTGATCAACTTTGATGGAGACAAGATACTCCTGTGCGTAAAAGATGATCATAAGACAATGGATAATTACATTTTCCAATATAATTATGCAGGATTATATCTCGACAGGAGGGAAGCCATTGATTTTGCGGCTAAAAATCAGAGCGATGATCATAAAGCCCTTGAATTTATGGAGACCGCTATGCAGGACAGGTATCATGGATTACGCTCCTATGCAGTGAAAAAATTATATCTGCAGAATGATTCAGTGAAAAAATCTGTTGAACCACTTCTCGCTGAAATGGCAGTGAGTGATCCGAATTCACTTGTGAGAGCCAGTGCCATTGAGGCTCTTGGAAAATATAAAAAGCCATCATATAAACCTTTGTTTCTGAAATCAATCAGCGATTCATCGTATTCAATTGCTGGAAGTGCACTCATTGCGCTTGGTACTATTGATACTGCAGCTGCACTGGAAAAGGCCAGATCTCTGAGAGGCCAGCATGTTAAGGGATCACTTTCTGAGGCAGTAACTAATATATTATTTACATACTCCGGTGAGAATGACTTTGATTCTCTTGCAACGCGATTTGATAACCTGCCGTTCGGTAATGAGAAATTCATGATCCTGCAACCTTTTGCCAATTACCTGAAGCGAATACAGGATCCGGCTAATTTCAAAAAAGGTATTGATATGATTGTCAACTTTCGTGATACTATACCAGAACAGTATCGTCAGCAAATTTTCCCCTATTTCAATGGCATGATTTTAAACGGAATAGCCATGAGCAAACAATCAAAAGGAATGACTGAACAGGCAGATTATGTGAAATCCAAACTTCCTGGCAGAACTAAAACTTCTGAAAATGAAGAAGTTTCAGCAGCTGACTTACAGAAATATGCCGGTGAATATGACTTTGACGAAGAAACGGTCAATGTAACACTTAAAAATGATAAAACACTCTTTCTGATTATCCCGGAACAACCGGAAATGGAAATGACACCAGTTTCAAAAAGTAAATTTGCAATAAAATATATGGAAGGTTATACAATAGAATTTAACGTCAATGATAAAGGTGAAGTGACCGGGTTTGTACTGAGTTCACCTGGAGGAGAGGAGAAAGCTATGAGGAAGAAATGAGATTTACCTCATCCCCCTGG
>CAYUQR010000066.1:0-19296 GCA_964446825.1 uncultured Rikenellaceae bacterium
TGATAGCAGGGATAATTCAGAGACTGCTACTGCCGGATTTTCAACTGCTGATTGAGCGAGGTGCCTGAAATTGTCTATCAGGCGTATTATAGTGTCATTTTTAAGAATATCGGTATTATATTCAATTTCACCTTCAATATGATCACCATTTTCCCATAGTGACATTGTAATGTCAAAAACTGAAGTCCTTTCTTTCCCTGTAACCTTTTCACTACTGACCCCGTTAAGTCTGAGAGGTTCGTCAAGGTTATTCTGCCATATAAATCCAACCTGGAACAATGGATTAGCATTTGAAGAACGGTCAGGATTTACAATCTCAACAACCTTTTCAAAAGGAAGATCCTGATGTGCAATGGCGTTAAGTGCAGCCTCGTTGGTCAGGTTAATGATTTTCTTAAAAGTAGATTCTTTTTCATACTGAAGCCTTATAACAACTGTATTCACGAACATTCCAAATATATTCTCAAGCTTCGAATGCGGCCTGTAAGCAATAGGCAACCCGATATTAATATCATCCTCGCCTGAATAATTATGCATCTGCATCCCAAAGACACTCAGCAATGTCACAAACAGTGAGGCATTTTCCTCTTTACTTATGAGCCTGATTTTATCAGATATCTCTTTTGAGAGTTGGAAAGTCTCGCAGAGGCCCTTTCCTGTCGGTTCCTCGGTACGTTGATAATCGTATGGAAAATTAAGTACAGTGGAAGTTCCTTCTAAAGTCTCCCTCCAGAATTTAATTGATTCTGCTTCATTTTTTGATCCGGCAAAACTTTTTTCCCAGTGTGCAAAGTCATACTGCTGAAAATCAATAGTTTCAAGTTTAGCATCACTGCCAGTTAGTAAGCTGTTATAAATTTTATTAAGATCTTTTGCAAAAACCGACCACGACCAACCGTCAAAAATAATATGGTGAATACTCATCCTGAAGTAATACTCATCATTCCCGGTCCTTATAAGAAACAAACGGTATAAAGGTCCTTTTTCAAGATTAAAAATTTTCCTGGAATCCGTATTGATCAAGTCATTGATCTTTACTGATTTTTTATCTTCAGATAGTCCTGAGTAATCAATATATGAAATATTTACTTCCGATGGAGTAATATCGCAACATGGTTCCCCATTAACCTCCTTAATAGTAGAAAATACAACGTGATGCCGCTGGAATAAAATATTGATGCTCTTTTTGAATATTTCAATATTAAGGTCTCCTGAAAATTTATATGTAACAGGAATAATGTAAGAAGGAGTGTCAGGCTGTAATTTGGATATCAGCCAGAGTCTTTTCTGATTTAATGAAAGAGGAAGATTTGTTGTTTCCGTAAGATGGACAAGCGCAATGGTTTTATCTGCTGTTTGAGATTGACTGTCAATATAATTTGCCGAAAGAACAATTGTGGGATTAGCAATAAATATTTTAAAAGACATTATGAATCCAAGTTCTTCCTTGATTTTGTTCAGGATCCTGATTGCTAACAATGAATTGCCTCCGATATCAAAGAAATTTCCGGCAGGCTGGATATTTTCAATTTTCAAAATGTCCTTCCAGATATTATATAATTTCTTCTGTGTCTCAGTAAGTGAACTAAAATCTATCTTCTGCTCACGTTCCGCTTTATCTTTTTCAAGTATAAGAGCTTTCTTGTTTGTTTTACCGTTTGGAAGTCTGGGAAATCCATCAGATGTCTGAAAAAAGGAGGGTATCATGTATGAAGGCAGATTCTGGGATAAAGATCCAATGATCTCCTCATTGGTAAGTTTAAATTCATTGTCAACATTCATGAATGCCACAAGGCGTTCATCATTAGGTCCAAATTTGTGAACCTTAACCACCGACTCTTTAACGCCTGGCAAAAGTGAAACCTGATTCTCAATCTCTCCCAGTTCTATCCTGAATCCCCTCAGCTTGATCTGGGTATCAATTCTTCCGAAGAGTTCTATATTTCCATCCGGAAGGAACCTGCCAAGATCTCCGGTTTTATAGATTACCTGATCATTTTCAAATGGGATAAACTTTTCAGCGGTTAAATCAGGTCTGTTTATATAGCCTTTTGATACCCCAAGTCCTCCTATTGCTAATTCACCTGTTACACCTATAGGAAGTACATGGTTATATTTATCCAGAAAATAGACTTTGGTATTATCCATCGGCTTTCCAATAGTAATAGTGTCCTCTTTACCGGTTATCCTGGTTCCTGTTGAGCAAATTGTTGTTTCAGTAGGACCGTAATAATTATGGAATTCCTTTACCTTAGGAAGTATCCGTTGAATAAGGTTAAATGTTAATGGTTCACCTCCGCATATTCCTCTGAGATTTCCTTTACCTTTCCATCCATTATCCAGGAGTACAGTCCAAAGTGATGGAGTTGCCATAGATATTGTAACATCATGCTCATCAATTATCTTTATCATTGACAGTCCATCTTTAACATCGTCAAGACTTGGGAATATTAAGGTTGCTCCTGTAGATAATGCAAGTAAAATTTCTGCTACAGACATATCAAAGGAGGGGGAGGCAACTGCAAGCAGGTTATCTTTTTCGTTTGCTCCGGGCACTTTTGAAAAACCCTGTATCCAGTTCACTGCTCCTTCGTGATGTATCATTACTCCTTTTGGTTTACCTGTCGATCCTGATGTGTAAATTGCATAAGCAAGCGATTGAGTGTCTATTTTTATAACAGGCTTTTCATTATTGCATTCAGAAATTTTTTCCTTGTCTTCATCTGCTAATACAATCTTAGCGTATGCAAACCTGTCAAATTTATTTTTAAGCGAGCTTTGAGTTATAAGCGCGTTTGCACCGGAATCTTCAAACATATAATTTATTCTGTCATCAGGCAATACAGGGTCAAAAGGCAGATAGCACCCTCCTGCTTTCAGAATTCCCAGGAATGAAACAATCATCTCTGCAGATCTTTCCAGACAAACTGCCACAATATCTCCCGGTACCACTCCGATGGAGATCAGATATTGTGCAAGTTGATTTGACTGGACATCCAATTCATGATATGTCAAATGGGTGGTCCCTGAAATAAGAGCTGTTTTTCCGGGAATATTTTTACTATGAATATCGAAGTAATCATGAACTAATAAGTTAGGTATAGTTACATCTGTTTTATTGAATTTTTCAATCAGCTTTTTGTCGTTTTCTGACACAATAGAGATTTCAGAAAGTTCTGTGTCAGGATTTTCAACAAGGGATTCCAGCAAATGGATCATGTTTTCCCTGAATCTTAAAATTGTATCACTTCTGAGGAGATCGAGATTACATTCTATTTCGCCTTCAATATGGCTGCCATTTTCCCACATGGCCAATGTTATATCAAATATTGAGGTCTTATCTTTTGCAGTTATCTTTTCACTCCTGATGCCCTCAAAATTTATAGGTTCATCAAGATTATTCTGCCAGGCAAAGGCAATCTGAAATAATGGATTTGCATTGGTTGATCGTTCGGGATTTACAATCTCTACAACCTCCTCAAATGGTAGATCCTCATGTGCTATGGCATTAAGTGCTGCTTCATTCGTAATGCGAATTATATCCCTGAAAGAATTCTCCTTTTCAGTTCTGAGTCGTACTACCACCGTATTTACGAACATCCCGAATATGTTCTCAAGCTTTGAATGCGGGCGGTAAGCAACAGGCAGACCAATATTGATATCATCTTCGCCCGAATATTTTTGAAGCTGGATACAAAATGCACTCAACATTATCGCAAAGAGTGATGTATCCTCAGTTTTGCTCATCATTCGCAGTTTTTCAGATAACTCCTCTGATAGTTGAATGGTTTCGCCTCTTCCCCTTCCTGATGACTCCTCAGTGCGCTTAAAATCATACGGGAAGTTCAATATCGGGGAAGCTCCCTCCAGGGTTTTTTTCCAGAATTCTATTGATTCATCCTTTCCTCTCGAACCCAAAGGGCCTTTTTCCCATTCAGCATAGTCATATTGCTGAAATTCAAGCTTTTCAAGGTGTATTTTTTCGCCTTTCAGCAAACTGTTGTAAAAAGTGTTCAAATCTTTTGCAAGGACCGACCATGACCAGCCATCAAAAATGATATGATGAAGGCTGATCCGGAAATAGAATTCATCAGAAGCGGTCTTTATAAGATACAACCGGTACAGGGGCCCATTCTCCAGGTTAAAAATTTTCTTCGAATCAGCAATAAAAATATCATTTACCTTTTCTGATTTTTCATTTTCCGGCAAGCCCGTGTAATCAATCAATGATATATCAATTTTTGATTTTACGATATCACAATATGGCTCGCCATTTACTTCTTTTATTACTGAGAAAACTATGTGATGTCTCTGAAATAGAATATCTATGCTCTTCTTTAATATTTCAAGATCCAGATTCCCTATAAGTTTAAAAGTATAGGGAATAATATATGAAGGGATATCCGGTTGCAACTTTGAAATAAGCCATAACCTTTTCTGGTTAAATGATAATGGAAGATTTTTTGTTGAGGCAAGATGTTTAAGTTCAATAACTTTCTCTGCGGTTTTATACTGAGCATCTATCCAGTTCCCTGACTTTATAATTGTAGGATGGGCTATGAAATCCTTAAAAGAGATGGCAAAACCAAGCTTTTCTTTAATCTTATTGAGTATTCTGATAGCTAAAAGTGAATTACCTCCTGTGTCGAAGAAATTAGCTGAAGGATTGATGCTTTTTATTTTCAGTATATCCTCCCAGATTTTAACTAACTTCTTCTGTGTTGAGGAGAGCGAATCAAGATCTATAGCTTGATCTGCTTCATATTCACCTGATTCAAATATAAGATTTTTCTTATTTATTTTCCCGTTTGGAAGCCTTGGGAAACCATCTGAAATCTGATAGAATGATGGTATCATGTAAGCCGGTAGATGCTGTGCCAACGAATTGCTTATATCACTACCGGTCATATCAAATGATGAATCTGCATTTAAAAATGCCACAATTCGTTCATCACCTTCCTCAAACTTATGAAGCGTTACAACGGCCTCCCTTACACCCGTTAGATGCGAAAGCAGGCTTTCAACTTCTCCCGGCTCTATTCTGAATCCTCTTAATTTGATCTGGTTATCCTTCCTCCCAAACAACTCCACATTACCGTCTTCAAGAAATCTGCCGAGGTCCCCGGTTTTATAAATGACCTCACCATTTTTGTATGTAATGAACTTCTCAGCTGTAAGTTCAGGCTGGTTATTATACCCTTTTGTAACACCCAGTCCCCCGATGCATACCTCCCCTGTCAATCCCACCGGAAGTTGATTATTCGATTTATCAAGTATATAAATCCTTGTATTATTGATTGGTTTTCCAATCAATATAGGCGCCTCAGGGTCTGTAACCCTGATACATGTTGAGTAGACTGTTGTCTCCGTCGGACCATAGCAATTCCAGAATTCCGATACCATAGGTAATATCTGACGAACCATGTTTTTAGTCAGTGCCTCTCCCCCGCAAAATGCTCGCAGATTATTTTTCCCTTTCCATCCATTATTTAACAGGATGTTCCAAAGTGAAGGCGTAGCCTGAAGCATGGAAATATCATGTTTTTCAATCAGGTCCATTAATGCCTGTCCGTCTTTTGTCTCCTGGGAACTTGCTATAACAATTGTTGCTCCCCTTGATAAAGGAACATAAAGCTCATACACCGACATATCAAATGATAATGTAACGACTGCAAGAAGTTTATCATCCGCTTTTACACCAGGAACATTTGACATGCTTTCAATTAAATTTACCACCGACTGATGATGCACTTTCACACCTTTCGGCTTTCCTGTAGATCCTGATGTGTAAATAATATAAGCAAGTGAATGGGGTGTAAGTGTTAATGAAGGCTTATTTGTGCTCTTTTTACCTATTTTCTCCCTATCATAATCTGTCAGTACTATTGAAATCTTACCAAAGTTTTGGAACTTATCTTTCAGTGAGCTTTGTGAAATAAGAACACTTGCCCCGGAATCTTCAAACATGTACCTGATCCTGTCATCAGGAAATGAAGGATCTATGGGAAGATAGCAACACCCAGCCTTGAGGACACCCAGTATGGAAACTACCATATCCACTGATCGCTCTATGCATACCCCTACGGAATCTCCGGACTTCACTCCAAGTTCAATCAGATAATTCGCCAGCTGATTTGACTGAGAGTCCAGATCTTTGTATGTTAGATTTCTCTCACCTGCAACGACAGCCGTTTTTAATGGTGTAAGGTTAGCCTGTTTCTCAATAAGATTATTAATCAACAAATCAGGAACAGATGCTTCCGTATTATTAAATTCCGACAACCTCTTTTTATCTTCCTCAGTAATTATATCAACCTGGCTTATCGGCAGTTCGGGAGATTCAATTAATTGAATGACAATGCGGTTATATATATCTATCCATCTTTTGATGGTTTCTCTTTTAAATAATTGTTTAGAGTAGGTTACATAACCAACAAAAATCTCATTCTCGGGATAAAGGGTCAGTAAAAAATCAAATTCAGCCTGGTTTTCCTTCTTTTCAACTTTTAATGGTTTTGCAGTTATGTTATCCAGTTCAAGCTGCATAGGAGGTTTAAAGGCAAAGCCTGTCTGAAAATATGGATTAATGGTTGTGTTGCTCTCATCCCGCGTCATATTAACCAGATCGGTGAATGGCACCTCCTGTCTCTCAAGTAGCTTTGAAAGAGATGTAATTACTTCAGCCAGCACACCAGACATGCTTTTGTCGGTCGAAAAATCGACAAGCATTGGCAGCGCATTAATAAAACATCCAAAAGTTGCTTTGCTTACCGGTCTGGTCCTGTTGGTTAAAGGAAGTCCGATATAAACATTTTCCTGCTCACTCAGCCTGTTTAAAAGGATAGCATAGGCCGCAAGGAAAAATCTGTAAGGATTAATATTATTATTTTTGCAGTATTCTTTAACCTTAGAGGTTAATTGGTTATCAATTTTGAAAAAAACCTCCGATCCATGTATATCGCTTTCTTTCCCTGTAATAAATTCGTTTGGAAGCTGAATTTTCGTATCCGGATCAGGATTATCAAGAACCAGTTCTTCAAGTTTTTTCAAATACTGATCAGTTGAATACCAGGGAGTGATTTCACTTATATAGTCTGAATACTGAAAAGGTACCTCATCTAATTGATTTTCCGTCTTCCTGGCCAGTGAATTGTATACTTCACAGAATTCTCTTGCAAAAATGCCCTCGGATCTGACGTCAACAATAATATGATGAAAAACAATTGTAAGAACTGAGATACGGTTTTTAAAATGAAACATCGTAACCCGGCATAGCGGGGCCCTTGAAAGGTCAAATGGACTGTTGACTTCATTGATTATATCGGTATGAACATTCTCTTCATCATAATTTTGTTCTGTATTGACTTCAGCTATTGAAATTTTTGTTTCTTCAGGAGTTTTTATTAACTGTAACAGTTCATTATCCCTAAATTCAAAAGATGTCCTTAATGGTTCATGCCTGTCAATAACAGTTTTGACAGCTATTCTTAAATATTCAGGATCGAGTGGTGTGCTTAACCTGAATACTGAGAATAGGTTATAAGCCCCGCTGTTAGGATAAATCTCATTTAAAATCCAGAATTGTTTCTGGATTTTAGAAACTCCAACTTTTTTCATTCTTGAGATTTTTATTTAAGGTTTGAAGAAAAAACTGAAACAGATAAATGGAACTGATCCGAAGGCTATTCTTTAATAATTTTCTTTATGACAAAAGAATTTCCATTTCCGATTTTAAGTATGTAGATACCACGGTAAAAGCCAGATGTTGGTACTATAGTTTTCTCAACTAAATTCCCTGTAAATACGATCTGACCCAATGAATTAGAAATAACAAATTTTATGCTTTCCGTATTACCTGGTTTCTCAATAATTAATTCATTCTTTACAGGATTGGGATATACTTTAACAGGCGTGTCAACTTCAGTTGATTCTATTCCAGTCACTACAACATATATAATATTTGATAGGTCAGAAACACATCCATTTAATGTCACAATATCATAATAATGGTCCGTTTCCATCACAGTGTAATCCTGATTTACAGCATCCTCTATCAGTCCGCTTTGATTATACCATTGATTACCCATCGGAGTATTGGAATGAAGAACATTATCAATTAAAGTAATTATTGGTGCAGGCGGAATTGGATTTACGTTTACAAAGAGTGATGATGAGTTACCTGTTCCGCATGAATTATTACCTTTTACTGTTACGTTTCCTGATACTGCAGAAGTACTGAAATTTACTGTAATCGCATTAGTTGTGCTTGTCCCGGTCGCTCCTGAAGGAAGAGTCCATATATAGGAAGTGGCATCTGCAATAACTGGTACTGTATAAGTCACTGATGCCTGACCCTGGCAAACTGAAGCAAGGCCTGTTATCTGACCTGGCTGGGAAGGAACAGTCGAAACTGATACGCTAAGGTTACTCGGTATACGCGATCCGCATGAATTATTTGCTGTAACTGAAATATTTCCTCCTGCTAAGCCAGCTATTGTGGTTATTGATTCTGAAGATGAATTACCGCTCCATCCGGAAGGCAGGGTCCATGTATATGAAGATGCGCCCGTTACAGGGCTTATACTGTAAATCTGACTGGAACCCTGGCAAACTGTTGTTGCTCCGGATATTGCGCCTGGTTGGTCAGGGGTTGTTATAACTGTCACACTCAGGTTACGAGGCGTGCCTGAACCACAAGAATTATTTGCTATAACAGAGATAGTACCACCGCTTGCGCCTGCTGTTGCTGTTATTGACTCAGAATCCGAATACCCTGACCATCCCGATGGAAGATTCCATATATAGGAAGTCGCTCCAGGAACTGATGAAATGCTATAAATCTGGTCAGAACCCTGACATACAATTGTTTCGCCGGCTATCGGATCAGGCTGTACCATAAGTGGCGTAACTGAGATATTCAGGTTTCTAGAAATACCTGAACCGCATGAATTATTGGCAGTAACGGAGATAGTACCGCCAGTTGCGCCTGCAATAGCCGTTATTGATTCTGAATTAGAAGTGCCGCTCCATCCCGATGGTAAGGTCCATGTATACGAAGTTGCTCCCGCTACTGAGGATATGCTGTAAACCTGGTTTGAACCCTGGCAGATGGAGGTAAGTCCACTTATAGGACCAGGCTGATCAGGGATTGAAGTCACAGTAACATTCAGATTGCGAACGGCACTTGATCCGCATGAATTATTTGCTGTTACTGAAATAATCCCTCCACTGGCGCCTGCTGTTGCTGTTATGGATTCTGAATTAGAAGTGCCGCTCCATCCCGAGGGTAAGGTCCATGTATATGAAGTTGCACCTGACACTGAGGATATGCTGTAAACCTGGTCCGAACCCTGACAAACACTGGTCAATCCAGTAATTGAGGCAGGACGAGCAGGAACTGTCAAGACAATTACTAACAGATTATGGGCTGTGCTTAGCCCACAGGCATTATTTGCCTCTACAGATATTGTACCTCCAGCTGAACCAACAGTTGCTGTTATTGATTCTGAGTTTGAACTGCCGGTCCATCCTGATGGTAAGGTCCATACATATGAAGTGGCACCCGGAACTGATGATATAGAATAGACCTGGTCAGAACCCTGACAAACTGATGTACCTCCGGTTATTGCTCCAGGCTGGTTCGGGACTGTGGAAACATTCACGGAAAGATTTCTTGGGCTGCTGGAACCACATGCATTGTTAGCTATTACTGAAATTGTACCTCCAACGGAACCTACAGTTACAGATATTGATTCCGTAGTTGAGTTGCCACTCCATCCTGAAGGTAAAGTCCATGTATATGAGGTAGCTCCTGACACCGATGCTATACTGTAAACATGGCTTGAGCCCTGGCAGACATTAGTCCCGCCGCTTATAGTTCCCGGCTGAGTCAGAAGGTTAATTACTGATACAGTCAAATTTCGGGCAGTACCTGATCCGCATGTATTATTTGCGGTAACTGAGATTGTTCCTCCTGTAGTCCCTGCAGTAGCAGTTATCGTCTCTGAATTTGAAGTACCGCTCCATCCTGAAGGTAGCGACCATGTATATGAAGTTGCTCCTGTTACCGATGCTATGCTATATACCTGTTGTGAACCCTGACATACGGAAGTTCCTCCTGTTATGGGTCCAGGCTGAGCCGGGGCACTTGAAACAGTTACATTCAAAGTACCTGGACTACTTGAACCGCACGCATTATTCCCTACAACAGAAATCGTACCGCTGGCTCCGGGAGTAGCTGTGATTGATGAAGTGGTTGAAGTGCCACTCCATCCCGATGGGAGCGTCCATGTATATGAAACTGCGCCTGAAAGCGGAGTTATACTGTAAACCTGATTCGAACCCTGGCATACACTTGCCTGACCTGAAATAGAACCCGGTGCAGAAAGGGGGCTCGAAACTGTTACAGCGAAAGAAGAAGGCAGTCCGTCACCGTTATCATTATGGCCTTTTACCGTGATACTTCCCGATACCGCGGTTGATCCAAAATCTACCGATATACTATTGGTTGTACTGCTCCCGGTTGCTCCTGAGGGCAGTGTCCATATATATGATGTAGCCCCTGCAATTACCGGTACCGAGTAAACAACTGCTGTCTGATCCTTGCAAACGTTTGTGGGACCAGAGATGCTTCCTGCATCGGCAGGTAATTTAAAATGGACCTCAAATGTATAACAATCTAATACACCCCATGATACACCATCTGCCATTTGTTGAAATCTTTGTTCCTGCAAACCATCACCCTCCCATGTATCATAGAATCTGTAATAGTTTATCCCTAATTGCTTTTTATATCCGATAACAGTAACAAAATGATCATAAACACCATCACCGGTATAATCAACCAAAAAAACCATCGCCCGGTTGCGATCAATATTACTTACCAGTGAATCCATTGGAAAATCGGTAAAGTCATATTTATGTCCTGTCCCAACATAATTAGGAGCCTGATTCGAAATATAGTTTTCCCATGCCGGTATAATATCATCCGGCAAGCTCCATCCATATCTGTTTCCTACAGCACTTTGGGATGTATACATATAGTCGGCTATACAATCATTAGGATGTCTTTGGTTTTCCGGAAGAAGCTCAGAATTGTCAGGTAAAATAGTCGGTGTTTCATCATCTATCGGGAGGGAATAATCCAAATAGTGATCATATGATGAAATATAATCATCTATGGCATTCTGGTTCGATCCGTCACCAGGAAAAAGATCAGGAAAACCATGAGTATCATAATAACCGATAACCATTCCTACTGAAGTAGGGCCACAACCATTACTCCAGATATACATGGGAACTCCTGTCATTGTTTTTGATTGTCCAAAAATCTGAAGCGGCAGCACCAAAAGGCAAAATGATAATATTCTATTCATATTATTTAATCGTTACTTTAAGAGACTTTTATTCAGATGAATAATTACAAAAAAATTATGTCTTAAGAAATTTATTGATCAGTTGATATTTTATTATTACCACATATTTATGTTGCCTGTTTAAATTCAAGAATAGCACTTAAACAGCGGTCTGCTGTGTGTCCATCCCATAGTTCAGGACTAACAGGAAGACGAGGTTTTTTTATAGCTTTTTTATATTCTTCACGTATAAGGTCAATGTTATTACCTACAAGTACACTTGCACCACCATGCTCGCTAAGAGTGATTGGTCTTTCAGTATTCCACCTGAGGGTTAAACAAGGCGTTCCCAAAACAGTACATTCTTCCTGTAATCCACCGCTGTCGGTTAAAATTATGCGTGCTTTCATATTCAGTTTGAGCATCTCGAGGTAACCTAATGGTTCAAGAAGTACCAGGTTCGAATGCGACATTACTTCTTTTAATAATCCAAAGGTCTCAAGCATCTTACGTGTACGCGGATGGATTGTCCAGATAAGAGGCATAGTGGAACAGACTTCATCAATCATAAAGCGTACAATTGGTTCAAGCACCGCTTTTCTGTCAACATTGGAAGGGCGATGCAGTGTCATTACTGCAAAGCCATGATCAAAGGAATTGTTTGTATTTATATGCGACCCGTCAACAGAATTGGATCTGATAATCTCTTTAATATCCAGTTTATCGGCTTTATTCCTGTTCTTTTCCAGAGTATCAATCATGATATTCCCGGTAAATCTGATTTTATCATCGGGAACGCCTTCTTTTCTTAAATTCTCAGAAGAGAGTCTGTCGGGAGTAAGAAGAAGATCTGATATCCTGTCAGCCACCAACCGATTAATTTCTTCAGGCATGGACATATCCCCCGACCTCAAACCGGCTTCAATATGACAACAAAGAATCTGTTCTTTTTTAGCAGTAACTGAACAGGCGAGTATTGCATTTACGTCGCCAACAACAACAACCCAGTCAGGATTTTTTTCGCGCAGTACCTTTTCAAATTCAATCATGGTGTTTCCAACCTGTTCCGCGTGACTGCCTGAGCCTACTCCAAGATTAATATCAGCTTCAGGTATTTCCAGTTGCTCAAAAAAGTAACGGGACATTCGGTCATCATAATGCTGACCCGTATGCACAAGAAAATGTTCTATATGATTGCCAGATATCTGATTATGTTTTTTGATAGCTTCAATAAACGGTGCAATTTTCATAAAATTAGGGCGAGCCCCAACAACAGATATTATTTTCATGAACAGAAGTATAGTTTTTGTTGTTAATATTAAGTCTGCATTTTAAATTATGATTCTTGTTTTTTTAATTTTATATGGGTCATCTTCAATATTGTATTTATTTATCAAAAAAGTAACTGTTATCTTTGAGTATAAAATTATTTCAAATGTTAAAACATCTTTCCAAGAAAAATTTAATTATAGTTTTTATAATTTTTGTCGTCTTTTCAGGTATTATATTTCTTCCCCTAATCAATTCACTTTCAAACGAACTATCCAAAACTGACAGGGTTAATGCTAATATTCTCCTGGTCGAAGGATGGCTCCCTCCTTATGCTATTGAAATGGCATATAATGAGTTTCAAAATAAAGAATACAGCCATATAATTACTACAGGACTCAGTGCGCCTGATTATAGCATAATGAGTATGGATGGATACCTTATTTTTTATCCTAAAAACGTTATTTCTGTTGATAATGGAATCCGCGATCATCAAATTGAGATTAATGCAGTAAGTGAATTAGGTGGTGAAAATGCAGCACGATTTAATGTTTATGTGAATGACTCTCTTGCAGGAAATTTCTCAGCCACGACAAAGAAGAAAAAGTATTTAGTAACATGGAAAGGAAAACTAACAGATATTGATTCAATTATGGTCCAGTTTGTTAACGATGCATTAGGCGATTTTGGCGACAGGAATCTATATGTTAAAGATATAACCATTGATAAAAAAATAACGATACCTTATCAAAACAATTCTGAATATGATATTGGAAAATTAGATGGCAGGAGAAGATTTATCAATAATTTCAGTTCATATGCTCAAAATGCCAGAGACAGGCTGATATCACTGGGCATAGACTCTTCCCTTGTTACATCCGTCCCGGGTAAAAGAGTTAATCTCAACAGAACCCTGACAAGTGCTCTGGCTTTTCGTGACTGGCTGGCCAAATCGGATATTAAGATAACAGGAATAAACATATTCACATTGGGAACCCATTCCAGGAGAACATGGATGACATATAACAAGATCCTGAAAAAAAAATATGAAATAGGAATCATTTCTATGCCCGATTTTAGAGATCGCATATCGAGAAAACATAAAATATTAAAAACACTTCGCGAAACAATAGGAGTAATTTATTACTGGTTTATTCTACTTCCTTATTAGAAATTATTTATAAGAGAAATAAATATATGTACACTGCCAGGATGTCTACCTTAATACAACAAAATCGATTCGGCGGTTAAGATTCCTGCCTTCTTCAAGCTCATTGGAGGCAATAGGTTTAGTACTTCCAAATCCCTTAGCAACCAACCGACTGGCATCCATTCCCTTGCCTATCAAATAGTTCGTTATAATCTGGGCATATCTCTTAGATAAATTAAGTTTGTCATCAGTCGATCCTGTATTATCAGTATATATATCAACTTCCAGCTTTATCTCCGGATATTTATTCAATATTTTGATAATCTGATCAAGCAGAAGGTATGCACTTGATGTCAGCCTGTTATAACTATCAAAATAAGTATCTGTTGAGGTTCCAAAGATCTTTTTAATGTTAAAAATAGCCTGTTCAGCAGGATCTTTTATTATTTCAATTGTTGTATGTACACTTTTAAAACCTGCCTTTTCCATTTCCTTAAAAGCAATATATGTATACATAAGGTTCATTTGCTGATCTACAATATAAGAATACATTTCCGTATCTTTATTATAGACTTCCTTAACTTCATAATTCTTTGGAACATTTTTGAAAAAATCACCATGAAGATTAATCTTTGTCTTGGACGAAATTAGCATAACCTGAAATACCGCATCCTTTTTATAATCTTTCTCAGCTGAGTAAATAGATTTAATTGTGGCATTTGGATATTTCCAGATATCGGGATAAGATGTTCTCGAAGAAGTCTTTCTAGCCAGATATGATGATATTTCAGGCAGGTCATTAACAACCGCAATTTTCTTTGATGAGCCTGTTTTACGAATTGCGCCGGTAGAATCCGATTTCAGTACCAATCCCAGGTTAACCATATATTCTCCTTTGTCTTCAAAAGCATGTTTTACCTTGGGCCCCTGTAACCTTGTTCCATCACCAAAATCCCATGAAAAACTTAAAATTTTATACCCGGGAAGATATGATTTAAGTGCATCAAAATCCATTGAATCTTCTTTTACGGCAACATCATAGGAATTAATGTATGGCTGTTCAAAGTCTTTAAGTTCGACTTTAAAGCTTAATTTGGAGAAGAAGATATCTCCTGTGGATTTTTCAACAATGTCGAGTTTTACATAATATTCTCCAGGACCCTGGAAACAATGATTCACTACTTCACCTGAGGTTTCCTGTCTGTCTCCGAAATCCCATAAATATTGAAGGTTTAGAGTATCAATAGCTATTGAACCGCTATCGGAAAAATTAAAACAATATTGATTTTCCTTTTGAATACTGGTGTAAAAAATCTGCGGAAAATTTGTTTTAAAATAGTAAATATCAATTGTTTTATCCCTGTTGGATGAGAAATAGCCACTATTCATTAACGAGTCGGTTATTATTCCAAAATCATCAGATACCGAATTAATTGGCGCGTCAATATGTACAGGAGTAAGCCAGGTTGAGTCAGAAAATCTTGAAAAATAAATATCCTTGCCTCCCAGGCCCTGTGGTCCGTCAGAAGAAAAGAATAGTTCCCCGGCAGGATTAATGAAAGGATAAGATTCATTATTCTGAGTATTAATAACCGGACCTAAATTCACAGGGTCATTCCAGCGCTCTTCTTTCCATTCACTGTAATACAGGTCAGATCCTCCAAAACCTCCTGGTTTGTCAGAGGCAAAAAACAATTTTTTACCGTCAGGTGAAAGCCATGGCGTTGTTACGCTATACCACTCGTTATTAATCCTTAAATCCCTTACTTTTGCCCACTGTCCATCAATCTTTACAGCGTTAAAAATACCAAGTCTGTTCCTGGGATTGGATACATCACTTAATTTATTGCTTACTTCCAGATTTCTTGAAAAATATATGGTGTCTCTCCATCTGTTAAAGGTAACCGGGCCGTCATTCAATGAAGTTGTTAGTCTTTTTGAAAATAGTCTGGCACTTTGCCAATCCGTATCAAGGGTGGTATCAACGAAATAGATCTTAAAAAGTCCTTTGTTTTGATCTGTTGAACGATTTAACAGGCTTAGATTTCGGTTAGAACAAAAGACTATTCCATTTTGATAGTACACGGGTGAGAATTCATCGTATACATCAGAACTGAAGAAAGCCTTTCTAATACTATACGTCTCATTCTGACCAAGTAACAACGATTGAAAGAAAGATGCTACCAGAATGCCTATTGCCAATTTGTAATTCATAGTTGAAGGTTATTTAACAATTGTGCCAAAAGTCAAAGTACCCGGAATATTTTAAATTTTGAATATAAAGCTTTCTGACATAATTCTGAAGATCGCAAGAGTATTTTTTAAAATAACTAAAAATCCCATTAAAAAGTAAGAGGGTTAACAACATCCACCTTATAACGGAATTCATATCTTAACATTATTTCATGCGAACCATTGCTGTAGGTTCTAAGTTTTCCAAAATCAAAATCGTATGAATAAGCAACCCTCAGCTGTGTATTAACCTTGAATTGAAACAATCCTGCAAGCGATCTCCCGTTCCTGTATGAAGCTCCAAACCAAAAGCGATCATTATAGTTAAAATGAGCATTGATATCCATAAGTATTTTTTCGCCAGGGGTGAAAGTAAAAAGCGCGGAAGGCATGAATTTAAGTTTTGCATTTATGCTGTAAAGATAACCACCTGAGAGCATGTAGCCATTTTGACCCGGACTGACAGATATGCTATACTTGTTCCTGTTATAATTAAATTCGTGACCTAAAAACTTAGGTATCGAAAACCCTGCAAAATAATTGTTGTATGTGTATAGGACCCCGAAGCTAAAATCAGGAACAACATATATCCGTGAATCAACAAGATATAACTCATCTCCCGGGTCTATTACAACCAGATCTGACCACTTGGTATTTGTCGTTGTAATGCCTGCACCCAGTCCAAATGAGAGTGTCCCATATTTCAGGTTTATTTTATAAGCATAGTTGGTAACAAGCTTTGTTTCCCTTGTTACGCCAATTTTGTCTGTAAGAATTGTAACTCCAAATCCTACTTTATCATCAAAATAAGGAGCATCAGCCGTTAATGTCATTGTCTCTGGCGCACCGCTTATACCTACCCATTGCTTCCGGTAAAAAGCTGAAATATTTAATGCACCTCTGTTACCAGCATAGGCCGGATTTATTATTAACGGGTTTAAAATATATTGGGAATTCACCGGTGTCAGTTGTCCAAATGCGCCTGCCGGTATAAGGAGTAACAAAATTGTCTTTACGATCTTTTTCATTTTATCTTCTTATTACAATATATCCACTATATGATTTGTTGTTTTGTATTTTCAAAACATAAAAATAAGTATCGTCTGGCAGAGGGTTATCGTTATAGTCGATTCCATTCCATGTATTGTCGTAATGCTCATTCTTATAAACCTGAACTCCTCTCCTGTTGAAAATCACAAGCTGTGTCTGAAATGGATTTAATCCTTTTAAGACAAAATAATCATTTTTCCCATCCATGTTTGGAGTAATAAGAGTCGGTATTTTTAAATCGTGTACAATAATGTTAACGGTGTCAATAGAAGCAGGACATACTCCATTGGAAACTTTCCACGAGAATTTGTTGTCATTCACGGAAAGTCCCTGAATTGTTGCTCCTGCATTCAACGTATCAGAAATCAATCCGGTACCGGAAATTAAAGACCAGACACCTTTCTCGCCGGCTCCCGGTTCTGTAGCCTGCATTGCTGTTTCAAATTCATACTCTAAAATCTGATCAGGACCTGCATTGGCCACAGGTTTTTTTGTAACCTCTACTTTTATTGAATCTGAGTTTACACATCCGTATCCATCTGTCAGAGTAACCTTAAAAGTAGTTGTAGTATCAGGAAAAGCCGTGGGGTCATTTAGATTCGGATTACTTACCAGAGAAGCAGGCTTCCACTGGAAAGCTCCAATGCCTGTTGCTCTAAGATAAACTGTTTCTCCTTCGCAAATAGTAGTATCATTCTCAACTGATAATGCCGGTAAATTACGGAAAGTTACTGTCACCATATCCGACGACTCACAGGCAACATTAACTATCGTCCATGCAAAATCATAAACACCAACCGTGTCAACCGTTACAAGAGCATTTGGATCATTCGCATTTGGACTAAAAACTGCGTTACCAGGTCCGATGGCCTTAGTCCAGGTACCAGTTGTGGATCCGGGTAATGCATTAAGCTTAAAATCAAGATCGCATTCCAAGCCTCCATTACCGGCATTTGCTGCCTCAGCTTCTACAAAAGTAACGTTAATAGATGCACTATCTGAACATATTCCGTTTACTTCCTTCCATTG
Source organism: uncultured Rikenellaceae bacterium (assembly GCA_964446825.1). Lineage (GTDB taxonomy): Bacteria > Bacteroidota > Bacteroidia > Bacteroidales > VadinHA17 > LD21. The sequence goes on from CAYUQR010000066.1 coordinate 18,085, forward strand.
GAAAGTGTACTGCCCATACTCTGAAATTGAAACCAAAGCCGTTGGATAGTTTTCAGAAGGTGAGAATGTTGCTGTACCTGGTCCAGAAATTTTACTCCAGGTACCAATACCTATACTGGGAAGTGCTTTAAAGTAAAAATCAGGGCCGCAATTATTGCCTCCCGGGCCAGGATTGGCTTTAGGTGCCTGATTGAAATTTACATTTACAGTGGCACTGCTAGAACATGTATTGTTTACTTCAGTCCAGGTAAAAGTATATGCTCCATATTGTGAAACAGTCACAGTTGCTGTGGGTGAGTTAGGAGAAGGATTATATGTTGGAGTTCCCGGACCTGAGGTTTTAGTCCATGTTCCGGCCCCAATGCTTGGAACTGCTTTAAAGGTAAAGTCCAGATCACACTCGTCGCCATCAGAGCCTGCATCAGCAACAGGTGAAGTAATGACGCTATTTGTTATGCCAGCTGAAGCGGCAGAACACCCATTTGGTATAGTGACTATGACATCTAATACCTGACCATCAGTTAGTGAGTTTGTAATGTATCTTGATTCCGTTCCATCCTGAACACTGGCTCCTCCTACCCTGAAATTGTACATGGTTCCTCCCCCGGCATTAAATGTAATACTTGTTCCCGAACAGAATATATTGTCAGGATCAGAGCTTGTCAGCGTGGGTACAGGTACAGAATAAACCGTATTTGAAATTCCCGGAGATGTTGCGGCGCATCCATTGGCATCCGTTACAATGACATCAACAAAATAAGTATTTAACAATGTACTGGTAACATATGTAGCTGAGGTACCATTCTGAACACTTACACCTTCCACCCTGAAATTATAATTCGTTCCGCCACTGCCAGTGAAAGTTACACTGGTACCGGCACAGAAACTATTATCAGCATCTGAGCTGATAATTGTAGGAATCGGCAATGGATTAACTGTTGTTGTAATGCCTCCTGAAGTGGCAGTACATCCATTGCTGTTCGTCACTATTACATCAACAATCTGCCCGGTGGTCAATGTACTTGTAGTATAGGTTGCAGAAGTACCAGTCTGTACACTTACTCCCCCAACCCTGAAGTTATAACTGGTACCACCACCAGCTGTGAAAGTGACGCTTGTTCCTGTACAAATTATGTTATCGGCATCCGAGCTGGTAAGAGTTGGTGTTGGTAAGGGATTCATTGTAAGTATAATAGCTGTTCTGGTACTGCT
>CAYUQR010000067.1:0-17345 GCA_964446825.1 uncultured Rikenellaceae bacterium
CCTTTTATAACGGGACGCGTACACGGCTCACAACCGATACTAAGATATCCTTTATCGTGCAGGGAATTATATGGTATGTTATTCTCTTTGATATAGTTTTCAACTTCTTCAAACGTCCAGTCGAATAGCGGGTGATACTTGAATATTTTTTTATCTTCATCGTATTCAAGGTAGCTCATATTACTACGATTATCTGATTGAGACGCCCTGATCCCCGATATCCAGCACTCCTTACCTTTCAAAGCTCTGTTCAACGGGACAACTTTTCTCAGTCTGCAGCATTCAAGACGGTTTTCCTTCGAAATGTAGAAACTTTCGGGTCCCTTTTCAGTAACCATCTTTTCAACGGCTTTATATTCAGGGAAATAGACATTTATTTTCTTTTTGTACTTAACAATGGTATGGGCAAAAACCTCATATGTCTCGGGAAATAATCTTCCCGTATCGAGAGTTGCAACTTTTATTGGCAGATTTTCAGTAAAGATCTTATGAGTAATTACCTGGTCTTCAATTCCAAAACTTGTTGTAAATATTATTCGTTCTGAGAAAATGCCGGCAAGTGCACTTAGTCTCTCTTCGATAGACTTCCCCTCAAGCTGGTCATTCAGCTCTTTTAACCTCATATTGCTTTCCATGCGTTTTTATCGTGAGATTTAATTTAATCTTGTGGATATGAGCCCATAGCCTTTCATGAAAGTAGTAGAGAATGGTTTTTGTTATAACCTCTATGCTACCGATTGAAATTGCAAGTGTCACTCTTCCGGTAATAAAATAGCTTATTATCACGGTATCGATTGTACCTATGACTCGCCATGAAATTGATTTCATAAAACTTTTAATAGGTTTATCAGCCCGGTCGCTGACCTTAATGATACCTTCTTTATCAGGTTTCTCTTCAGGTTGTTTTAATAGAACATCGAGCATATTAAAAATATTTGAGTTTTGATCAAATGTAAGTCAGATAATTGAATGAATCATTGGCAATTATGCGACAAACATATTGGTATTTATACACATCGTCCGATATGCAAATAACCCTATATTGGACATTGTTAACCCGGCAATTTTCCCTTTAAAACATGGGAGGAAAACGGAATCGCAATTATTGAATAGTCTAATGTACTCTGTAATGATCAGACATTAAGTGTTTTATAAGTAGAGGCTTTAACCCTGATTCTATCTGATAAGGATAAGTAATGTATTTTTGGTTCCAATATTTTTTGAAATTCTGTGTTATTCTTATAACAGTTATTGTTAAATTATTAACGCTGAAATTGCCTATTATTATTTTCAACTCCTTCTCCCGGGCGTAAGGGATCTCATGCACATATTCTGTGATTTATCTCGGAGCAGATTCCTGATTTCAGCAAGTGTTCTCCATTGATCGTGAGTTTAACTTATCAACAGTGTTGTGCCAGTTCTTTTTCCAGTCCATTGAAAAACCAGCTTATAACCGAATCAAAATTATCCTGCTCTTTTTGTTTTAAAAATGATCTTAAATCCTTTTTGTCTTTTATCAATTCGTCCAGTATCTTTATTACACCACAGTAACCTGATGGATGTTGATCTTCATACTGATATGCCATTATTTGTTTATTGTATTCCTTAAAAAAGTCATCAAGCAGGAGGTATCTTTTTTTATGTATCTCAATCAGCTGATCATTGTACTCGAAGAACTTAATAAAGTGGTTAAATCTTTTTGCCGCGTTTCCCATGATAAATGATCCAATATCCTCAGGATCAGTATTTCTTGTCAGATAAATTTCCGCGTATCTGTATATTCCTATAAAACCGAATGCGTCAAGATCATCTGCCACCGACAGAATTGTAAGAAGATCATGAACAACTGAATCAGCCTGGTAATCTTTTAGGTCATGCTTTTCTATTGCTTCAAGAACATCTTTGTAATCCTCTGCCGGAAGGTTGTATAAAGTTAAAAAACGGTTACAAAGTTCTCTGCTGTGAATGCCATGTCTTATACCCGGTTCGATAACCATTCCAATATCATGCATATAGGCGGCAATTAATAATTTTTGAGGCAGGAGAAGGTCAGGAGAAGTTTCTGTATCAGGAAGAATGGAAAGGAGTTCTTTTGAGTATTCCCATACCCTCCGGTGATGGTCAATACCATGAGATGAGAGTGATTCCTCATTAAAAACAGAAATAAAAAAATCTTCCAGGATCTGTTTAAACTGAGTTTCTGCAGATTCGATTTGGCCTTTTAAATTCATATTTTGAAAAAAAAAGCAAAAGACATAGCCTCTTGCTTTTGAACAGGCTGTCAGACAACTAATTAATAGTTGATCATTTTCTTAGCAATATCGAGTATAGTCGTATCATCAAAAGTCACAATGCCTCCATCAGGTCCCTGTTCAAAATGTATTCCAACGCTTTGGCCTTTGTCAAAGTTTCTCCCTCCAAAGTAGTTCCTTACTGTCTCTTCATTCAGATCCAGTTTTTCTGCAATTTGTCTGATACTACCGGAGGGCAACTGGTCTTTAATTTTCCGGAGTTCATTAAAGGTTATTGTTTTGTCCATAGCATTTATAATTTATTGGTCAATATTATTATTCAGACTTCATCAAAACTCAAAGTTAATCATAAAAAAAATAATTAGAAAATCATCATTCAATTTTCGAAACATCCCTGATAATAAATATATCATAATCCCCAAGTGATTTAAATCCGTACTTTTTATAGAGGTTAATAGCACGCTTGTTTGTTTTGTGAACTTCAAGCTTAACCTGATAGCCTTTCAGCTTCACAAATTCAAGAGAATGCTCCAAAAGAGCTTTTGAATATCCTTTCCCCTGGTATTCAGGGAGTATTCCAAAGTGATGAAGATGTATTCTTCTTCCATCGAATGTCATCCATGACGAGCCACAAATTGTTTCTGATGAAATATCTTCAAGGATTAGCAAGGAGCCTCCCATTTTTATGCTTTCTTCAATAATCGTTTCATCATCAGCACGTTGAGAACTACCCATGTCAGTAGCTTCCCACAAATATTTTATTCCTGCAAAGTCACCATGCCGGTATGGTCGAATAATAAAGTTTCCGGGTAATCCTTCTTTAGTCATAGTTAGCCGGGCAATATTTTCATAAATTTTTCATCAATTCGAGAAATAATTCCAGGGCTTTTTTCTTCTCATCATTGAAATTAAAATCGATGTTATTTGTAAGGTAATCCTTTAGTTCATTCACAGATATGTTCCCTTTCTTTCCAAAATATTCTGAAACAGCCTGGATATTTTGTACCCCAAACGACAAAGCGTCGTTAAATTCTTTAATGAAGTCATCTTCAATTTTTCGGTTTGCTGTCCAGCAGGCAAAGACGAAAGGCATACCTGAGAAATCTTTCCAGGCCCGTGCAAGATCGATCCTGTACCTGAAACTTTTTTCCATTTCAAAGCATTGATCCCCAATAAGCACAACTGCCTCATTTAATCCGATATTCCTGAAATCAAATCCTTTAGAGGTGTTCACCCAGTTGAAATCTTTCTTCCAGCTGTTTTTTGCAAGAACCTTTGTCAGATTAACCGAAGAGCGCGATCTGTAATCGAGATATATTGTTTCAATCTCATCAAACGAACAATTGCTTAAGAGCATCACTGTCCGGACATTTCCATTGGCACCGATACAATAGTTACTGATAATATGATATTCTTTTATGAGCGGTAGGGCAGCAACAGGGATAAGCCCGATATCTGCCTTTCCGCTTATCAGTTTTGCGGCGCAATCAGCCGGGTGATCGGTTTCAAGAATTACTTTTTCCTCAAACCCGCTTTCCTTCAATCCAAAAATAAATGGATAAGTATTAGCGTATTTTACAGCTGAAATTCTGATTTTGTCCATACCCTTTTTTACAACGTCTAAAAGTACTACATTTGTGCATATACTATAACAAAAGGAAACACAATCTGATTAAAATGGAATTAAATTTTCTGACCGCCATTTCTCCTCTGGACGGAAGATACAGACTAAAAGTCGATGAACTTGACATGTATTTTTCTGAATTTGGGCTTATTAAGTACCGCATGATGGTTGAGATAGAATATTTTATTGCATTGTGTGAAATACCTCTTCCTCAGTTAACTGATTTTAAAAAAGAGAACTACGTTACTCTCAGGTCAATATATGAAGACTTTGATTTAACAGATGCTGAGAAGATAAAAGAGAGGGAAAAGATCACAAATCACGACATAAAAGCAATAGAATATTATCTGAAGGAAAGGTTTTTTCAGTCGGGATGGGGAAAATGGAGCGAATTTATTCATTTTGGTCTCACTTCACAGGATATAAATAATACAGCTGTCCCTTTATCTATTAAAGACGCCATGGTGAATGTCTATTTCCCTCTTCTTTATGAGCTGAGAGAAAATCTGGCCCATTATGCAGATGAATGGAAAGAAGTTGCCATGCTTGCGAGAACACATGGGCAGCCTGCATCTCCAACAAGGCTGGGGAAAGAAATAGAAGTATTTATTGCAAGACTTGACGGACAAATAAAATACTTCGGACAGATACCCTATTCCGCCAAGTTCGGCGGGGCAACGGGGAATTTTAATGCGCATAAGGCAGCATATCCCGATATTGACTGGATTGAGTTTGCCAATAACTTTGTTAATGAGGAACTTGGACTGCAAAGATCATATCCTACAACGCAGATTGAGCATTATGATAACCTGGCAGCTTTATTTGACAATATGCGCAGGATCAATGTTATCCTCATTGATATGTCCCGTGATTTCTGGTTGTACATTTCGATGGATTATTTCAGACAGAAGATAAAAAAAGGAGAGATTGGCTCTTCAGCAATGCCTCATAAAGTGAATCCCATCGATTTTGAGAACGGAGAGGGAAATCTTGGTTATGCAAATGCTGTATTTGAACATCTTTCAATGAAATTACCTATTTCAAGACTCCAGCGCGACCTTACTGATTCAACTGTTTCAAGAAATATTGGTGTTCCTGTCGGGCACTCAATAATAGCTTTTCATTCATTGCTTAAAGGTCTTAACAAGCTTATTGTCAATAACGAAAAGATCAGAAGCGATCTTGATAATAACTGGGCAGTTATAGCCGAGGCAATTCAGACCATTCTCAGACGCGAGAACTATCCAAAACCTTATGAAGCCCTGCTCGAACTTACCCGGACAAATCAGAAAATAACACTTGAAACTATGCATGATTTTATCGAAGGACTTGACCTCAGCGATGCAGTTAAGGCAGAGTTAAAGACAATCACACCATTTAATTATACTGGCTATTAATCATATTTTTAACAGATGAAGAATATCAGATTACTGCTAAAATATTTTGCACCTTATAAATTGTCGGCAGTAAAGAACATCATTTACAACATATTGAGTGCACTTTTTGCTCTACTCACATTTACCCTTGTAAAACCTTTTTTGACCGTACTCTTCAGTGGTGTTGAGGCTGTTGCTAACCCGGGTCCGTTTCAGTTGACTTCGGAATATATCGGAGCCTTTAGCAAATATTACCTTTCTGTTTTTATTCAGAAAAACGGACAGGCTGGCGCATTGATGTTAGTAGTGGTAATTGTTGTAGGTGCCAGTTTATTTAAAAATGGATTTATTTTTCTTGCCAATAATTGCATGGCATTTATAAGGTCAAGCACAGTTCGCGACCTTCGCAGGAAGCTTTATCATAAGATACTCAGATTGCCGCTTTCATTTTTTACTGATGCCAGGAAAGGCGATGTTATGACCAGGATATCCAATGATGTTCAGGAAATTGAGATTTCTGTAATGTCTTCACTTACAATGATGTTCAGAGATCCAATCTTAATACTGGTTTTTGTGATTTATCTTTTTATATCAAGTTATGAGTTAACCCTCTTTGCGCTGACCCTTCTTCCGGTAAGCGGCTGGCTCATCGGACGTGCTAGTCGGACTCTCAGATCATCTTCGCTGACCGGCCAGCAAAACCTTGGACGGTTGCTTACAGTTGTGGAGGAGACACTTACAGGCTTGCGGATTGTCAAAGGGTTCAATGCTGAAGAAAAAATGAAGATCCAGTTTGCTGATTCAAATGAAAAGTATGCAAAAGTATTCAGAAGGGTAATAAGAAAAGCTTACCTCGCCTCACCTCTCAGTGAATTTCTTTCGACAATAGTTATTATGATTCTAATGTATGTTGGAGCCAATCTTGTACTCACTGGATCAGGCAATATGTCCCCTGAAAGCCTTATAGTCTACCTGGTGGTGTTTTCACAGATTATACAGCCGGCCAAGAACATAACAACTGCATATTTTGCGATTCAGAAAGGGATGGCATCAATTGACAGAATAGACCAGGTGTTGGATGCTGAAGAAACCATCAAGGAAAAGGAGAATGCGATCGCTATCAGCGGATTCAAAGATTCAATTGAATTTAAAAACGTATGGTTTGCATATAACAATGAGGCTGTATTAAGGGATATTAACCTGAAGATAAAAAAAGGCCAGACTATTGCTGTCGTTGGAAAGTCGGGAGCCGGAAAATCGACTTTTGCAGATCTTCTTCCAAGATTCATGGATCCCGATAAGGGAAGTATTCTTATTGACGGTGTTGATGTTCGTGACGTTAAAATAAAGGACCTGAGATATCTGATGGGCATTGTAAGCCAGAATCCGATACTTTTTAATACTTCTTTCAAAGAGAATATCGCTTTCGGAGTAGAAAAAGCTGATATGGATCAGGTTGAAAATGCTGCACGCATTGCGAATGCCCACGATTTTATAATGGAAACTGAACTTGGGTATGAAAATCTGGCAGGTGAATCGGGCAATAAACTAAGTGGTGGTCAGCGCCAGAGAATAAGCATTGCGAGAGCTATTATGGCTAATCCGCCAATTCTTATACTCGATGAAGCCACATCAGCACTCGATACCGAGTCTGAGAGACTTGTGCAGGATGCTATTCTGAAATTAATGAAAAACAGAACCTCCCTGGTAATTGCACATCGCCTTTCAACTATTCAATACGCCGATCTGATTGTGGTGCTTGATGAAGGGAGGATAGTTGAAACCGGCTCTCATTCAGAGCTCATGGAGATCAGGGATGGATTTTATAGTAAGCTTCGCAGTTTTCAGGCAATATAAAGAATTTGAAGGGGTGAAGAGGTGAGCGGGAGGAGGGGAGATAGATGTTTAAAAATAATTCCGGTTATGCGAAATATAATATCGTTGTTAATAATACAGGTTCTGATTCTGGCTCCAATTGAAGCTCAAAATGGAAATCATACTTTTACCTTAGGTACTTCGGACTTTCTTCTTGATGGCCAGCCATTCCAGATAATTAGCGGAGAGATGCATCCTGCCAGAATACCTGTTGAGTACTGGCGGCAAAGGATTGAAATGGCAAAAGCAATGGGTTGCAACACGATATCTGCTTATATATTCTGGAATTACCAGGAACCTGAGAAGGGGGTTTATGACTTTACCACAGGAAACCATAATATTGCTGAATTTTTCAGGATCGTCCAGGAAGAAAATATGTGGCTCATTTTGAGGCCTGGACCATATGTTTGTGCAGAATGGGAACTGGGAGGAATTCCTCCTTACCTGTTGAGTATACCGGATATCAAACTACGTTGTATGGATCCGCGCTATATGGCTGCTGCTGAACGATATATCGCACACCTTGCTGAAGTGATCAAACCATTTCTTGTTACCAGCGGAGGTCCCTTACTTATGTTACAAATAGAGAATGAGTATGGTAGTTTCGGAAATGACAGAACTTATCTTTCAAGATTGAAAGAGGTCTGGGACAGCTGTGGAATTAATGTCCCGACTTTTACAGGCGATGGTCCAACACCTTATATGCTTGAAGCCGGTACACTTCCAGGAAGTGCGGTAGGACTGGATTCCGGAAGTTCATTGTCGGATTTTGAGCTGGCAGAGAAAATAAATCCGGGTGTACCTGTATTCAGCAGTGAAACTTACCCCGGATGGCTGACTCACTGGGGAGAAAAATGGGCGAGGCCGGATAATGACGAATTACTAAAGGAGGTGAAGTTTCTTATGGATAATAAGAAATCATTTAATCTTTATGTTATTCACGGTGGAACTAATTTTGGTTTTACCGCAGGAGCAAATTCTGGCGGAAAAGGTTATGAGCCAGACGTTACCAGTTATGATTACGATGCTCCTGTTAATGAACAGGGGCAAGTTACTCCAAAATATGAGCTTCTCAGGGATCTTATTGGTTCATACCTGCCTAAAGGGCAGAAACTGCCGTCAATTCCGGATGAGATACGCACAATTGAGACACCTCCGATTGCACTCCAGGTATTAACATCTGTATGGGACAATCTTCCTGACCCGGTGAACTCTGTTCAGCCAAAACCTTTTGAGGCCTATGGACAGGATTACGGGTTTATTTTATACCGCACTGAACTTGTTGGGCATAAAAGAGGGAAACTTACCGTGACCGATATTCACGATTATGCCACTGTGTTTCTAAATGGGGAATATATAGGTAAGCTCGACAGAAGGGAAGGGATTAATACTATTGAAATACCTGAGAGTAAAACTGATACTCCTGTTCTTGAAATCCTTGTTGAGGGAATGGGCCGGATTAATTTCGGGCAATATCTCATTGACAGAAAAGGGATAACGGACAGAGTAACTTTGAATGGGATGACACTTATGAACTGGAAGGTGTATAACCTGCCGATGGATAAAAAATTTATTTATGACCTCCGGTCGAGCGGAAAAACTTTAAATAAACCCGGTCTTTTCTTCAGAGGTAATTTTGTGTTGAACAAACCAGGTGATACTTTCTTTGATATGTCAGGTTATAAAAAGGGGTTCGTCTGGGTAAACGGGCATAACCTTGGAAGGTACTGGGATATAGGTCCTCAAAAGAGATTGTTTTGTCCTGCTTCGTGGCTCAGAACAGGGATGAACGAAATCATTGTTTTTGATCTTCATCAGATCAGACCCGCGCCTGTACCAGGGATGAAATCTATGGAGTGAGGTCGAAAATTCTGCAGATATGCCTGTTGTATATGTTTTCATAAACACATTCAGAAACAGTCTGCTCATTTAATTCCAACAGCCTGAAATAATCTTTAATATCTGAGGCTGCCAGCTTATATGAAACATGTAAGAGCTGTCTCATGTTAGCATTATATTCTTTGTTACCGGGAATGTGCCTTATAGTCTCAGCAAATTTTTTACCATCCCAGGATAATACTTCCTGTTTTGAAGGAAGCGATGAAAAATAAATATCTGTAACATCTGCATATGGAGCAGATAATTCTTCAATTCTCTCAAGAGAATTTATGTAGATATCCCTGACAAATTCAAAAGCTTCGCCGCCAGATTCAGCAAGACCGATAACCTCTTCCAGCCATGTTGTGCCTGCAGTTTTAATATGAATGCCCTTGTCAAATTTTTTGATTATTGAACCAATATGTGGATAAATTGAAAACTTGTCAGAACCCGAATGTATGCTCATTTTAAGATTCTCCGGAAGTCCAAACTCCTTAACGGCATAGTCAATAACAAGGAGATCTGCTTCAAATTCTGACGCAAATACCATGGGGTCGCCTGCATAATCAACTCCCTTATTGAACCTTCCTGTAAATTTAGGAGCAATTGTCTGCAGCGGGATATTTTCTGATGCCAGCATTTTCAGAATGAAAAAAAGATCCACCGGCGTTTGAGGACGAGTAACTTCATCCATCGAAATTTCTGTAACAAAATTCTCTCTCCCTTTGGCTTTTTCAATCTTCCTGTATATTTCATAGGCTTTAATAGCAGCAAACAGATATTTTTCAGCAATCTCAATGATCTGTGTTTCAGAGATTTTAAATGATAATCTGCTCCCGGGAATTTTGATGTGGCCGTTATATTTCTTAACACTTTCCATAAATTCCTCAATATCCTGTTCTTCTGCTTTCCAGCCGATAAAAGAGGCTACATCGATTGTGAAAAAATCCGAACTATCAATGAACCTGTCAACAGTATCAAGGTTGATATGATCGGCATCGACAAAATATGCCTTATTGAACCCGGCACTTTTTGTAACTGAATCTGCCTCATCTCTGACTTCTCCGGGTAGCGAGCCAATTGTGATGTGTTCACGGTTGGATTTATTCCACACAGGGGTGATTTCTATCCCCTTTGACGAAGCTTTTTCTATCGCTTTTAGTTGGGCAGCTCCCTGGTGTCCAAATCTGTCGCCCAGGCCTATTGAATATTTGCCAATTGTTCTCATGCTAGCCTGTTATATAGTAATTATGGTAACACTATTATTTTAAAGGAAATTTTAAAAAGAAGTCAACATTTTCAGATGTCACGATATCTACAGGAAGATATTCCATCTTATCAGGTATCTTATTAAGCGACAAGTATTCAAACAGTTTTTTGATCGCTTTATAAGCCTGTTCTTCCGGTCTCTGCCCTATAAGAAACCTGGCAAAACCCGACTTAAGATATTTTACATTGAGATCGAGGAGATCATAGCCAATCATTTTAACTGACCTTATGCCTCTTTCCTCGAGATATTGTGCTACCAGGTATAATTTAGAACCGGATATGAATAAAGAGCCTATATCGGGATTTACCTCAATGATTTTATTCATTTCCGTTTTAATCGTATCTGCTGATGGATCAGGAATAGTTATATTTATCTTCTTACCCGTATTTCTGCCGGAATTTTCAAAATAATCAAAAAAACCTGCCATGCGTTTGTTAAGATGGTGTACATTTTTAATATTCCTGGTAATATTCACGGCCAGAATATCTTTTGATTCTGGTGTGATCATATCAGTAAGCTGTCCTGCTACTCTTCCGCTCCTGAAAACATCTTCCCCTATATAGGCAAGGAAATTAGTGTTTTCAATATATCCATCGATGAATATTATCGGAATCCCTTTATTTTCAAGAATTAAACAGAAGGTTACTGATTCTGATTTGAATATGGGTGCAAGAATAACTCCATCGGGATTTAACAATAGAACCTCTTCAGTCTTCTTCTCGAAGTTTTTTTCACTTTGTATATTAAAAGTAACCCGTGTCAGAGTTACAGGGAACGGTTCGAGTTCTTCCATAGCACTCATCATTCCCTGAGGATGTTTCTGCCAATATGAGTTTGTTTCAGTTGGTTCAGGAAGAAGAGATACAAGATGAAATCTTTTTTTTGACTTCAGCACCCGGGCCATAAGATTGGGAGAGTAATTGGTCTCCTTGAGAATATCCTGGATCCTGAGTTTTGTCTTTTCAGCTACCTCCCCTCTGTTATGAATCACCCTGTCAACAGTACCTATTGAAACTCCCGCAAGAGAGGCAATATCTTTTAACCTGATTTTTTTGCCATAATATTTCACTTACTCAGTTTTTATTTCACTTCTTCCTAATCCAAAACAACCTTCTTCTTTGCCGGGGCAATTACAAACATTATTATCCAGGCAAGAACGTATGCACATGCAGCAATAGTAAACATCACTGTATAACCAGTTTCCACATGCCCTGCTTTTTTATAGAATTCCAGTATGTTACCTGCAAAAATCGAGACAAATGCGCCACCTAGGGCACCTGCCATACCACCAATACCTGTAACGGAGCTAACAGCTTTTTTAGGAAAAGCATCAGAGACTGTTGTAAAGAGATTGGCCGACCATGCCTGATGTGATGATGCGGCCAGGCTTATCAGGGCTACAGCACCCCACGTACCTACACCATGCGATTGGGCAAAGAATATAGGAATTACGAGAATTGCAAAGATGAGCATGGTATATTTACGGGCATTAAAAGGAGATATCCCTTTTTTTATCATGAATGAGGAAAGCCATCCACCCAATATGCTTCCTACCGTTGTTGATGTGTATATCACTACCAGCGGAAGCCCGAAGGTTATAATATCAAGTCCGGCACCTCTAACCTCCGATAGCCATCCCGGTATCCAGAAAAGATAAAACCACCAAATAGGATCTGTAAGTGCCTTCCCGATAAAGAAAATCCATGTCTGTCTGAATTTCAGAAGATTAAGCCATGGAACCTGTTTTGTGTCATCTTCGGTTTTCTCACTATCACTTTTGATATATTCGAGTTCACCGGCTGAAAGCTTCCTTTGTTTTTCAGGTATCTCATAATAAATAAACCAGAGTATTATCCACAGGAAACCAAAGGCCCCTGTAATAATAAAGGCCGCCTGCCATCCGAGTGATGTGACAATGGCAGGTACTGCCAGGGGAGCAACAATCGCACCCACATTGGTACCGGAATTGAATATCCCGGTTGCAAAGGCTCTCTCTTTCTTGGGAAACCATTCAGCTACAGTTTTTATGGCGGCAGGAAAGTTCCCGGATTCACTTACTCCCAGCAATCCTCTCCAAAATCCGAATCCAAGTCCTCCTTTTGCCAGGGCATGACCCATGGCAGCTATGCTCCATAATAAAACAGATATCCCATAGCCGATTTTTGTTCCAAACTTATCAATCAGCCTTCCGGCCAGCAGCATTCCAAAAGCATAGCAAAGCTGGAAAGCAGTTATTATATAACCGTAGTCAGCTTCTCCTATATTCAGGTCAGTTTCCAGTAATGGTTTAAGTATTCCTATTACCTGTCTGTCGAGGTAATTCACAGTCGTGGCGAAGAAAATAAGTGCACATACTGTCCATCTGTACGATCCGATCTTTTTTATTTCTGACATATCATTAGGGTGCTTATGTTTTAAACATTATAGGTAGTTGAAGCTGTTGTTCCTCCACGTCCTGTCCAGTTTGTGTGAAAGAACTGTCCCCGTGGTTTATCGATCCGTTCGTAGGTGTGGGCTCCAAAATAGTCGCGTTGTGCCTGAAGCAGGTTAGCAGGCAGCTTCTCACAGCGGTAGCCGTCAAAATACCCGAGAGCTGAAGAAATCGCCGGAACCGGTATCCCGTTAGTAACGGCTGTTGCCACAACATTCCTCCATCCATCCTGTGATTTCTCAACTTTTTCTTTAAAGAAAGGATCAAGCATCAGGTTATTAAGGGACGGGTTATTGACAAAAGCAACTTTTATCTTACCCAGGAAAGCAGATCTGATAATACATCCGCCCCTCCACATAAGAGCTATTCCTCCATAATTGAGATTCCATTTATATTCATCAGCAGCAGCTTTCATCAGGGCATAACCCTGCGTATATGATACAATCTTTGATGCATAAAGCGCATCCTTAAGGTCATTTATGAATTTAATTTTATCACCGCTGAATTTTGCATCCGGACCATGAAGGATTTTTGAAGCAGCTACTCTTTCATTTTTCTCAGATGAAAGGCATCTTGAAAAAACAGCTTCGCCGATAAGTGTGAGTGGTATTACGAGGTCGAGTGCAGCCACAACTGTCCACTTTCCGGTTCCTTTCTGCCCTGCGGTATCAAGTATTTTGTCAACAAGAGGTTTTCCATCATTGTCTTTATACGCAAGGATATCACTTGTTATCTCTATCAGATAACTGTCAAGTTCTCCCTCATTCCACTCATTAAAAATAAGATGCATCTCGTCGGCACTCATGTGAAGCAGATCGCGCATTATCTGGTAGGCTTCCGTTATAAGCTGCATATCTCCGTACTCAATTCCGTTATGGACCATTTTTACAAAATGACCGGCTCCATTCTCCCCAACCCATTCGCAACATGGCGATCCGTCTTCTACCTTTGCAGCTATTGCCTGAAAGATTGGTCTGACCAATGGCCAGGCAGCTTTTGATCCGCCAGGCATAATAGACGGACCAAGTAATGCGCCTTCTTCTCCGCCAGATACACCGGTGCCTATGTAAAGAAGTCCTTTGCTTTCAACAAATGCTGTTCTCCTGTTGGTGTCAGGGAAATGAGTATTTCCTCCGTCAATTATTATGTCGCCTGGTTCAAGATTTGGAATGAGTGTATCGATCATCTCATCCACAGCGTCGCCGGCTTTTATCATCAACATTACTTTCCTCGGCCTCTGCAGCGAACTGATCAATTCCTCAATTGAATGTGTGCCAATTATATTTTTGCCTTTTGCTCTTCCGGCCAGGAAATTATCAACCTTCTGAGTATGCCTGTTAAAAACAGAAACCTGAAAACCTTTACTCTCCATATTTAACACAAGATTCTCACCCATTACAGCCAATCCTATTAATCCGATGTCTGATAAATTTTTCATAATTTTCCCTTTTATCTTTTATCTTTTGTTTTATAATATTCCGCCACAATCTCATCCATAACCTTACTTGTTCTGGCAGCTGTAATACCGGTACTGGGCGGTATTCCTTTCCCGTGAAGCGACTGCACTATTTTGCTTATAAGGTTCAGCTGGACATGTTCCGGGTGTTCGTTTATAAACTGTTTGGTGCCCGATTCATTCTTAAGGATAATCGGCACATAGCTGAAGCTTGAGAAACTTATAGAGCCTTTTTCTCCAATGATCTCTATTGAATCCCTTCCGCTTTCAAGTGACGCATTAAAACACCATGTACCTGTGCCGACGATATCGTTATCCATTAAAAAACCGACAGTCACAAAATCTTCCGCCTTATACAGACCGGCCTGGTTCAGAGCTATTGATCTTACATTTCTTATCGGGCCAAATACATAATCAAGCCAGTCAAGCTGATGTGAGCCTAGATCAAAAAAGTGACCTCCGCCTGAAATTTCAGGATCTACGCGCCATGGCAGGTTTCCTTCTATTTCATCTTTCGAAGGTGCTTTGAACAGTTGTAACTGGATGAATCGTATTTTACCTATACTTCCTTTCTCAATAAGATCTTTTACCATCAGAAAGCCTGGCAGAGCCCTTCTGTAATATGCTACAAAGACCGGAACTTTATGTTTTTCAGCTGCATTGTTAATTTTCTGACATTCAGAGTAGTTAAGCGCCATGGGTTTTTCAATATAGACAGGTTTTCCTGCCTTGATTGACGCAATGGCGTATTCAGCATGGCTTCCGGGAGGAGTTGCTACATAAACAGCATTAATCTCTTTATCGTTAATGAGATCATAAGCATCAGAATAGACCTTTGGAACGCGATGTCTTCTTGCATAATCTTCTGCAAGATCTTTATTTCTCCGCATTACAGCAATAAGTCTTGAGTCTTTTACTTTATTGAAGGCCGGTCCGCTTTTGACTTCTGTGACATTTCCGCAGCCAATTATTCCCCAGTTTATCATTTTATATCTGTTATCATTATAATTAAATCATTTTTTCCACCGAAGACCATAAACCCAGTGCCGGATTTGAGATATAGAATATCTCCTCTCCGTCATTCATCATATTGAAGCCATCTTTGAGTTTTGCCGGATCATATTTATTGATCATTTTATGAAGATCGTGAAATCTGAAGTTTACTGATTCGATCTCCATTTTTGTAAGGTGACCCGGGCAGTATGTTATTGAAAACCTTCCTTCTGAGCTGCCATGAATAAGGTGAGCCGCAGCACTCAGGTTGTTTTGTAATTCTTCATTTTCCTTGACATATTTCAGAGTAGCCCGGGTACCATGGTAACCATATTTTCTGATCAGCCTGTCGATCTCTTTATCCTCCCCGAACTCTTTAAGACCTGGTGCCAGTACTATAAGTTCTCCTTTGTCTGCCATTGCCATTCTGGTTCGGTATATACTCTTATTACCCAGCCATGTACTTTTAAATTCAGACGGGTCGAGATATACAATAACTTTATTCAGTGGTTTATCAAAAATCGAAAAATTGACTTTTACCGACAGGTCAGAAGCCAGGTTGAAAGCCTCGTCATCATCACCAATATACAATCCCCTGATAACCAGGCTTCCCGTCTCATCACGACCGATTACCGTAAGAATATATACAACAGGAAGATGACTTATGAATTTTTTTGAGGCATAGTTTAAAAGACTTCTGACAGGATTGCTGGCCTTGCCCATTATTTTTTCCATGCCATAAACGGCACCAATGAAATGACTTTTATTTATTCCTTCGGGACCGCCTGTTCCGATAAGCAGGTTTTTATTATAGTTGGCCATACCGCTTACCTCATGCGGAACCACCTGCCCGACTGAAAGAATAAGGTCGTGTTTACCATTATAAACAAGATTGTTCAGTTGTGCGGGCCAGGAATAATCAAGGGCTCCAGCGGTGATTTCTGAAACGAATTTCCCGGGTACTGTCCCGACGGTAACCACTTCTTTTCTCCAGTTGTGAACACGAAATAAGTTTTTTGGTATGCCCCTGTACATTTCTGAAATCTCACTTTCTGACATTGGAGCATGAGTACCCAAAGCGGGAAGAATGTCTTTAAGGCCATCTTTGTAATATTTATAAATCAGACCTGTCAGATCACCTGCCCTGGAATGGAAACGGGTAAAATCAGGCGGTACAACAAGTACCCTATTTCTGACACCAAGTTTTTCGAGGGTGGAATAAAGTCCGGTTTCAAGGTCTTTCGGACCTATTACCACATTTTCCCCTCCTGATTTAAAATATATCATAATTTTCTTTTTAGCCTATTTCCATTTTGGGTGCTCCGGAAGGTAAGCTTCAAATTCCTTAATAAGTTCAGCCTCATAAGCGCCCTTATATGTCCCGGCAAAGAACCTGTCCAGAGCTTCATTAAATAACCTTTCCCACGAAGCTTCCTCCTTCCCGGGATTGACAGGGTAGAAAAGGACTCCGTTCGACCTTGCTGCTTTAAGGTCTCCATTAGCATCACCAATCATAAGTATCTTATCATCAGGATATTTACCTTTAGCAGCATATTTAAGATGTTCAGCTTTTGTTCCGTGCTCCTGCCCGGCTATCATTCTTACAAAATGGTCTATCTCGTTTTCTTCCCATTCACGTTTAAGAGCTTCATATGGTGTTTGAGAAACAACCATGGCATCAGCAGCTGACTTAACTTTATCGAGGCATTCCCTCACATAGGGAAATGGATTTATGCCGAAGACCATCTTTTCTATGTCTTCATTCACTTTCAATGACCATTCAAGAGTCTGATTAATAAACGGATCATTAACTTCAGCAGCATATCTGATCAATGCAGGATTTCCCAGCTTTGTTTCTTTTTTCGTCCATTCGATAAGAGAATCAGCAGAAGGAACCTTAAAGTTTCTTGCCTTAATTTCGGGACGTGTTGCCAGAAGCCTGAGAGTCTCGCATACAGCAAGAAAACGATTACATCCCCTGGTGGTTGAATAGAGGTTCACAAATTCCCATGTCTCCCGTGCATATTTAGAAACAGGTTGCATTCCGAAATATTTTATGAAGTTCGGACAGAAACATTCTTTCTGCTTTATCTCCATAGTATCAAATGCACAGCCATCGGAATCTATTCCGATAAAAAACTCTTTTTCAGGTCGAAGGGCAAGTAATTGCTCGTGCGGGTTCATAATATT
>CAYUQR010000067.1:17445-18848 GCA_964446825.1 uncultured Rikenellaceae bacterium
AAGTCGGAAGTCAAATTCCGATTACCGATTACCGGAGAACTTCTATTTGTAAGCTTCAGGTTGATAATCTTCAAGTTTTTTATCTGCAAATTTCATCTCAAATTGTGCGAATCTCTGTCTGCCATTAATCATAGGAACAGATGGCCAGTCTTCTCCGATCAGCGGCCTCACATAAGCCAGAAATTCATCAGTGACATCGTAACGGTTGGGAGCAATCCATTTTTCGGGGAAGGTTCTTTCAGAAAGAGCAACTTTTTCAAGAGGAACCTTATCATACTTCACATTATAGATTATTCCGGGTTCTCTCAGTATAGTAGCCATCCATCCGTTGCCATCATATAAGGCGATCTCAACAGCTTTCTGTCCTACTTTGTATGCTTCATCAAGGTCAACTATGGAGGCATAAGCAGTGGTATGGCGCTGGTCGGTACCCATAACCTGTCCGCGGGCAGCTCCTCTGGTCCTTAAACCTTTACTGTTAAGATAATTAACAACTGTTTGAAATACTGAAATCTGGCTCGATCCGAAGGAGGTATGGCCGAAGGCATCTTTCATTTCCCCGATTCCGCCGACATCAAATCCCTCGCTTATAACGACAACACATCTTCCGTCTTTTTTAAGCTGTTCATTTACATTATCAGCCAGGATATCAACTGATACTTTTGATTCTGCCATATAGATCTGCAGTGGCATTGTCCTATCAGGATCAGCAAGCCGTGCTGATGCAGGGATATAACCTATTTTGCGGCCCATTGCCTGCACTACCAGTACAGGATCAGCAGGGGAGGACCCCATATTTTCCTCATTGGCGTTCTGGATGACATGCGACCAGTACCTTGCAACGCTTCCATAGCCTGGTGTATGATCAATAAGTTTAAATTCATTATCACCTACGTCGTTATCGATAGTTTTTGGCACACCCACAGCAATCAGGTCAAGACCTTTTGTCCTGGCCAAATCGCTTATCTTCAGGGCAGTATGCTGTGAGTCATTGCCCCCGATATAGAAAAAATATCCAATATTATGCGCCTGAAACACATCCATGATCCTTTGAAAATCCTTACTCTGGTTGTCTCTGAGTTTATACCTGCAGGTTCCGATGCTTCCCGCCGCAGGAGTATTTCTTAACAGGGCAATCTCTTCTTCTTTCTGTATTGAGAGATCAAGTAATTCCTCCTTGAGAACTCCTTCAATCCCATGCCAGCCTCCGTAAATTTTGCCAAATTTTTCAGGGAACATTTTACATGACTCAATAATCCCTCTTAAAGAACTATTGATAACCGGCGATGGTCCGCCCGACTGGGCCACAATAACGTTTCTTGACATATTTTTTATTTTTCATTTTTCATTTTGCCCTGAGCCCTGAGCCCTGAGCCCTGAGCCCTGAGCCCTGAGCCCTGAGC
>CAYUQR010000068.1:0-7027 GCA_964446825.1 uncultured Rikenellaceae bacterium
GTAATTTAAAAGATCCTCATCGGAGCGCGACAAAAGTAGGCAAACAAGTATTAAGTTCAAAATAAATTAAAATTTTATTTCAACCCGCCAAGAAGGCCTGTAATCATTTCAAAATTCTCGACTGTCTCCTCATCAAAATCCCTGATAGTTACTTTCCCGGCTTTAACATTTGTGAGAAATCTGCTCAGCAGAAAATTCCTTGGAAGTTCCTTTTCCTTTATAAATTGTGAATTAGGAACCGTTATGCCTTCACGACTATTAAGAACATGATTCTTGAAATCGAGGGTTGATAACAGATCTTCTGCGTTAAGGAATCCTGCAGGCATCCTTATAATCAATTCCTTACCCCTGTTATCTGTTGTAAAAACAGTTTTTTCAAGAAGTTCAGATATTTGTTTCTCCTCGTCATTCTCAAAAAGCAATACTGCAAAATCCATCCCCCATCCCATAAGTATATTACATAATAAAGGAATTGAAGAGACATTGGTGGATGGAATTACACACACTTTCCCTTTAAATTCCATTAAAAGAATAATTGCATTCAGAATATAGAATGACCCTGTATTATTTACAACAAGATTTACCCTGCCGGCCGAAAATCCTTCACCTGCCATTGGATTCCCCAGTATGCTTTGAAGAGGGGTAAGCGTATCAGGGGAAGCTGCAGACAAGCGAATCGGATCCAGAATGCGTGTAGTACTTCGCATGCTGTCAAGATCATCCCGCTGAACAGCGAGGACTCTGTGAAGCTTGTTTATCTCAACAAGATGTGGTGAGTGAGTAGTATAGATAATCTGAATTTTATCTTTTATATCCTCAAAGACTTTCAGCACATCTTCCTGGGCTCTAGCATGAAGACTTACACCAGGCTCATCAACAAGCAATACCATCTGTTTGTCTTTTAGATTGGCTGAAGCCATCAATTCCATATAAAAAGATAAGAACCACCTTACTCCCCTGCTTCGCTGTTTAGGATAAAGCCGTTCACCTTCATCCTTTATCCAGAACTCTAAATATGGCTTACCCGCTTTTTCGCCATATGAGGCATTATAATGATCCATTTCAAACTGAATATGAATCTTGTTATTTCTGCCAATTGACTGCTGCCAGAAATCATGAAAATTATTTGTAAGGATATTATTCAGATTCTCTATTTTCTGTTTAAGTATCCTGCTCGAAGGTTGCTGGAAAAATGAATAATCAAGCTGTGCCAGCATAAGAAAATTTCTTGCAGCCTTGTAACCTTCCACATGTTCATTTCCTGTAATAATGTCCTCCATGTCTATCCGGTTTGGCAACAAGCTTCCAAAATCTTCAAACAACTCAAAAATAGGGCAATACTCAAAATATTTTCGCCCAAGAACAAAACTGTTATATTGTGATTTATATGATTTAATTGTTTTATTAACTTTAATTTGGGCCTCTTCTTCGGTGCTCCCTTCAATAACATAACCTGCTAAAGCTATATGACTATCAATTTCATTTTTTTTCAGTTCTAAATCATCCCTGGTCTTTTTGTAATCTGTAAGAATTTC
Organism: uncultured Rikenellaceae bacterium; assembly: GCA_964446825.1. GTDB lineage: Bacteria > Bacteroidota > Bacteroidia > Bacteroidales > VadinHA17 > LD21. Next base: position 1,536 of record CAYUQR010000068.1, read on the forward strand.
TTTCCATTCGCTTTCGTCATCTTCTTCAAGTGGCCGCATCAAAAGAGTCATTTTCTGATGACGCTCCTCAAGCTTAACTGACAAGTCATTCAAATGATTATTAAGCTGCGTCAGTTGTTCGTTAAGTTTTCTTAGCTTTTCGCCAGTCCGTTTAATAGTCAATTTCCCTTCAAGTTCTTTTACCAGCACGTCTTTCCGCTTTTTTAATTCAGATAATTGATTTCTCAGTTCCTTCATATTTGAATTCTCAGAAGGAGAAATATCTGCTGATTTTTTCCCAAACAGCCTGAAACCTTGTCTCTTATAATCCTCTTGTGGAAGTGTTGACTGAATTGTTGATTCCTTCTCTAAGATACCTGCAATTTCATCATCCAGTTTCCTGACTGATTTCAATTCCTCCTCCAGCTTCAACTCAACATCGTTAAGGTAAAGCCGCCAGGCATCTTCAAGAGAATCAAGATATTGACTAATTTCTCCGCTTACATTAATAACCGAAGAGAGATCTGCAATCCAACTCCTGGTAAGTTCAAGATGATCAAGCCCTGACAATAATTCCTTTAATTCGGTACCCGGATTATCTGTAACATTTGCCAGCCAACCGGCGGGAATATAGAAACGGCAGCTAATTTCAGGCAGGGTAAGGTCGCTTCGCAATACATCTTCGGTAATGATGCCTGAATAAAATACTTTCAACCCCTCTAACACGGACGTCTTTCCTGATTCATTCTGACCTATCAGGCATGTTATATTGTCAGGAGATATATTTTGCCATCCTGTGTCGACAATTGAACGAAAATTTCTGATTCTGAAAGCTGTAAGCTTCATCATGATACTTAAAGTTATAATTGAAACCCAAAAACAAGAACATCATCAACCTGCTGAGCATCTCCTTTCCAATCCATGAATGTATAAAGTATCTTTTCTTTTTGCATTACCATAGGAAGATCTGCTACAGATTCAATGAGCCGTTTAAAACGTTTATGCTTGAATTTTTTATCTGAAATACCTCCAAACTGGTCAGCATACCCGTCGGAGAAGAGATAAAATGTATCCCCCGGTCTTGTATCAACATAATTATTTGTGAATGGCGTTTCCATCAATGCTGCAACACCAATGGTCATTTTATCAGGCCTGAATTCAGTAAGAACTCCATCTCTTACCATTATAAGTGGCCTGTTTGCACCTGAATACTGGAAAATACCTGTAGTTAAATCGACTTTGCACAAACCGATATCAATGCTGTCTTTTGTTTCTGCGTACGTCCCGGTCTGGTTAAGTGATTTCATTACTTTTTCCCGCATAAGGTTCAGGATTCTGTTTGCTTTCAGGTTATCACCCGATTGCAATATCTCATTCAGAAAGTTTATTCCAAGTATACTCAGGAGTGCACCTGGAACCCCATGCCCTGTACAATCACCAACTGCGACGCACATCTTCTGTTTGTTACCGAAAGCATAATAAAAATCTCCGCTTACAATATCACGCGGAAGAAACAGGACAAAAAAATCTCTAAGATATCCTTTAAGCTGTTCAGGGTTTGGCATCAAGGCTTGCTGTATCATCCCTGCATAACGTAAGCTTGCAAAATGATCATTCATCGCCGGATCACGAATAAGTGACATAATATCACTATCCCCTTTTTTCATCCCAGTCATAATATGAATCTTCCAAAAACAACACTAAATATACATTAATTTTCTTTCCATTCAACCCGTAACAACAGCTTTTAAACCTCTGCCTTTTTCAGAAGCACAACATTTTCAACATGATGAGTTTGCGGAAACATATCAACAGGCTGAACCAGTTCAACAATATACTTTCCCGACAGCAATAATATATCACGGGCCTGAGTGGAGGGATTACAGCTTACATAAACAATCTTATCAGGAGAAGCTTTAATTATTGCCTTCACAACATCTTCATGCATACCTGCCCTGGGCGGATCTGTGATGATAACATCCGGTTTTCCGTTAACCGTTATGAACTGTTCAGAAAGCACTTCTCTAATATCGCCTGCGAAAAAGGAGGTGTTCGTTATGCCATTGATCGCTGAATTTACCTTTGCATCACTAATTGCTTCACCAACATATTCAATACCAATTACTTTATAGGCCGACCGGGCAACAAAATTTGCTATAGCGCCAGTGCCGGTATAAAGGTCATAAACTATCTCATTCCCGGCAAGTCCTGCAAAATCTTTTGCAACCCTGTAAAGCTCAAGAGCCTGTAAGGTGTTTGTCTGATAAAATGACTTGGGTCCTATCCTGAATTTCAGCCCATCCATTTCTTCAACCAAATGATCTACTCCTTTATATAATATTGGTTCCTGATCATTCAGTGAATCATTCCTCTTTGAATTAATTACATACATTAATGATGAAATCTGCGGAAATTCGGTTGACAGGAAATCAAGTAATCCATTCCTCCTTTCAGCATCCTCGTGAAAAAAAACAACAATGACCATTACTTTTCCATCAAGTGAGTTTCTGATCACAAGGTTTCGCAGAAATCCACTTTGCTCATTGATGTCGAAAAAATCCAGCCCGCTCCGCAGGGAATATGCCCTCACTGCATCCCTGATCAGATTGGAAGGTTCAGGCTGAAGATGGCATTCCTCAATATTAAGTACTTTGTCAAACAACCCGGGTATGTGAAACCCAAGTGCATCCACATTATCAAATTTATTACCTGATTCAATCTCCTTCCTTGTTAACCATCTTTTATTAGAAAAGGTGTACTCCAGCTTGTTCCTGTACAGGTATACTTCAGACGATCCGATAATAGGCATAATATCAGGCAGTTCGATCTTCCCAATTCTGGTCAGGTTATCCCTTACCTGTTTTTCCTTATAGAAGAGCTGAAGATTATATGGCAGATGCTGCCATTTACATCCTCCGCATATACCAAAATGAATGCAATGCGGCTTAATCCTGTCTTTGGAATATGCATGAATCTTTACAACTCTTCCTTCAAGATATTTTTTTCTTTTCTTTATTACCCTTATATCCACAACATCACCGGGTACAACCATTGGAACAAATACGACAAGGTTATCCACCCTTGCCAGGGCATTTCCTTCTGCACCTATATCAGTGATTGTAACTTTTTCCAAAACAGGCAGATCTTTCTTCCGTCTCACTACTGCTTTTTTTAAGGGTATTATTCCTTGATATCCATTAAAATGTCTATTTCGAACCACGAAGGTCCAGAAGAAATAGTATTCCCTTTATCATACAGGGAGCAACACCATCCGCATGGTCAACACCGGGTACTATAACCTTTGAGCAGATATCCGATGAGGTACCTGACTGTATCATTGCAGAATACATGTCCTCTGTCGAAATCGGATTTACTGTTTTATCATTTTCACCATGAATGAGAAGCAATGGTTTGTAAGTATGCCAGGCAGGAATGCTGTTACTGACAAGAGCATCTCTTACGGTGGCATACTTTTGAGCAGTTGCATAATCAGAAAGGAAATCTGGTGTTAGTAATGCACTGATTGAATCAGTAAGCTGGCTGTTGATTGCATCAGAAGTCAGCATTCCGTCATACAACGAACTTAGCCTTGAGGCATATGGTTCGTTCATTATATCCGTAACCGGATTTGAAAATTGCTGATAAGCTGAATAGGCATTGACTATATATCCTATATATACCGGCATTGGGTATGTGGGCAGTGACACCATTCCCTCAAACAAAAGAGAAATATTGTAAGGACCTGCACCACAAACAATTCCTGTAAGATTAAAATCATCGCTGTGCTCCAGTTCAAGTTCATTGTCGAGCGCCAGTGTAGCCCATCCTCCCTGGGAATAACCTATAAGCGAATACTCATTTTTCAGTGTAATTCCGGGAAGGTCATTCGCAACCATTTCCTTAACTGCATAAAGCATATCAGTTAATGATCTGACAGTAGGTTGTTTTACCAGATAAGGATGGGGGATCTGACTTGATGCACCAAAACCCGGATAATCAGCTATTACGACGACAAAACCCATTGAAGCTAATGATTCAATGAGCTGGTAGGTATAATTTAACGGAAATTCAGATGGCGCTTCTGAATTAATGGTATTGGTTCCGTTCTGAAAAGACAATACCGGATAATTACCGGATGTGGCAGGAACACATACCAATCCCGATGCATTGATCTCTTCCCCGTTAACCGTGGTTTTATAAACAATCCTGTAAATACTCACATCACTGACTACATATGGTTTAAATCCGGAAGCCTCAGGGTATGATACGGAAACCAGATCAATCATGTTGGTAATGTATTCCTTAGTGTACGAAACAGAACTTTCTTTTGATATATAATATGTATAATCCTTTGTTTTTTCATCTTTTTTACACGATGTAACTGCTGTTGCAAATATCAAAATAAGAGCTGAAATTTTTAATGTTATCCTTTTGATATTCATGACATTAACAATTTTAATGAATTACTGACTGAAAAGCACCACCCAAATTTATGCTGCAAATATAACTTTTCTGAATTATAAAAAGCTTTGGCCTGAAATTCAATTCAAATGATCTCTCTATAAAATCAAAGAAAAAACATGCCTTGATTTTTCCATTCAGATAACACAGGCGTGTCCTCCAGGGATTTCTCAACCCACCATATGCCTCATATCTGTTTTTTATTTCAGTCGCGACAAAAAAAATTGACTTTTTGACAAATTTGACTGAACTTAGCATTGAAAATTTGTCTCGCAGCAAATTTATTCCAATTATCTAACTCTAATACAGACATTTATGAAAAGAGATGTTTTCTTCGTGCTATTACTGGCCATGGCCATCAGTTCTTACAGCCAGAACCTTACCGTGAATCCCGGGTTTGAATCATGGGATGAAATTTCAAAACCGGCCGGGTGGACTACCTCCCAGAATTGTCTTAAAGATTCCGTTATTATTAATTCCGATGATTATTCGTGCCGGCATGAAGGAGGCACAAGCTCTAAATACCTTGGACAAACAATTTCTGTTACACCCGGAGTCCATTATAACCTGTCATTTTTTTATCGAACTGAGATCACCGATAATGGAAACGGATGCCGGATATGGTGTTACTGGAAAGATATTGATGGTGCTGGTATATCCGATCCGTCTACTGATGCCATTTTGCGACCCTCAAAATATTTGAAAAGTGATGTCTGGGATCAATTCAGTACTTATGCAACTGCTCCCCCTGAGGCAGCTGCATTTTACCTGGAGGTAAGGACATATCCGAACAGCATTACTTACTGGGATGATTTTGTTTTTGAAGAAACAGTTGCGACTAAAAATACAGAGAAGCTGGTAACATTGCCTCTGATATACCCTAATCCGGTCAGCAACAACCTCATTATAAGTGGAATTCAAAATGTTAAGCAAATAGATATTTACAGATATACAGGTAAATCAGTATGGTCGTCCCGTTTCAACTGCGAGGGTATAATAACAATTCCTGTTGGTCATTTCGATGACGGCATTTATGTTATATGTATCCTAAC
>CAYUQR010000068.1:7127-18485 GCA_964446825.1 uncultured Rikenellaceae bacterium
TAACAATTCCTGTTGGTCATTTCGATGACGGCATTTATGTTATATGTATCCTAACCAGGGACAGTGTCATTTCCCGGAAATTCATAAAAACAACAAATTAGGGTATTCCGGAAATAAGGATATAAGGAAATAAAATGTAAACCCTCTATTTTTTAGCTAATGTCATATCCTGAAGAGGCGTAATTGGTTTTCAGGTACTCACATACTTTTCCTATATTTGCAAACAATTTGTTTTGCTATATGGTTTCTGTTCAGGATATCTCAGTTTCATTCGGCAGTTTTGACTTATTAACGAATATCTCCTTTCTTATAAATGAACAGGACCGGATTGGTCTGGCGGGAAAGAATGGCGCCGGAAAATCAACTCTTCTTAAAATAATAGCTGGAATACAGAGCCCATCATCGGGGCTGCTGGACATGTCGAAGAATGTTACCATAGGCTATCTGCCTCAACAGATGCGTGTGGATGATACCACTACAGTTTTAAATGAGACAACAACGGCATTTTCGGAACTTATCGGCCTTTCAGAAGAGATAGAACACTGCAGCCATGAAATTGCCAGAAGGGAGGATTATGAATCGCAGGAATATTTAAATCTGTGCGATCATCTTACAATTGTGGAAGAGAGATACCGCATACTGGGAGGAGCCAACTATATGGCGGAGGCTGAACAGACTTTGCTGGGACTCGGATTTGATCGTAAAGATTTTGACCGGCCAACTAAAGAACTAAGTGGCGGGTGGAGAATGAGAATAGAACTTGCAAAGATCCTTTTACGAAAGCCCTCCCTCTTCCTCCTGGATGAGCCAACCAATCACCTTGATATAGAGTCAATTCAGTGGCTTGAATCATTTCTTTCAGGTTATTCCGGTGCAGTGGTTCTTGTATCGCACGACAGGGCTTTTCTTGATAATGTAACAAAACGGACAATTGAAATATCGCTTGGCAGGGTCTATGACTATAAGGCATCGTGGTCGAAATACATTATTCTTAGAGAAGAGAGGAGAGAGCAACAGTTAGCCTCTTTCAGGAACCAGCAAAAAATGATAGAAGACACTGAGAAATTTATTGAACGTTTCAGGTATAAAGCCACCAAAGCGGTGCAGGTACAGTCAAAGATTAAGCAACTTGACAAGGTTGAAAGACTTGAAGTTGATGAAGAGGACAAAAGTGCAATAAACCTCAGGTTTCCGCCAGCTCCACGGTCAGGTACGGTTGTCGTTGAATCAGAGAATCTCTCAAAAAGCTACGGACCTCTTACAGTTCTTAACCATATAGATTTCAAAATATCAAGGGGAGAAAAAATAGCTTTTGTCGGAAGAAACGGCGAAGGAAAAACCACTTTCTCAAGAATAATTATCGGAGAACTCGATTATACGGGAAATCTGAAAAAGGGACATAATGTCAAAATAGGATACTTTGCTCAGAACCAGGATGAACTTCTCAACGAAAACCTTACTGTATTGCAAACTATTGATGATATTGCAAAAGGCGATATCAGGACAAAGATCCGCGATATGCTCGGTGCCTTTCTGTTCAGGGGCGATGATGTTGAAAAAAAGGTAAAGGTACTGTCGGGAGGGGAGAGATCAAGACTTGCACTGGTAAAATTATTGCTTGAACCAAGTAATCTCCTGGTGCTGGATGAACCAACCAATCATCTGGATATGCGATCAAAGGATATTCTTAAACAAGCCCTGATAAAATTCGATGGCACATTAATTGTAGTGTCTCATGACAGGGATTTCCTTGACGGAATAGTTGATAAGGTATATGAATTCAGGAATAACAGGATAAAAGAAAATCTGGGTGGAATTTATGATTTCCTGCGAAAGAAAAAGATTGAGAACCTCAAAGAAATAGAGCGAAAAGATAAAGCGAAAAATGATGAGACCCGCGTAAATATCTCATCGAATAAACAAAAATATCTTGAAAAGAAAGAGTACGAACGTAACCTGAGAAAGCTGAGAAAAAGACTTGAGGAATCGGAAACAGAGATAGAGAGGTTTGAGGAGGAAATCAAAATAATTGACAAAACATTTATGGAACCGGGCAATTATTCAGAAGCAGATCAGTTGAATTTTAACAGGTACCAGGAATTAAGAGAGAAGTTGAACGAAGAGATGAATAACTGGGCAAGGTACAGTCAGGAAGTTGAGGAGTTTTTACAAAACAATTAATAAATATGGAATCACTTCAGTTTGAAAAAGAATACCGGATCCATGTTTATGAAATGGGACCTGATGGTAAACTTAACTTGTTTTCATTGTTTAACTACATGCAGGATATTGCATCTGAACACGCAATAAAACTGGGATTTGGGAGGGATGACCTGATGAGAGATAATCGTTTCTGGGTACTTTCAAGAATGTATTCAGAATTTAATGTATGGCCCTTATGGGAAGACTCAATTATCGTAAAAACCTGGCCTAATGGCACCGACAGGTTATTCGCTCTCCGGAATTATGAAGTAATGTTTCCCGATGGAAGACATATAGCGTCCGGATCATCTTCGTGGCTTATTCTCGATCGCACTACCAGAAAGGTTCAGCGACCAGATTCAATATTATCTGAATATAACCCTGACCTTCGTCAAATTGAATCACCAGTAAGATATGCAACAAAACTGGAACCGATGACCGTGAGTGGAGATGTAACTTCTCCGTTCAAAATTAAAGTAGGTGACCTGGATATAAACTTACATACCAATAATGTCCGTTATCTTAATTGGGTTTACGATACCTATGATCTTCACTTCCTGATGAAAAATGATCCACTATCGGCCGAAATAAATTATCTTGCCGAATCGGTATACAACGAGGAAATAATCATCAGAACCGCAACAGATCAAGGGGATAGTAGATTTAAAGATCACTCGGTAATCCGTGTTAATGATAATAAAGAGCTCTGTAGGATCAGAATTGGATGGAAAGAAAGTGACATTAATTAAATTAAGTTAATTAATTTTGAGTATGAAGAACCGGAACTACATAGGGTATTTTTCTATAATATTTACCATTCTGTTTTATACAGCTTTCATCTCCTGCAAATCAACAAAACCGGTCAAGGACACAAAAAATGTATCTTACCTGTACAATCCAACCAAGAACCCGATAAATCCCAGGTACAGCGTCTATAATCAGTCTGATGAAACCTCTGTTCTTTCAGTCAAGTTTTTTGCCACCGACCTCTTCTTCTCTGAAGCTAACCCTCAGGGTGTGCCCATGGCAATGATGCTTGTGAATGTTAAGCTTTATAATATAAGCCAGGGCAAGATGCTGACTGATACTGCAACTCTGAACCTGAATATAGTAAAGGAAAAAGGGAAACTGGACTATATTTATAATCTTACCCTTAATGTTGAAAAGGGAATTGAATATATAGCAGAAATTAAGATTCTCGATAAGCTACGGCTACTTGTAATACATGCATTTGTTCCTTTCAATACTTTATCATACTACAACAAATACAATTTTACTGCTCAATCGCATTTCTCCAAGATCAGGGTTTTTAACCCTGTCCTGAGAATTGATGAGTATATCAACCTTGTCTATAAAAGAGAGCCTGCTGACAGTCTTTTCATTTCATTTTACAAACCTATGACGGTGGTACCGGATCCCCCATCGATGATACTGCCTGAAAAAACACTCGACTATGAACCGGAAAGGGTTATTGCCCTGGCATATTCCGACACATTGCCCATGATGTTTCCGAAAGAGGGTATTTATCTTTGTTCTGTCAAACGCGACCTTAAAGATGGTTTCACCTTCTATAATATGGGTGCCTCCTATCCGTCTATGACAATACCTGAAGTAATGATAGAGCCGCTTGCCTACCTGGCAACACCAGATGAAATGGAAAGTTTAAGATCTGCGCCCAAAACTAAAATGGCCCTGGATGAATTCTGGATCAAATGCGGCGGTAATATCGAAAAATCACGTGAACTGATCCGTATATATTATACCCGTGTACTATATTCGAACTATTATTTCACTTCATACAAGCAAGGATGGATGACTGAAAGAGGTATGATCTATATAATTTATGGCCCGCCTGATAAAATATATAAATCATCTGATGGAGAAATATGGGGTTATAAAAAACCGGTAATAAAATCTTCCTGGGGAGGCAGGTATAGTGTGAAAGAGGAATATCTGTACTTCACCTTTAAACAAAGAGATAACATATTTTCTGATAATGATTTCTACCTTAGCCGTTCAGAAACACTTGTAACATACTGGGACAAAGCTATTTTAAGCTGGCGAAAAGGAATTGTTTTCAGACTCGACAACCCTGAGGGGCTTTAGAACCTATTATTTAACCATGCAAAAGGAAACAGATTGTATTTTTGGGTTAAGACCTGTAATTGAAGCAATTAAAGCCGGGAAACAAATTGACCGTCTGTTAATAAAACAGGGTCTGCAGGGGTCTCTGTACCATGAGCTGATGACTGAGGTCAGAACTCACAATATAGTATATCAGATTGTACCGCTGGAACGAATTGAGATTGTTACCAGGAAAAACCACCAGGGTATTCTTGCATGGCTTTCTTTAATAGAATACCAGTATATCGACAATTTGCTGCCGATGATCTTTGAAAAAGGAGAAGATCCTTTAATCATTGCGCTTGATGGCGTTTCGGATGTCAGAAACTTCGGAGCAATTGTCAGAACGGCCGAATGTCTGGGAGCTCATGCTATTATAATTCCTGAAAAAGGGTCTGCCAGAATAACTGCCGATGCAGTTAAGACTTCAGCCGGAGCTTTGCATTCATTTCCCGTTTGCCGGGAAAAGAGTATAGTCAGATCCATTGAGTTTCTAAAAGAATCAGGTCTTAAAGTGATCTCTGCTGCAGAAAGAACGGGCGACAAGGCATCAGAGGTAGCACTAACCGGACCATCAGTACTGATACTTGGTTCTGAGGATAAAGGAATAAGCCGTGAGTTGTTAAGCCTGTCCGACCACCAGATAAGAATCCCGATGACAGGTAAAATAGGTTCGCTTAACGTTTCAGTTGCTGCAGGTATTCTTCTTTATGAGGTAGTAAGGCAACGAACAGAATGAATTATTCGATAATATTCCTGATTCTCTCATCAAGCATCTGCTGATCATCAGTAAATGAAGCCAGTCCGGCCAATGTAAGCAATGTGTCAGGAGCTATACTGCCTTCATTTATTTTCTTCTCCCAATGTGAATAGACAGGGATCTTTCCATCCGAGGTTAGGAAACCTTTTTCTTCTTTTGTGAGTGAAGGGAACATATCTTCGCAACCCTCGTCGTGAGCTATATGAATCAGTTCAGAGCCTGAGGCAGGCAACTTTTCGGCTAGTCGTGCAGCCAGGTTGAGAACTTTATTATCAACCTCCCAGAATTTCTCTATATGAGCCTCCCTTGCAGAATCATAAATGCTGACGTCATAGTTTTCATGCATGCGTGATGAAAATTTGCCGCTCAGTTCTTTATGGCCGGATGCCGCAACTTTTGGAGGCATTGTAAATATATCAGTGCCGGCCAGAAGTTCCAGCTGATTATGATTTCTCAGACTGGCTGCAATTTGTCTGGTTTGCCATGGGTTCTCTGCAGAAAGCCCGGTTACCCAGTTCTGCGACGCAATAACTGCTTTTTCCCCTGCTCCTGACCCATCGCCCAGGTTATTGTTGACCATAAATGCACCAATTCTTCCAAGAAATACATTAACATAATCGGGCCTGGCAATGCGTGTTACAAGTACATTTTCACGTGCGCTGAATCCAAGGGTGAAATTTACTTTAACACCTGAATCCTTAAGAAGCCTTGCCCCTATCAGTCCCTCTGCAGTGTAAGGCACTTTTACAATGAATTGTTCGGGGCTTATATCATGAAACCGCTTCCCAAAATATTGAATTGCCTTAATATCATGAGCAGTATCAGTGTGCAGTTCCACACTAACAAAGCCCCCGAATTTAGTTGCCAGCCTTAGGGCATGGCGGGCATTTAAAATAAAAGCAATTTCCTTTACCCTCTCCTCCTGGGGGAGTTCTCTTACTATAGCCTTGGCTTCGGTAATAAAGATATCGTATATACCCTTTTGTATCTCATTGTTAAGCAATGAGTTGTTCGTTGTCAAAGCGCTCATTTCAGCGGACCAGTTTGCTTCTGCCTCTTCTATGTCACCTGTATCAAGCCACAACTCGGTGCCCGTTTCTCTGAGTGCATCCCAAAACGGATCTTTTTTCCCGGTTACATGCTTCTCATTGAGATTTTTCCAAACGAAATCGCTAATTCTGGTATAAATGTCAGCCATGATTTCAATTATTTGTTTGCTGTTTAGCTAATTCATTAAATGCATAAAAAATCATTCGCAAAAGTATACAATTTATCGATCTGTATATTGATTATTTTTAGCTTTGCATTAATCTGCCAAAAATTAATACTATGAAAACAATTTTGATATTCATTTTGTTTGGCTGGTCGGCCACAGGATTGGCCCAAAACAATTTTGATAAATATTTTTACGATAAGGTATTAAGATTCGACTTTATGTTAGCCGGCAACAACCTGGAGACGCATGTTTATCCTGTAGGATTAAGGGAAGAGCCCTCCTGGGCCGGATCGGTTACAAACCTCATCAGTCCATTCAATTATGGTAATTTCAAATATGAGATTTTTGATGATTCATCTGATAATCTTATCTATTCGAAAGGATTTTGCACACTTTTTCAGGAATGGCAAACCACAGCTGAAGCAAAAAAGGTGAACAGTAGTTTTTATGAAGTGGCGACAATGCCTTTCCCGAAGAAAAAAATCAGGTTTGTTCTAAGTAAAAGAGAGCGAGATGGTTCTTTCATTAGTCTATTAGAAACAAAAATCGACCCTTCCGACTATTTCATCAGAAAAGAGAAACCAAAAAATGTGACCATAAGTAAAATTTACGACGGAGGAGATCCCCATACCAGTGTCGATCTTGCATTTATTGCAGAGGGGTATACTGCAGATGAGATGCCTAAATTCAGGGATGATGTAAAAAAGATGGCTGATGCACTTTTTGCTGAAGCTCCGTTCAGTGATTATAAGAATAAATTTAATATATGGGCAGTTGAGGCAATATCGCAGGAATCAGGAACCGATGTGCCGGGTGAAAATATTTATGTGAATACTGCCTTAAATTCGAGTTTCTATACCTTCGATCTTGACAGGTATCTGACTACCCAGGATATGAAGTCGGTAAATGATTATGCAGCAGCAGTTCCCCATGATAATATTGTAGTTCTGATAAACAGCAACAGATATGGTGGCGGAGGTGTATATAACTATTACAGTGGCACAACAACCGGAAATACTCTTTCAACAAAGGTCTTTGTTCATGAATTCGGACATGGATTTGCCGGATTAGCAGATGAATATTATTCATCTACAGTTGCTTACGATGAATTTTATCCTTTGAATGTTGAGCCGTGGGAACCAAACATCACTACCCTGGTGAACTTCGGTTCAAAATGGAAGAGTATGATAGCAAAAGACACGCCTGTACCTACTCCTCCTGAAGAAAAGTACAGTAATGTTACAGGCTTATTTGAAGGGGCAGGATATTCTGCCAAAGGGATATACCGTGCACAACTTGATTGCCGCATGAAAAGTAATGGGGCCAAAGGCTATTGCTCAGTTTGCCGGGAGGCTGTAAAAAAGATGATTGAATTCTATTTAAAATAAATTTTAATTGTAGGGACGTTGCATGCAACGTCCCTACAGAAATTTACCTGTCCTTTCTGTCGATAAGATAATATACCACAAGGCTCAGACCGCCAAAGAAGAATATCATCGACGGGTAACTTGCTCCTTCATAAAGAACTCCATTGTATGACAGAATTGCGCCGGCTATGATGCCTAATGCGATACCCATAAAAAAGATTCCAATTTTGAGGGTAAATTTGCTCCAGTTGAATAAAGATTTTGATCCGTCTTTTCCTGTATTGAAAAGACTAGCATCTGCTCCCTTTTCGATAAGGGCCAGCCTTTCTTTATTACGTGTGATGTAAAAGACATAAAATATACCGAACACTGTTGCAAATAATGCGATAAAACCTATTAATGCTCCCATAACTTTAATTATTAGTGAAAAACTCTTTTTGTACCTTTAGACACATGGAAATCATGCCCGGTTACAAAAAGATGAAAAAAAATTTATCTATTCAGGTAACCTATCATTAACTTTACTCGTCAAATAACTGAAATGGTTTATAAAGGCGACATATTTTATATTGATCAGGTACTGGCAGGTAAGAATAGCGCTTTCAGCTATATTGTTGACAGGCATAAAGACCGGGCTTATAACCTTGCATTCAGAATATGTGGCAACCATGAAGAAGCAGAAGAGATAGCACAGGACTCATTTTTAAAAGCTTACAGATCTTTGAAAAGTTTTAAAATGAAAAGCAGTTTTGCCACCTGGCTCTATCGGATTGTCTATAATACTTCTATTTCATTTGTAAGAGTTAAGAAAAAAGGAGTATTGTCACTTGATGATTTTCCAGCTGATGCAACTGATTTTATAGGAAATAATACAAGTGAGGAAGATGCAGAAAAAGAATACAGATGTTCCCTGGTTAACTTTGCTCTTCAAAAAATAAGTGAAGAGGAAAGAGGATTGATAAGTCTCTATTATTATGAGGAGATGTCTCCCGATGAGATATCAGATGTTACCGGGATAAGTAAATCAAATATTAAGGTTAGACTATTCCGGGCAAGACAAAAAATGTTGGAAATTATTGAAAAAGTTGAAAAGAAAAATACTGTACAATATGAAAACCATGCAAGACTTTAAGGAAGATCCTTTAAATAAGTATATTAACGCTGACAGTATCGAGAAAGCCCCGGAAGGATTTACTTCTAAAGTAATGTCAGGCATTCAGTTTGAAACTGCCCCTTTGAAAGCTTCTGCCAAGTTGAAGAACAGGAATCTTGTTCCTGCTATCTCAATAGCTTTTACCTTAATATTAATAATAGCGGCTATATTAATGCCATATGATAAGAACGATCTGGTAGCTCAGCCGGTAACAGACTTTCTGAAGAGTGTCTTAAATCACGTCCCTAAAATTGACTTTTCTGTTTTACGGTTTAACCTGCCTGCAACACTTATCTATATTTCAGTTGCGATACTGATGCTGACACTTTTTGACAGGGCACTTAATGGAATATTCCACAGAGAGAGATAGATAATTTTATTTACTTTCCAGGCTTCTGACCTTTGAATTAAGTCCTTTTGCATTCAGGGACCTACTCATTGCATTAAGAATTTCAGGCAAACCGATTTTCACTTCGCAACTGCCTTTAAAATGCACAATTAATGCACATTGTTCTGCCTGTACAGAATCGTGTCCGCAAACCTCAACCAATGATTTTATTACATGATCAAATGTGTTAAAATCATCATTAAAAAGGATTAGAGAAGCTGATTCTCCTCCCCTCTTAATTTTGCCATCCTTAGGTAATGCCTTTTCTTTCATTTCAAACTATCAAATAGTTGTCGTGCAGTTTCAACAGGTATTTCTTTCTTTCCCAGCCAGGCTGCCACTTTTGCTTCTTTATATCCGTTCCTGACTAAAAGATCAGCATATTCTGCAGCACTGTCAAAAGTAATAAAATTCCCAATTAAATAAACAATATTCCCGTCATTCAGAGTTAAAATATCCAGTCCCCGGCTTCCGGCTATCTTTATAAGTCCTGCCGTAATATCTTCTTTAAGAGGTTTTTGAGACCTGGCAACTTCCACTCTGAAGGAGAGAGTCGGTGGTAACGTATCAGCCTTAGCTTCCGGAACAACAGTGACCATATTAATAAATGGTTTATTTCCCCATTCCTTTTCAAGTGCTTTGGCTCTTTCAGACGAAATAGGTTTCTTCTCTGAAAACGCTACAATAAATGCATCCCTGAAGCCTTTTGTTTTAATAACAGTAAGGGCTTGAACGGCATCTGAGGATCTTCTGAACATCCCTGCATAATAATTTGTCTTATCTGTTCCCGCAACCCTGAAACCGAAAACAGGGGTGATACCCTTGAAGTATGACGATGCAACAGGGTTTCGGAATACTGCCACCTGAATTCTGTATATCAATCCTGAAGGAACTTCAGGATCAATCTGAATCTTTTCACCGGGGCCGGTCCTTTGTTCAGGATGAACTTCAAAATACATAAATGTTTCAACTGGTTTCTTTACAGGGCCTACAACAGCATCCTTTGATTCTGCCTGTTTAACAGGTTTATTATTAGTTTTAAGTTCAGTCGAATCAGGTAATTTTAATATCTCTTTGCCGGAGGATTGTTTTACAGTATCCTTTTTCATTTGTTTTTGCAGCTGACCGGCAATAACTGTTTCTTTAACCCTGGATGAATCTTGCTTTATATTCATTGCAGCCTGTGCCTGGCTGTATTTCCTATCGGCTGATTTCTGATAGGTAACAGCAAGCGATTCATTTTCAGCAATTTTTGCCTTTAATGCAGTTTTTTCTCCATTTGCGAGTTTTTCCAGTCCCTTCTTCTGTTCTGACGCTAAAACAGTCAGAGAATCGGCTTGTGCCTGTAATATAACTGCTTCATCCAGTATTTTTTCATAGCCGGCAGGCAATTCTTCCCTTCTATCAACCTTCTTCTCAATAGTTGTGATAACTGGTTCATTGTTCGATGGTTCAACCTTATCCTTTTTAACGGAATCCACAGCAAGAAGGACAGTTTGAATCTTCCCCTGATTATTCCTGCATTGTTGAATCAGACCAGGAACATTTTGTTCCCTTGCTGTTCTTTTACCGACTTGGTCTGTGTAGATATTATATGAGCTTATGGCTTCATCGAAACCGCCTGACAACTGTTGTGCCCTGCCAAGATAAAACAGCGCATCAGGCGGTAAAGTTTTTACAACGGAAGCTGTATTCAGTGCTTCTTTCAGAAGTGTGATCGCTTCCCGCGGATTACGATTTAACTTCACAAGACATACTCCTGAATAATATTTATACAAAGGGTCCCTGGAATATGTTAAAAGCAGTTCCCTGAACTCGCTGTAGGCCTGTTCATAATTGCCTTTTGAAAATGCCTCAAGAGACGACTGACGGTTTGGTTTATTAATAGCATTCTGAGAAAAAAGCACATTAAGGTTTGTGGTATATACCATTATCAGCATCAGGGCAATAGACTGTTTCCTCAATTTCAGTACTTCCATAAAACATCCTTTCATAAACGCTTGTATAACAACCTGTTAATGGCGAGTCAGATCTTTTGCAACTGTTGATTTATGTTAATAACAATTACTGTATTTTTTGCTGATTACGATTCAAACTTCGTAAATTTACCCATAATAACAAAATAAACAAACATGCTACAATTAAAAG
>CAYUQR010000069.1:0-17208 GCA_964446825.1 uncultured Rikenellaceae bacterium
ATCTTATTCTGCATAATCGCATTCCTCTTTGGTGAGTAGTACAAATACGACAGGTAAAGCTGACCATTTACTTTAATGAGATTAGGATTAGTCATTCCCGACAAAGTTTTTTTATCATTGAAAGTAAGAGTTCCAAACTTATATGTAGCAGATTTTGTATTGTCAGAATTTATGAATATAGAAGTCGAACCATATGTTTCATGGTCGAGATTTAATATAGTTTTTCCATGAAGGTCGATGATCCGCTCATTTGCATCTATAAGGATGTCGTCATACTTGATATCTGCAGTAAGTTTTCCAGACCCTGTCTCTATTATATCGAAATGAGAATCCGGAATATTTGTAACCAGTTCAGGACCGGTAATTTCATTTGAACCTTCGGCCATTCTATCTTCCTGCATTCTAGCAGCAATCTTCTGAGCAATTTCAATTTGCTCCTGTTGTGTCTTTGCATTTTTAAGAGCTTCCTCCAATTTTTTCCCTTCATCTTCATTTATAGCATTTTTTGTCGCAAATGCCGCAAACTTTGTTTTGGCTTTGGATACAATAAAATTACTGATAATGGCGTACGGACCGTAGCTTTTACCCCCAAATGTTATAAGATATTTATCTCCCGACTTGGTTATGTACTGTTTATATTTTGCCATAAGTTCATCATTTTCCTCGTAGTTATCCCCCGGAGAGTCAAAACCGGCAAGCTTAGGATCGCCCTCCTTATATGGCCCCTGGGTAACTCCATTATTTGCAATGTATAAACCACCCCCTCTCTGGTCTTTAACAAGTAAAGCCCCTTCGTCATTAACTTTTATATTAATCTCTGTATAAAGGAGATGAAGTTTTCCTCCAAGGTCAAATGCGAGTTCTGCCTGATCACTCGCGCAGTCTGGTTCAGGCTCAGAATTTTTTGGACTGTCTTCCGATGTACCCAGGATCTCGTTTGATACCGATTTGGTAGCCTTTTTTAATAATCCGCCTAGCTGGGCATTAACATGATTCGGGCTAATTAAACATAATGCCACTAAAAACAGGAAATACTTTTTCATGTGACTTGAATTAAATGGTTATCACATATAAACATAACTTTAATCGAAAAGTTTAAAAATGAACAATAATGTTTATCACTTTTTACCCGTATCATAAAAAATTAATCTGGTTCTTGTTTAGCCTGTTTTAAACACGAAATAGTATACTTCCGTCACGTCAGTCACATAGGCAACTACCAGTCAACATCCTGAAAACAAACTGATATAATGCAAATAACCTGACCTCATACTTTCACGCTACCTAATAAAATTAAATAAAAAAATTAACTTGGATTGATGACATACCATTATTTTGCAACAATAATTGCATGGGAATTAATGTTGATTTATATCAACCTGGAAACCTTATCCGGCAATCAATTCATTATTATCGTCATACCCCCGCCACCACTGCTGCCAAAGCGCGGATTGACAACATTATTATAAATTGATCCGAAAGTATAAGTCAGTCCGAAGCTGGCAAAGTATGAATACTGAGTCGCCAGTTGCTGCCGGCGTAATAATATCTGATCAACAGGAATATCTCTTTTGAGCAGTCCCAGCTGATCATGAATAAGGGACGCGCTTCCTCCGAGATTAATTGATAATCCTTTTGTAATTCGAAGGTCAATAAAACCCTGAACATAGAGATTGTTTTTCTTCCAGTCATGAAAATAGTTACTGTAGCCTATACTGACATCAATATTCCCCCATTTTTGAACCACTTCATATGATACGGAAATGTTATGACTCCACAGATTCTCCTTCATTTTGTCATAAATTGTTGTGTCAGTATAGTTCACATAAGTAAAACCGGCAATATATAAGATTCTTAACTGACGTCTTGTCGATTCAGAATAGGGAAACACATCATATTCTATTCCCGGCATAAACGAAAATTTAAAATTCTCATTGTTATATGAAGAAGCGCCGATGCGGCTGGTCCCACCAAAAGACCAGTGATCGTCAATGCTTCTGACAATGAGAGAGGAAATCGATTTAGACGAATTAGTTCCGGTTATTGTGGTTGTGTCATCAATTATATATTTCTGTTTATCCTGGTTCAGATTACCGCTTATATTAATTTTCCAGTCCTTGGTAATTCTGTTTGCTGACATATTTCCTGATACGTATGTGTCGTTGTACGTTTTTTCACCCTGTAGAAATGTGTAAATAGATGTCTTAAACACCCAGCTATTCCATTTATCGGAAGATACAGTTTCTGATAACGGTTCTGAGAAACTGATATTCATATACTTTGAAAGAGGCGTTTTTGCCACATAACGCATGAGTCCCATTTTGAGAGTCCGAACTTGTTTTATTCTTATTTCATCCTGTGTTTCGTCAGGCGAGGAAACGAATTTGAGTGTATCGCGCATGCCCGCATTTTCCTTCTGCCCGACAAAGAAATAGGAGAATTCTGTACCACCTGAACCAGTTCTCTGATAGGTTGAGATAATATATACACCGGCATCCTTTATGTCTCTTACATAGTTAACATATGGTATCTCTTTACGGATATAATCGCTTGCATCCATATAAACATTTAGAGCATCCTTTCGAAGTGTGTCGGTTTTTGATACATTCTCCTGGGGGAACACATAAAGACATATCATAACAAGTGAAATGCAGGAAAAAAATCTTTTCATGGCTCGATGGCAGGTTAGTTTAATAAAACGGGAACGAAGTTATAAAATGTATTATTATATAACACCTAAAATATCAGGTAATAATTTTCTGATTATATTATAATACCGCAATTCAAAAAAAATCCGGTACCGAAATTCTGGCACCGGACGTCATCGAAGATATCAGGAATGAATATCAGGGAATTATTTATAAGTGGTTCTTTCTTTTTCTGCAGGTTTAAGACCGTCATCAGTTAATACCCAGGAACTGTTCCCGGATTCCCAGCGGATCATTCCGGGAAATTCATCATTACTGTTTTGAAAACGTGACAGGAACAAAATACTTGAGTTTTTATCAACCTTCAATATTGTGCCAACAGGTAAATAGAGTGTTACTCCTACGTCATCAGCAGACCATCTGCGTCCTTCAGGTATTGTAAAATATTCATCCAGGTGCAGGGTATCGTGTCTGATACTGTAATTATACTGCAATGCTTCTGATCTTTTTACAGCTTCCGTCTCAGTCCTTGCGGTAGAACGTTTCCTTACTTCAATCATTGAAACATTATCATCGGAACTTCTTACACTAAGGTAAGGAAGAATATACAACTCATGTTTGTCCTCATTTATATATAATTTGTATGACTTATGTGGGAACTGTATCTCCTTTTCATACTGAAGATCGTTGATCTTATGGTCTGTCACAACAAAGATTGTGTCAGAATGTTTCTGAAACACAGTTTCTTCAGATGTTTTTCCCGTATTGGAAAAACTTGTTCCCTCATTAAAAAGTATAATTGCCAGGGCTGCCAGTGTCATTACCCATATAACCAGTGCTGCCAAACTGAAAATTCCATCGTGCGCCTTAAACCAGAAGATCAATTTTACACCCCAGTATATTATTGCAAGTAATGGTAAGATAATAGCGATCGATGTTAATATCATTATCCATGGAGCCATCGCAGGACTTACCATATAATTCAGGAGCTCAGGTAAATAATACATATTTATTCCCGAGTGATCAATTGAAAATATACCGGGGTAATTAAATACAAATATCATCAGGAAGCTGAGTATAAAAAGAAATCCTGTGATTACTAATAGAACGCCAAAAATTATAAGAAAAACCCTTGCGATAATATACATTACCCTGCCAATAGCCCTGAATATTTCGTTAAAGGCATTGCCAATACCTGATGATTGATTGTATCCCGATGAATACGACCCTGATCCGCCTGAATAAGCTCCACCGGATGCCCTGCTTCCTGAACGCGAATAGTAATCACTGCCAAATAATTCTCTCTTCTGGACCTCAGTGTGGGCAGGGGGGAGAGCTATCCAGAGAATGATGTAGATTAGAAAGCCGGAACCAAAAACCAGTGCGGAAACAGCAAAAAGGATCCTGAAGATTACCGGATCAGTATTCAGGTAAGCGCCTAACCCGCCGCAAACACCACTGATAATAGAATCATCAGGATTTCGGTAAAGTCGTCTTTTATGGCTTGTATATGACTGCTGTTCTGCATGTTCATGTTCACCATGGTCGAAATCTTCAGGTTTGCCTATAATTGAGATCATTGCTTCAACATTCTCCCTGGTAATTACACCCGCAAGCCCTTTCTGCGATTGGAATATTTCAGCAACACGTAGTTCAATATCCTCAATAGTTTCAAGACCGCCCTGAACATTTCTGAAACGGTTGTTTAACTCCTGGAGCCAGTCGCGCAGTAAATGAAAAGCTTCATCATCTATCTGAAACAGAGAACCGCCAACATTTATATTTATTGTCTTGTCCATTATTGTCAGTTTTTAATTGGTTAATAATTGGTTATCTTGTTCTGATCAGATTGACTGATTCAACCAGTTCCTGCCACGATTTATCCAGATCGGCAAGGTATGTACGCCCCTGTTCTGTAAGTTCATAGTACTTGCGGGGAGGACCCTGTTGCGATTCTTCCCAGCGATAACTTAGCAATCCGGCATTTTTTTGCCTGGTTAGAAGGGGGTAGAGGGTACCTTCCACAACAATCACCTCGGCTTCTTTAAGCTCCTTTATTATGTCGCTAGCATAACAGGAATTCCTCGACAGCACCGAGAGGATGCAATATTCCAGAATCCCTTTGCGCATTTGTGCTTTTGTATTTTCCAGATCCATAATATTTAAATTTTATTTTTTTGTACTTCAAATAGCTTGTTTATAATCGGATGTTATAACTTCATATTCTTTCTGACATCGTTAAATTCCTTTTTAACAGAGTCCTTTATGTTATGAATATTTACAGGATTACCATGCATCTCAATTTTCTGGGCAGTAGTCTTGGCTTCGGGTATTGCGATGTAGAGTATAAGATAGATCAGTACTCCAATACCGGCAAAGGCAAGTGCCACAAAAATTACTCTTACAATAACCGGATCAATGTCCCAGTATGCTCCCATACCTGAACAAACACCACCAATAACCCTGTGATCCGGATCGCGGTACATGCGGTGATAACCTGGTGAGGCGAACTTTTCACGCGCAGAGGGGTCCTCATTATCGAAAATATCTTCAGGGGTTCCCAGAACGGATATCACCTGGCGCACATCATCAATGTTTATTACCTGCTTGTAAGCGGTAAGCTTGGCTCGGAATAATTCCGCCATGCGGGTCTCTATGTCAGAGAGAATTTCCGATGAACTCTCTTCTCTGGCAAAATGCAACTCAAGATTCCTGAGGTACATCTTTAATTCGGCATACGCATCCTCATCTATATTTAAAGAATATCCGCCGAGATTAATACTTACTGTGATCTTCATAGTACTATTTATTTATTACTACTGTTAATTTCATACAACATGTCAATGCAAAGATATATATAAATAATTATACTATGCAATACATAGTACTAAAAAAATGCAATTATTTTTGAAATATTTTTTAAGTGACATATAATCAAGAAGTTAAAAATTAATTATTTTTTGTATTTTCTGTAATTAGCGATAAGCGAAGTTTTAAACTTCGCTTATCGCACCGATATAAAAACAAACATACAAACTACATTCCGCCAACTATTTTCTATATTTATCAAAATATTATTTCAGCATGAAAAAGAAATACAAATGGGGAATTCTTGCTCCGGGGAAGATGGCGGCGAAATTCACAAAAGGACTTCAATTGCTTGATAATGTTGAACTGTATGCTGTGGGATCGCGCGATCTGCAGAGAGCTAAACATTTTGCCGATGATTTCGGCTTTAAGAAATATTATGGCAGCTACGAGGAGATGGCTGCTGATCCTGATCTTGAGATAGTATATATCGCATCTCCTCATTCGCATCATCGTGAGCATGCACTTCTTTGTCTGAGAAACAGGAAAGCTGTATTATGTGAAAAGGCTTTAGCCCTCAACAGCCGCGAGGTGGAAGATATGATAAATGAAGCTGCTGCTCAGAAGGTATTTCTTATGGAAGCGCTATGGCCGCAGTTTCAACCGATCTATATAAAAACAAAGGAAGTACTTGACAGTGGTGAACCGGGAAAGATCATTCATCTTGATGCCAGGTTTGCATTCCAGGCACCTTTCGACCCCGATGACAGGAAGTTCAACCTTGCACTCGGAGGAGGATCGCTTCTGGATATTGGTATATATCCCGTTATAGACACCCTATATTTTATGGGAGTTCCTGATGAGGTGATTGCAAAAGCTGTGTTTACTGATACAGGATCGGAAGACTCTATTAGTATCATATTTGGTTACAACGATGGACGAATGGCTACTCTTTATAGCTCATTCAGTACACAGGCAGGAATAGGATGCGATCTTCTTTGTAAAAACGGGAATCTTTATTTCTCAAGAGAACGCGATATGTCGCAGCGTCTGGTTGTTGAGCTTAACGGAAAGGAGAAAAAAGAATACTCCCTCCTGCCTGACGGAATGGGATACCAGTATGAGGCTTTAGAGGTTATGAAATGCCTTGATGAAGGAAAGCTTGAGAGCGATGTCGTTCCTCATTCGTTCAGCCGTAACCTGATTAATACACTCGACAGAATTAGAGAAGCCGCCGGAATCTCCTTCCCGGGACGTGACTGATGAAGAAAGAAAAAACAAACTCCGATCTGACAAGCGAAGGCGCCTTTTATAGGAAGAAACTTCTTCTCAGCATGATCATTCCGGGGATCTTTGTTTTTATTATGTGGCTGGTGAAAATTATTGAAGTTCTTTTTGATATTGATTTATCTCGGTATGGAATTTACCCTTTAACTGCAAAAGGTCTTGAGGGCATCATTTTTTCTCCTTTTATTCATGCTAACTTCAATCACCTGTTCAGCAATACCCTTCCGCTTTTCTTTCTCGCGGTGGCACTTTTCTATTTTTATTCTGAAGTGGCTTTGAAAGTATTCATCTGGACATACTTTATAACTGGCTTTCTGGTATGGGTTGCAGGAAGAGAAGCATATCATATTGGCGCAAGCGGACTTGTTTACGGGCTTGCTTCATTCCTGTTTTTCAGTGGTATCATAAGAAGATATTTCCGGCTTATTGCATTGTCGCTGCTTATTGTATTTTTGTACGGATCGATGGTGTGGGGTTTATTCCCGGGCGTTTATAAAGATGTATCGTGGGAATCACATATGCTCGGTTTCTTTTCAGGGGTGGTCCTGGCAGTGATATACCGGAAACAGGGACCGCAGGTGCCAGTTTATGAATGGCTGGAGGAGGAGGAAGAAGAAAACCCCTCTTTAGCTGGAACTTCTATAAACAATTGGGACGAAGTGGAAAAGGGAAAAGAAGAGAACTGAGAACAGCACAACTAGATAAAAAATTGACACACTCTGTTTTGTAGAACTCGCAATGATCTTGTAGTAAAATATACATTAATAGTATCTTATGACTAACTATGTGAAGTCAGTATCCTCCATAAGGGGCTCTGTAATGTTTTTAGAAAATATTCAATTTAGATGATATAACCGGTATAATAAAACAAAATAAATATCTTTAGGCAAAAAAAATGTCTTTATGAATAAGATTTCAGTTGAAGAAGTATTCAGACCAGTTTCAATCGGTTTTGATGCCAAAAGAGCATTTTTCAACTATAGTGGATTAGGTAATTATAGCCGTAACTTTTTATATTCTCTTGCCAAATATCACCCTGAAAACTCCTATTTCCTTTTTACGCCAAAAACAAAAAACAGGTATGTTTTGGAGAATGAAGGACAGTTCAATTTGATTGAGCCAAACAAGATTATTTTTAAATTGATTAATCTGCTCTGGCGAAGTAAATACATGATAAACGATATTAAGCGGCAAAAACTTGATATATATCATGGACTAAGCCATGAATTGCCTTTAGGCATCCAAAATACCGGAGTAAAGTCTGTGGTTACAGTTCATGATCTGATCTTCATAAGATACCCTGAGTTTTACAGATGGATTGACACAAAAATTTATTATAAGAAATTAATTCATGCATGTCAGGTTTCTGACCATATTGTTGCTATTAGCAATCAAACCAAAAACGATTTGGTAAGGTTCCTTAATATATCTCCCGATAAAATATCTGTGATCCATCAGGGCTGTAACTCTGCCTATTGGAATAATTACAGCAAAGAGTTCTTTCAGGAAATCAGAAAAAAACATGACTTGCCGGAGAGATATCTCTTATATGTCGGGACAATTGAAGAGCGCAAAAACTTACTTGGTATTGTTAAGGCAATCAAAATTGCTGATATTAATATTCCTCTTGTCGTTATAGGCCGAAAAGTCGATCTTTACTATACAAATGTTCTAAACTATATTACCACAAATAAACTCAAAAATATAATATTCACTGAACATATTTCAAATCTTGAATTACCTGTTTTATACCAAAATGCAGAGTGTTTAATATATCCTTCATTTTTCGAGGGTTTTGGACTTCCACTTCTCGAAGCATTGGTATCAAGAACTCCCGTTATTACAAGTTCAGGTGGGTGTTTTGCTGAGGCAGCAGGACCCGGGAGTTATTATGTCGATCCTCTTGACTCTGAAAAGATTGGTGAAGCTATTCTTAATGTAATTAACAATAGGGAGCTTAGGAATAATATGATAACAATTGGTGCTGACTATGCCAGGAATTTTAAAGATGACGTTATAATCAATAACTATATAAAACTCTATCATTCATTGTTAAAGTAATTCTCAGAAAAAAATAATCATAATGAAAGTTTGCGGTTTTACAATTGTCAGGAATGCTATTAAATATGGTTATCCTGTTCTGGAATCTATTAAATCGATTTTACCTGTTTGCGACCAGATGTTAGTTGCAGTCGGTAACTCTGACGATGGCACTCTTGATATGATTAAGAGTATTAACAATGAAAAAATAGTCATAATAGAAACAGCCTGGGATGATACCCTTAAAGAAGGAGGGCGTGTTCTAGCCATGGAAACTAATAAAGCTTTGGATGCAATTCCGGATGATTTTGACTGGTGTTTTTATATTCAGGCTGATGAAGTGGTTCATGAAAAATTCCATGCCTCTATTCTGAGCGAAATGGAACGAAATATTGATCAAGTTCATGTGAAAGGATTGCTTTTTAATTACCTGCACTTCTGGGGCACTTACGATTATGTGGGAGTCGGCAGAAAATGGTACCGTCGCGAGATCAGAGTTATCAGAAATGACAAACGGATCAGATCCTACAAGGACGCACAAGGCTTCAGGATTGATAATCAAAAGCTTAACGTTAAACATATTGATGCATACATTTATCATTATGGTTGGGTCCGGCCTCCTGACATTGTTAAGTCCAAAATGATAAATTTTGATACACTTTATTTTACCGGCAAAAAACTTGAAGAGGAATTGGCTAAAGTAACTATTTTCGACTACTCTCAAATTGATGCTCTGAGAATATTCGACGGCACTCATCCAAAAATAATGGAGGAGCTGGTGGACAGATTAAACTGGCATGTTGAATTTGATGAAAGAAAAATAAAGTTCAATCTAAAGGATTACATTCTTTTTCGGTTTGAAAGAAAGTTCGGATATAGATTGTTCGAGTATAAAAATTATAAGATCATTCCATAATTCCCCACAATATGAAATCGATGGGCAGCGAAATACTAATGTTAATGGCTTAATTCTTATTTGTGTTTTTTGGAATGGCATAAATATTTATTGTTTTTTTCCAGTTAGTTATATCATTCCTTTTTTCCAGTTTTATTATACTGGCATTTATATTGAAATCTTCAAAATAGAATATTTCATAATTATGTTTTTCAATTACATCATACAGCTCTATTTTTTCATCGGGGGTATGATATTTAAAACTTTCTGCAACTATTACAGGTTTATATCTATCAATTAAATTGGATATTGATTTAATAATTTCCTTATCGTATCCTTCTGTATCAATTTTAATAAAAGAAAGATTTTTTAGATTATCATTATATTTCTGTTCGAGAAGCACTTGCAAATTAATTCCTTTGATTTTATTTGGGTAGATGAATTTCCCATGAGTACTATTTTTAGTCTGAGAAATACCTCCATTGGCAAACGATGCCTCAGATGATATATAATAAAATTCTTCTTCCTTAACAGTAATAGCATAAGGTAAAGGAACAATGTTTTGTTTTTCTTTATTTAAAGCAGCATTTTTTTCTAATACTTTAAAAACATAAGGATTAGGCTCAAATCCTAATGTAACTCCGGAACTTCCAGCTGCTAAAGCCATAGGAACTGTAGTGTCTCCTATGTTAGCCCCAATATCTATAACTAAATCACCTTTTTTAATAAATTTTTTAAAAAAATCAATCATTTCCTGATTAATTATTAAAGGGCTGACTAAAGGATTTTCCCAATTTGCAAAATCAACCGTTCCTTCGTCTCTTAATTCATATGAATTGATTTTAAATGGATATTCCTTTGTAATTCTCCTGGCTTTTCTCCTCTGAAGAGATTTTTTAAAATAGCTTAGTAGCTTCATTATATTTTTGTTTTACTTTGATATATTGGAGTTTCCTCTGAAAATATATAGTTAGAACCCCATTATAGTTCGAAATGGTGTGCGATTATTTAATTCTTTTGCAAATCTACAAAAAATGAATAGAATCAGGATATTAATCTTTTGTGATATTTTTACGTTTGATCAGTTGTTATATTGTGTCACTTTTCAGATCTTCATGGATTAGTCCCAGATCGGTTAATTATTCATTCCTGTCTTCAGCAAAAATTGTTAAAAAACATTAATTTATCCTGCAAATAAATCATGCATTTGGAGCTTCAGGATAAAAATTGCAACTTTACATTGATAGACAGCGAGATATATTTTTTAAACTAAAGAGTGATACAATTTTAATAATGGTTTTAAAAGGACAATTAGAAAAAATAAAAATATTGAATTCGTTCCCGGTATTGACATTACTGGGATTTTTTTTGTGGAATACAGCATCAGGCCAGGTAGAAAGTGAGAATAAAGCTAACCGGGATTTTAATAAAATTAACTTTTTCCTCGATTGTAGATCTTGCGACATGAATTATACAAGAAAGGAGATCCCATACGTTAATTTTGTAAGAGATCCCCTTGAGGCGGAGGTCTACCTCCTGGTTACCCATCAGAATGCTGGAAGTGGCGGAGATCGATATACTTTAACTTTTGAAGGAGAGGGCAGGTTTAGCGGAATGAATGATACTCTTGCATATACAAGTAATCCAGATGAAACAAGGAGCATAGTACGTGAGAAGAAAACGCAGCTTATCAAGGCAGGCTTAATGAGATACGTGTCACATACTCCATTATTCAGCGAAATTAATATCATTTCAGATTCTGTCGTAGAACAGGAAATTGTCAGGGACAAATGGAATTACTGGGTATTTGAGTTACAAATAAGTCCGAGATACATTGCAGAGGCGTCATACAACAGGATATTCCTTTATAATTCATTTAATATCACTAAAATTACTCCGGGAATAAAACTGGAAATAGAACTGGATCAGAGTATAAACCACCAGCAATTTATTGAAGATGGTGTCAAAACCAATTATAAAAGGAAACGGCAATCTGTTGATATCTTATTTGTAAAGAGCTTTGGAGCTCATTGGTCGGCCGGATTAAGATCGCAAATTGGAGCTTCAACAAGTGAAAACTATAAATTAAATACTGAATTTATGCCATCGGTAGAATACGATATATTTCCCTATTCTGAAGCAACACATCGGCAATTCAGGGTTCTGTACTCTGCAGGTTACCAGTATAGCAACTATATTGATACAACTATCCTGAACATAACAAAAGAGAACCTCTTTAAACAGGAGTTAAGAGTGGCTTACCAGGTTCAGGAAAAATGGGGTTCAGTAAACGTATCACTCTCAGCTTCGAATTATCTACATGATTTTTCAAAAAATAGGATAGAAATTGGAGGTTACATGCGTTTGAGAATATTAAAAGGATTATCGCTCTCAGTAAACGGAGGGGTAGGTTATATCAACGATCAGCTTAATCTCATAAAAGGAGATCTTACTGAGGCCGAACAGTTGCTGAGATTGAAAGAGCAGGCAACTAATTTTAGTATCAGGGGCGGGCTCAGTCTAACCTATACTTTCGGATCTATCTATAATAACGTGGTAAATCCCCGTTTTGGTGACGGAAACGGAGGAGGAGGGAATGGATATAATTAATCATTGAATTGATTTTAATGGCATAACCGGTAATATTGCATATACCTTATTTCAGGTCTGAAAATATATGAATATTATATCATGAAGATTCTTAACCTGATCGGATAAAAAGTCGGAACAATTACTACCTTTAGAACGAAATTTACTGTAACCCTGGTTATACTCTTTACGTATGAATGACAAACCTGTAGCTGTTATTACAGGTGCCAGCAGAGGGATCGGCAGATCAGTAGCCATGGCTTTGGCAGCTGAAGGGTATGATATTGTTGCAATTGCCAGGTCAGTTGATAGTGAAGGAATGGCAAATCTTGGTATTGAGGTGGAAAAAACCGGGGCTCAGTTTTTCCCCGTCGGACTTGATATTGCCTGTACCGGTTGTCAGAATGAAGTTGTAAAGAATATCCTCGACAGATATGGCCGGATTGATGTTCTGGTAAATAATGCGGGTGTTGCACCGCTTCAACGCGACGACATTCTTGACATGTCAGAAGAGAATTACGACAGGGTAATGAATATTAACCTGAAAGGTCCTGTGTTCTTTGCACAAAAGATTGCAAAAGAGATGATCTGGCTGAAAGAACAACTGACTCAATATAAGCCTGTTATAGTGTTTATTACATCAGTTTCATCCGTAAGGTCTTCAACAAACCACACAGAATACTGCGTCTCAAAAGCCGGGCTGAGCATGGCATCAACGGTTTTTGCCGACAGGCTGAGCCACGAAGGAATACTTGTATTTGAAGTCCGCCCCGGGATCATACAGACCGATATGACAGCAAGGATCAAAGATAAATATGACAAGCTTATAAATGAAGGTCTTGTTCCCCAGGAGAGATGGGGATTACCCGAAGATATTGCTAAAGCTGTTGCCTCTCTTGCAAGAGGCGACTGGAATTTCTCAACTGGCATGGTATTCGAAATAAGCGGAGGCCTGAATATCCATAAACTGTAAAAAAGTTGCGCAAAATACAGAGTTTCTCAAAAACTTTTGTTTTCTCAATAAATTTTTGGTAAAGTCCGAAATCATAACAATCTTGTATTACCAAAACCGATTGTATATGACCAGTAACCTAACCTCAGACGGAAACCGACAGAAACTTGTTACGCAGGGTTTCCTTCTTCCTTTTATCCTTATAACCAGTCTTTTCTTTTTGTGGGGTGTTGCCCATGGTATGCTTGATACCCTGAATAAGCATTTCCAGGAGATCCTGAACCTTTCAAAGGCTCAGTCAGGAATGATACAGTTTTCCGTATATATGGCCTATTTTGGCATGGCCCTTCCGGCCGGGTATTTTATGAAACGATTCGGGTATAAAAGAGGTATTATTCTGGGATTATCTCTTTTCTCCAGTGGTGCATTTCTTATTGCTGCCACAACCTCCTTTGAATCGTTCTGGGTCTTTCTTATCTGTTTATTCATTATGGGATGCGGACTCGCTACCCTCGAAACTGCTGCGAATCCCTATACAACCAAACTCGGACCAAAGGAATCAGCCGAAAGAAGAATTAATTTTTCACAGTCATTCAATGGCCTTGCCTGGGTGGTCGGACCGCTTATAGGTCTTTTTATTTATGGGAATCACAGCGACGTTGCAGGAGAGAAACTTAGCTCCATGATCGTACCTTACTCGGTTATTGGCGGAACAGTATTATTGGTTGCATTTATCTTTGTCCTGACAAAATTGCCAGAAATTAAGGAAGAGGAAGTATCTCTCGATGGATTGCCTGATGGTTCAATTGCAGGCAAACCTCTGATAAAACAGCGGCACTTTGTACTTGGAGTAATTGCCCAGTTTTGCTATGTAGCTGCACAAACGGGTGTTTTCAGTTACCTTATAAACTTTGTGACCGATGTCAACCAGACACCTCATTTTGATGTTTCCTATGGTCCATATTTTCTTTCCATCGGATTCTTATTATTTATGATAGGTCGTATGTCAGGAAGCTTTTTGATGAGATACTTTAAACCCACAAAACTTCTGGCATTTTATGCACTCTTGTGTACCATCTTATTACCTGTTGTCAGCATTGGTGCGGGTTGGGTATCCCTGGTCGCTCTTTATGGCGTTTTCTTTTTCATGTCGGTAATGTTCCCTACCATATTTGCTCTGGGAATAAAGGACCTTGGCCCGAAAACAAAAAAAGCATCATCGTTCCTTGTAATGTCGATAGTCGGTGGTGCTATTTTCCCCCCTGTTATGGGACTGATAGCAGATAAATTCACAATGTCGGTGGGATTTTTTGCGCCAATGCCGTTTTTTGTATTCATACTCTATTATGCCCTTAAAGGGAGCATAGTCCGTAACTGAACCTGATTTGAAATATTAATTATGCGAACAATACCTTCCCTGGCCATTAGAATAAGTTGTCTGTCTTTTCTCTGGCTGATAATGTCTGCCAGTAATAATACTAATAGTAAGGTTGAACAGCATTCAGACAGACCTGTGTTGCAATATACTGTTTCAATGCAGGATGCAGTCAATCATAAATACCACGTGGAATTATTCTGTTCGGGGTGGAACAGCGATACAATTGTTCTCAGGATGCCTTGCTGGATGCCGGGCTATTACCAGTTAATGAATTACTCCGGAGAGGTTAATAATTTGCAGATAATGTCTGAAAGCAGTGATATTAAGCAGATTGAAAGACCGGACAAAAACAGCTGGAAGGTGTTTATACAGGGAGGAAACCCTTTCAGGATAGATTACGATATTAAGGCTGACAGACGTTTTGTTGCCAACAGCTTTGTCGACACAACACATGCTTACATTATACCTGAAGCAACATTTATGTATATTAATG
Source organism: uncultured Rikenellaceae bacterium (assembly GCA_964446825.1). GTDB lineage: Bacteria > Bacteroidota > Bacteroidia > Bacteroidales > VadinHA17 > LD21. The sequence goes on from CAYUQR010000069.1 coordinate 15,091, forward strand.
ACAGGATCGATATTCCTGTTACTGTCAAAATAGAATCTCCGGGAAATTGGGATAAGAATGTCACGGGACTTGACCCTGTTGATGGAGAGCTTAATGTTTTTGTTGCACCTGATTTTGATGTCCTGTATGATTGTCCTTTGCTGGCCGGAAAGCTTGAAGAACTACCCTCTTTCCGGATATATGGTGTGGAACACAGGTTCGCCGGTTATAAGATCGGCGATTTTGACAGGACGATTTTTTTGGAGGATCTTGAAAAAGCGGTAAAAGCGGGAATTGATATTATCGGCGACATCCCTTATAAACAATATACATTTATTGCTATTGGTCAGGGCAGAGGAGGCATCGAACACTCAAACAGCGCAACAGTGAGCTTTGACGGCACGGGGTTGAACGGCAGGGAAGCGATGAGGAGAACATTAAGTTTCCTTACCCATGAGTATTTTCATCTCTATAATGTTAAACGTATAAGGCCCTTTGAGCTTGGTCCTTTTAATTATGAAGGGGAGAACAGGACCAATCTTCTCTGGGTAAGCGAAGGACTGACTGTTTATTATGAATATATAATTCTAAAACGCGCCGGTATATCTGATGAAAAGGAACTTTTTTCAGATTTTGAAAGTAATATTAATATCAACGAAAATAATCCGGGCAGATTGTACCAGTCATTGGTACAGTCGAGTTATAAAACATGGGATGAAGGACCTTTCGGTAACCAGGGCACGGATCCCGGTAAATCAATTTCATATTACGACAAAGGGCCGTGTGTGGGATTGATACTCGATTTTTCAATTCGTCATGCGACACAGAATAAAAAATCTCTCGATGATGTATTCAGGTTTTTGTATCAGGAATATTATAAAAAACTACATCGTGGATTTACCGATGCCGAATTTCAACAGGCTTGTGAAAATATCGCAGGCATTACTCTTAATGATGAGTTTGAATATGTTTATACTACCAGGGAGATCGATTACAATAAATATCTTGCATATGCGGGATTAAAGCTTACCATGAAAACGGATAAGAATACCGGAAGGAAGAATCTTACCATTTCAAGGCTTGAAAATATGAATGAAGAACAGGCTGCTGTACTTAAGGGATGGATGAGTGATTAGATTCTAATGATTGACTAAAGAAATTATTTTAGTTTTTTTAGTCAGCTAAATCATTCGTATATTTATATTGGTTATTTTATTTAGTGAATCATGAAATATACCGGGTTTAATGTAACCCTGTTACCCGGATTTTATTTCAGTGAATAAGAATTTCAACTAAATTCCGGAAGCAATGGATATAAACCGACTTAAACCTGATTTTAAAAAGATCTCTTTTGCGTTAGGTATTACTAATATTACTGATGCCTCTGTTTCTGAAAGTTCTGATTTTTTTATACGTTCCCTTAGAAAAGACTGGAATGCTGTTGTTAAAGGGGAGATCCCTTATGAAATAAAGGATAATGTCAGTTTTAAATCTTTGATTGCAGAATTTTCTCTTAAGCCACATTATAATGATTTGCTTTTTCTTGCGTTTCTGTTTGTTAAACATACTCACGGCGCAGATCAGTTGAGGGAATTTATAAGGTCAGTGCCTGTCAGGAAGAAAGAACTTCTATATGCCTTGAGATTTCTTTATGAGAATGAATTGAAGGATGTAAGGGTAATATTCCGGCGCAAAACAAAAAATATTTCAACTCCTGTTAATAACCTGCTGTTAGTTAATGTAATAAGGAAGGCCCTTCTGGAAGAATTTATAGAAAATGATATTGACTTTCAACAGGGTTTTGTGAACCCTGAAACGGTTAAGGACTGGGGAGAGTATTTTAATCTTGTGATAATTGAAGAGGAAGCAAAAGAAGAAAATAAAGGGAGTAAAAAGAAACCTGCACCCGGAAGTTATATTGATATCCTGCAATCCTATCTTCAGGAGTATACTGAGATGAAGGCAGATAAGGAATTACTGGTATCACATGAACAGGCATCATTCATGTTCAAATTTCTTTCCACACTTGGGTTGATTACGGATAAGCAGGCATGGGAAGAAGATAATATAAGGCAGATTCTGACCAAATACAGGGAACTGAAAATGAAAAAATTTCCCTTTGATTACAAACAATTTATG
>CAYUQR010000070.1:0-16973 GCA_964446825.1 uncultured Rikenellaceae bacterium
GTGACCATGGTCCAATAGAATACAGAAATATCACAATCACACCGGCAAAATAATTAGCTCATATTAATGGGTTACCTGAGAATATACGAGGTTTGCACCAGGTAACCCATCATAATCATAAATTGCCGGTTATATACACTTAAATTATCATAACAACATAAAAAAAAATCCTGCCTGTGCATTGCAAATATGTACAAAATATAACTTTATATATAAGGATCAAAAACAGATTAAAACATTATCAACTGCCATTTCATTATGTATAGAAAAATCAGTCGACTGTTTTTAACTATAACAATATTATTAGTAAGTCAGAACCTGTTCAGCCAGATAATCGACACATCCTACTTCAAAATCTACCCACGATTCAGTTTCTACTCCTATGAAAAGAATGGAGAATTTCTTCTCCATATTATTCCCGGATTATCGAACAGTAATTTATCAATCGAAATTTTGGTAAACGGAAAGGTTCTTACTTCATTGAAAGCAAGACCCGGCAAAACTGTTTTCAGGATACCTTTTAATATTAATTTCTCACCAGCTGTCTATAAAGTAACTGCAAATATCTACATCGCCTGGAGGCCGGGAGTAATTTACCGGGCAACAACAGAACTGCCTATTCTTAAATATAAGCCGAATGAGGTTAAAACAGACAGGCTAACAGGTGGATTAATTGTGAACAGGAGGCAATTTTTTCCCTTCGGATTCTATTGCTATTCACCCCTGTTCCCCACCATGGCTGAAGAAGAAGCTGTCAGAGGATTTAACTTTCTCTCTCCTTACCAGAAGATATTGCCCGAAACCCTCGATGAAAGGAAAGCCTATATGGACAGGTGCGCCCAGCTTGGAATGAAAGTTAATTATAACCTGCTTTCTGTATCAGGAGGAGGTGGTGTAGGATCTAAAATTGACGGAATCACTAATGAGGAAAAGCAAAAAAGGCTAATTTCTGAAATTCAGACTTTCATGGATCATCCGGCTCTTCTTAGCTGGTACATATCAGATGAGCCAAATGGCATTGATATTTCTCCTGATCAACTCGAAGATATTTACAGAACGGTAAAAAAGACTGATCCATGGCACCCTGTTTCGATAGTGTTTATGTCACCTTTCATTTCATCAAAAGATTTTATCAATTCATTGGATATTGTTATGGCGGATCCATACCTTGTTCCTAACCTGCCTGTTTCAATGGTGGCCAATATTACCGGTCAGCTTGAAGATGAATTCGCAGGTAAAAGACCGGTATGGATAGTCCCCCAGGCATTTGGAGGAGGTGAGATATGGGAGCGTGAACCAACACTGCAGGAAGTAAGGTCAATGACCTGGCAGTCAATAATAAAAGGGGCAACCGGGATCCAGTATTTTGTTCGCCAGGGACCAAATTATTTTCCAAAATCAACTGCTACCTGGGGCGAGTGCGGACGAATTGCCACGGAAGTTGCCGAACTGACACCATGGCTTCTTTCAGATGAAGAGGCACCTCAGGCAGAATCATTCTCATCAAATATTATTGTCTCTTCCAGGCTTCATAATGGCCAGCTTATTATAATGGCTGTGAATAAAATAAATGCACCAGTTCCTGCAGGTATAAGGATTAAAGGATTTGGGAATGGTAAAGCCCTGGTGATGTTTGAAAACAGAACTGTAAATATAAGTGGAGGAGTTATCTCAGATCAGATTGCTCCTTATGGTACAGAGACATACCTGATTAATACGAAAACTGAGGCCAGAATACTAAATGCGCAGTTCCCTAATCTGGTCAAAGATCCCGGGTTTGAAGATTTATCGAACCCCGGCATACCATCTGCCTGCTATGCACGGCCGGGCGGTGACAGGGGTGCCACATATTTCCTGGATACCAGGGAGCATTATGAAGGAAACCACTCCCTGAGGTTAATAACTCCCGTTCAAGACAAAGGTGTATCAATCAGGCTATTCCCATTTTATGTTAAAGCCGGGGCATCATATGTTATATCGATTTGGGCAAAATCAGATCCTGAACAGAGGTTTTTTAATGTAACGAATCAGGAAAATAAGCGTCTATTGAAGAAAAAAGAATTGCCTCAGTACGTTGAAATATTATTAGGTGATTTTGGAAGGGCAAGGTTTGTGCCGGATAAGGAGTGGAGACAATTTGTAACATTTGTTACAATTCCAAACGATACAGTACCCAGGTTTAAAACGAACCTTATCCTGAAAATGCCGGGCCAGGGAGTTGCATGGTTTGATGAGATAAAGGTCTTTGAAGAGAAAGAGTAATGTTAATGTACTGTTAATGTACTGTTAATGTTCAGATTATATACCTACAAACAAATTACAAACTTTAATTTTGATTTTAATCCAACCGATTTTAATAAACTCATATGCTTAAGAATCTACTCAAAACCGTTGGCAGACATATCTATAAACATTTTGGATACAGTATTCTGAACATACTGGGGCTAACACTTGGCATTACCAGTGCAATTTTTCTGATTATCTATGTTTCGGATGAAGTCAGCTACGATCGCTATCACGAGAAGGCCGACAGGATCTACCGTGTTTCAACCAAAATTACTGAACCAGACGACCAGTTTACCTGGGTTGTAGCACAGATCCCTTTTGGGCCGCAGGTAGTTCATGATTATCCTGAAGTTCAGGCATATGTAAGATTTATTAATATGCCACGGGCACTTTACAAGTATGAAGACAAGGAATTCAATGAGGAAAACTTCAACTTTGTGGACTCGACTCTCTTTGACATATTTACCTATAAGGTCCTTAAGGGTGAGGTTAAATCAGCCCTGACCGAACCAAAAAAAATTGTACTTACTGAAAAGATTGCTAACAAATATTTTGGCAATACTGACCCGATCGGAAAGACTCTTACTACCGGCAATGACACCTATGAAGTTACGGGTGTAATACAGGACGTTCCCACTAATTCGCATTTTAGGTTTGATGCTGTTGCTGCCAGGAATAACCTCCCAAAACAGATCGGCAACTGGGGAAATTTTGGCGTTTTCACATATCTGCTTTTTCCTAAAGATTTCGATGTAAAGGCTTTTGAGACTAAAATTCATGAGATGTACGACACATATATGAAGCCTATTTTTGGTCCCATGAATATAAAAATGGAATATATACTCGAACCCATAACAAAAATCCATCTTTATTCAACCAAACCCGGAGAACCTGAGCCTACAGGCAGTATCACCTATGTATATATCTTTGGCATTGTAGCCATCTTTCTTATTTTGATTGCTGCAATGAATTATATGAACCTTGCAACGGCCCGGTCAACGAGACGGGCGCGCGAGGTCGGACTGAGAAAAGTTGTCGGATCACGTCGCGGACCACTGGTAGCTCAGTTCCTGTCTGAATCCATATTGTTTACTCTTGTTTCCCTTATCCTAAGTGTTGTACTTGTTATAGTACTGCTGCCCAAATTCAATATGCTTGCAGGCAAATCATTTGACCTGCATATTATTTATAGCCCTGTAGTACTCCTAAGCCTACTGGGAATAATAATTATTGTGGGTGTTTTCGGAGGAAGTTACCCGGCATTCTTCCTTTCCAGATTTAGTCCTGTTACCGTCCTCAAGGGAGAAATAACCCAGGGTTCAGCCGGAAGCCTTTTCCGTAAGATACTTGTTGTCATTCAGTTCACTGTTTCTGTAATAATGATAATTTGTACCCTGGTAGTTTTCAGGCAATTGAACTATCTTAAAACGATGGACCAGGGCTTTGACCAGAAGAATATTATCGGACTTCAGTTAAACCAGGAAATGGTCAGAAAATACCCTGTGCTTAAACAGACTCTTCTGGATAATCCCAATATTAAATATGTAACCTCAACCAATACTCCAGTTGGTGAGGGCTCCGGAAAGGAGGTATTCAATGTGGAAACTGATCAGGGTATGACACAAAAGGGGATCAATTTTGCTGTTGTGGATCATGATTTTGTTGATGCACTGGGAATTAAGATGGTCCAGGGACGAGATTTTGAGAAGGATATGCCGTCAGACACTCTTTCAGGTGTTGTTGTAAATGAGACGTTCGTCAAAAGAATGGGCTGGTCAGATCCAATTGGAAAGAAAATTGAAGCAGGCGATGCTAACACTCTGCGAGCAAGAGTAATAGGAGTAATGCACGATTATCACCAGACCGGAATGTACAACGGGATTGAATCACTCCTATTGGCCTATCGACCTAATAAAAATGTGATCTATATAAAACTGAGCGGTAACGAAATGAAGCAGACACTAAGTTTTATTGAATCAAAATGGAAAGAAATATTTCCCGACCAGCCTTATAATTACACCTTTCTTTCTGAACGTTTTAACCGCCAATTCGAGGCTGATGAGAAAAGGGGCCTCATATTTACTATGTTCACAATACTGGCAATACTTATTGCCTGCCTGGGATTATTTGGACTCGCATCTTACACGGTTGAACAGCGTACAAAAGAGATAGGCATCAGGAAAGTATTTGGTGCCAGTGAAAATACTATCCTCGCGATAATTTCAAAGGACTTTCTGATTCTTATCATAATAGGAATTTTAATTGCTGTCCCAACGGCATATTATTTCATGCATCACTGGTTGCAAAATTATGTATACAGGACCAATATCAGTATACCATTATTAATTATGTCGGCATTGCTTACTATTGTGATAACATTCTTAACAATCAGCTACAAAGCATATCAGGCTGCCGTTATGAATCCGGCTAATTCGATCAGAACTGAATAGAGATAGATTTTAGTGAGAGTTTTATACATTTATAAAAATATTAATAATCACTTGTCTAAAAAGTTGAATAATGAAAAACTTTCTGTTACCTCTCTTTATCCTATCAGCCATGATATTCACTTCCTGCACAAGAAATGATGTAAACGTGAATTACAGGGGCAACCCTGAACCATTACTTAAAAATGCCTATATAAAACTCCCTCTTGGCGCTGTCAAACCAATCGGGTGGCTCAAATCACAGCTTGAGGACCAGGCTGCAGGTCTTACCGGTAACCTTGACAATTTCTGGCCCGATCTTGTCAACTCATCATGGCGTGGTGGCGACGGGGAAGCGTGGGAACGAGGCCCTTATTACCTCGATGGTCTCGTACCTCTTGCATATATTCTTAATAATGACACACTTATTAATAAAGTTAAGAGATGGATAGAACCTATACTGGCCAGCAGCAGCGATAGCGGATGGTATGGTCCGGCAAAAAACAGGGACCGCTGGCCACTGGCAGTTGCAAACAAGGTTCTCATGCAATACTATGAGGGAAGCGGAGATAACAGAGCTCTTAATGTACTACTTAAATATTTCAGGTACCTCCATGATTCTCCACCAGACTGGCCCGATAAAGACTGGCGAGGGGTTAGGGCAATGGAGAATGCGGTTACAGGCTACTGGCTCTATAGGCAAACCGGAGAACCATGGATACTTGAGACTATTAAGTCAATAGAAAATAACAGCTCAGACTGGACTGCATACTATGAAAAGTTCCCCTGGGACTCAGCAGCGGTAGCTGATAAAAAGATCCCGCTTAACTGGGGCCCCGACGGTCTGACAGCCCATGTTGTGAATAATGCCATGGCAATTAAATACCCCGGATTATGGTACCAGCAGTCAAAAGATGAAAGATATAAAAAGGCCGTATTAGCCGGTATTAAAAAATATGACCTCAACCATGGCCAGGCAGGGGGCAGATTTTCCGGAGATGAGCATCTTTCCGGGAAAAGTCCTGACAGAGGTTCCGAGCTATGTTCAGTAGTGGAATATATGTTCTCGCTTGAAGAGCTGTATGAAATATTGGGAGATAACAGGCTGGCTGACAGGCTTGAGCTGCTAACATTCAATTCGTTGCCTGGTACAACCACCCCCGACATGTGGGCACACCAATACGATCAGCAGTCAAACCAGGTACTTGTATCGGCTGCTAAAAGAGACTGGACCACCAATGGCGATTATTCAAACATTTATGGTTTGATGCCCGATTTTGCCTGCTGCCTGGCCAATATGCACCAGGGCTGGCCAAAATTTGTTGAAAGCATGTGGATGGCAACAAATGACAATGGGCTGGCACTGGTAACATACGGACCATCTGTTGTTAAGGCAAAAGTTGCAAATGGCAGGGATGTAACTGTTTCAGAAGAGACAGACTATCCTTTCAAAGGGTCTGTTAAGCTTACATTGAGTATGGAGAGACCAACCAGGTTTCCTGTGCATATAAGAGTCCCCGGCTGGGCAGATTCAGTTATAATAAGATATAAAAAGAATTCCGTTGTTGTTAAGGGTGATTCAGAGTATAAAATCAGGGCAAGATGGAAAAACGGGGATCAGATCTTTATAGAGATCCCTATGAATATACGAGTTGAACAGCGATACAATAAATCGCTGTCAATATTGAGGGGACCTCTCTATTTCTCTTTAAGAATTGATAAGGAATACAAAAGTGTCAAAATCAATTATGATAATTTCGGGTACAAAGGTAGTGTCGACTGGCAGATAACACCAAAGAGCCCGTGGAACTATGGTCTTCTCATAGACAAAGGCAACATAATGAGAGGATTAAAGGTCACAGAGAATCCAATAGGAAAATACCCGTTTGCTGACAAAGGTGATATGGTATGGTCATCTGATTCTGGTAAATATATTATGATAACTAAGGATGCACCTCTCGTAATTACTGCACGGGGCATAAGAATTCCTGAATGGACAATGAAAGACAATTCCGCTGATGTACCTCCATTGAGCCCTGTAAAACCAGAAGGAGATCCTGAAATAATAAGGCTTGTTCCCTACGGATGTGCGAAACTGAGGATAACCGAATTTCCGGTTATGGATGTAACTCTCATGGAGGATATGATGAAACAAAAATGAAATAAAAATGAATTAAGAATGAAGAACATTCGAAATCAGAATACAGAAGTAGCTTAGAATTCTTAATTCGCTATTCGTTTGTTCTTCGTTCTTACTTCATTAAAGCAATTCTGTTTTTTCCCTTAACCAGAGTTTCTCATCCTCACTCAGATAAGTACTTAGTTTTTCATACACCTCTTCATGATAGGCATTCAGCCAGTCAATTTCTTTTTTATCCAGTAAAGAGATATCTATGAGGGATTTATCAATATAACACAGCGAAACAGTATCAAACTTCAGGAATCTCCCGAATTCTGTCACTTCATCTTCATAACAGAGTACGAGGTTCTCAATCCTGATCCCATACTCCCCTTCCCTGTATATCCCTGGTTCGTCTGAAATCAGCATGCCTGGTTCTATAACCGTTTTTGAAGAAGCAGTTACTCCGGGACTTATGCCCTGTGGTCCTTCATGAACATTAAGACAGAATCCAACTCCGTGACCAGTACCATGACCGTAATTCAAACCGTTTTCCCATAAAGCTTTGCGGGCTATCATATCAATCTGGCAGCCGGTTGTTCCGTATGGGAATTTTACCATAGCCAGGCCTATGGTTCCCTTAAGTACAATTGTGAAGTCTCTTTTCTGCTTTTCAGTGGGACGCCCGAAAGATATCGTTCGGGTTATATCTGTTGTACCATCGAGGTACTGTCCTCCCGAATCTATCAGGAATATGCCATTTGATCCAATCACTGAGTCGGTATCGGATGTCGCAGAGTAATGAGGCAATGCTGCGTGTTCATTATACGCAATTATTGTAGAGAAGCCAGGTCCGAGATTGTTTTCCTGGTCTGCTCTGAAATGATTGATCTTTTCTGTGAGGGAAAGTTCTGACATAGGCACTGATCCGAAATTCTGTTCAACCCAGTAAAAAAACTTTGTCAGCGCCACACCATCTTTAATCATCGCTTTATCGATATTCCCGATTTCAATCTTATTCTTAACAGCTTTCAATCGTGTAGGGATGCTGATATCTTCAATTATTTTTATTCCCCGGGGGATTGATTTAAATAAGGATGCGGATGTTGTTCCGGGGGTAAGCAGTATTGTTGAATCTTCAGCGAAGGTTGACAACATACCGGCCGTCTCTTCATAAGGGAGCATGACAATTTTAAGCTTGTCAAATTCCCCGGCTAATTTCAGAGGAATCTTGCTTTCGTCAACAAAAAGAAGTATCTGACTCTCTCCTATTATTGCAAATGAAGTCAGCAAAGGACAATATTTAATATCATTCCCCCTGATATTAAGAAGCCACATGATATCGTCCAGTGAAGTAAGAAGGTGGTAATTTACTTTCAGTTGTTTCATCTCCGCCCTTACCTCTGCAATTTTAACAGCTCTCTCCTTCCCCGCAAAACTCACAGGATGATCAAATGCAGGGTCAGACGGCATAGGAGGCCTGTCGGCCCATATTTCCGAAATCAGGTCGCAGTCAGTTACCAGTAAGTCAGGTTCTCCCTCTGTGGTCTTTTCAATTCTTCTCAGCAATCCTATTGATAAAGTTCTGCCATCTAAACCTATTCTGTTGCCTGTCATCCGGTTTTCGCTAAGCCAGTCAATAAAATCATTCCTGTCAGAATGGACAGACTTCCTAAGAACAAACCCTGAATCGCGGAGCTGATACTCAGCCTGAATAAAGTATCTCGAATCGGTCCATAGACCTGCAAATGATTGTGAAACAATCACTGTTCCTGCCGAGCCCGTGAAGCCTGTCAGCCAGGCTATTATTCTCCAGTGATCAGGAACATATTCACCCAGATGGGGATCGGCTGATGGAATTATATAGAAATCGATATTATTGTCTTTCAGCAATTTTCTCAGAACCGATAATCTTTCAGCACATGGATTCATAAGCTTTTTACTTCGTTCACCAGGTTCTGCAGGGTCGTTTTTGCATCGCCAAACAGCATCCTGGTTTTGTCATTAAAGAAAAGCATATTCTCAATGGCAGCATAACCTTTACCCATCCCGCGTTTCATCACAATAATGTTCTTTGCATCTCTTGCCTTGATTATTGGCATCCCGTAAATAGGGCTGGAAGGATCATCTTCAGCAGCAGGGTTAACAACGTCATTTGCGCCTATAACAACCAGAACATCCGTATTTGGAAGATCCGGATTTATCTCATCGCTTTCAACAAGTTGTTCATAAGGTACATCTGCTTCCGCAAGCAATACATTCATATGACCGGGCATTCGGCCGGCAACAGGATGAATGGCATATTTGACTTCAACTCCCTTTTCCTCGAGTAGCTTATCAAGCTCATGACATATATGCTGGGCCTGGGCAACCGCCAATCCGTATCCTGGTACAATAACCACTTTTTTTGAATAACTCAGAAGAACAGCGGCATCTGAAAGAGATATCTCTTTCACTGTTCCTCCGGTATCTGCGTGTTCTGCCCCGCCTCCGCCAAAAACTCCTATGATCACATTAAATAACGACCGGTTCATAGCCTTGCACATCAACACTGTCAATATGGTACCAGCTGAACCGACAAGGATTCCTCCCGTAAGCATGGCCTGGTTGTTGTAAAGAAAGCCACCCATGGCAGCAGCCACACCCGTAAAGGAGTTTAACAGTGATATCACTACCGGCATATCGGCACCACCTATAGGCATAACAAACAGTACTCCATAAATGACAGCAATAACAAACATAACATAGATCAAAGGCGTCAGTTCACTGCTGGCCTGTACATGCCGGGTCATGATAAAAACTATGAAACCGATAAGTACCGCAAGTATTGTAAGGTTGACATATCTCATGGCTTTAATTCGCATGTCGCCTATTCTGCCATCCAGTTTTCCGAAGGCAATCATACTGCCGGCCCATGATACGGTACCAATCATCAGTCCAAGAAGAATCGCGAGGACATGTCCGTTTGCCATACCGCTTTTCGCTATCAGTTCAGGACTGACATGCGGGAATTCCATCATTGAGATCAATGCTGCTGCTGCACCGCCCATTCCGTTGAAGAATGAAACCAGCTGAGGCATTGCTGTCATCTTAACTCTTTTTGCAATCACCCACCCTATTATGGTTCCTATTACAATGGCAACCATTATAAGTCCTATATTCCCAATAGGTTTGCCATCCCGATGATGAAAAAGTATTGTTGCAATTATTGCCATCACCATGCCAATTGCGGCCAGGGAATTACCGCGACGGGCAGTAAGCGGATGACTTAACATCTTCAATCCTAATATGAAAAGGACAGAAGCTATTACATAAGTAATTTCCAGAATCGCATCTCCGGTATATAATTGAGGTAATTGGTTCATAAAGCTGATCTTTTTTGATTTTTTACCAGGTTAACTACTTTTTCTTTTTAAACATCTCCAGCATCCTGTCGGTTACAACAAAACCGCCTACAACATTCAGTGTACCAAGTACTACTGCCAGGAAACCGAGTATCAGGGAACCGGTAGTTTCAGCATGACCCATTACTATTATGGCGCCGATTATAACAACACCATGGATAGCATTTGCTCCCGACATAAGTGGTGTGTGAAGTATTGCAGGAACATGACTGATCACTTCAATACCAAGAAAGATTGAAAGGATCACTATAAAAATAGCTTCCCTGTGCGCTAGAAAGAATCCTAAAACATTTTCCATTTTTTATATTATTTAATATTCAGCATTTGTTTTACCCGTTGACTAATATATTCTTTGCGATGAACCGCCGTGGTTCCGTTGATGATATCATCCTCCATATTAAGTGAAAGATTACCGGCTTTATCGACCATTATCTTCAGAAGGTTAATAATGTTATTGCCAAACATTTTACTTGCATCTGTTGGCAAAGCTGAAGGGTAATCAGATTTACCTATTATGGTTATACCGTTAATGACAATAGTTTTTCCATTCTCTGTCAACTCGCAATTACCTCCTGTTGAAGCAGCCAGGTCAATGATCACTGATCCGGGTTTCATTAAATGAACCGTCTCTTTCAGGATAAGGACCGGGGCTTTCTTTCCGGGGATCTGTGCAGTGGCAATGACCACATCCGCTGCAATGGCCCTCTGTTGGATCAGTTCCTGCTGTTTCTTCTTAAACTCATCTGTCTGCTCAACTGCATATCCACCGGCTGCTGCATCTTCCCTGGCTCCTGTAACTTCTATAAATTTGCCTCCAAGACTCTTAACCTCCTCCTTCACTGCCGAACGTACATCAAAAACTTCTACTACTGCTCCAAGCTTACGCGCTATGGCAATGGCCTGTAATCCCGCTACGCCGGCACCCAATATTAACACACGTGAAGGTTTTATAGTCCCTGCAGCTGACATGAACATAGGGAAAAACCGTGGTAATATGGCAGCAGCATCAATAACCGCCTTATAACCTGAAACAGTAGCCATCGATGATAATATGTCCATTGACTGTGCTCTTGTTGTCCTTGGGATAAGGTCAAGAGCCAGAATTGTCAATCCTTTTTGCCTTGCTCTGTCGAGCCAGTCCCTGTTTTCAACCGGATTAAGAACGCAACACAGTATCTGTCCTTCACTGAATGAATTAAGGTCATCGTCCAAAGGAGGATTGACTGACAGCAACATTGCTGCTTTCGAGATTACCTCTTTTCGTTCAGCAAGTATTGCTCCTGCATTACTGAATGCATCATCAGAAGCAAATGAACGTTGTCCGGCATGAAGTTCAGCTATTACTTCAATGCCCATATTTTTAAGAGCACAAACCTCTACTGGCAGAATTGCCACCCTGTTTTCAGTTCCTGTCTCTTTGAGGATGCCTATTATCATAACCGTTGAATTTGGAGTTTGAAAATTAAAATATTAAGTTGAATAATATTATTCTTTGCCGAAAAAATTACGTAACCAGAAGTTATTAGCCTCATTTCTAGAATGTATCGCCTTTGCTCCTCCCCAGCCATGACGCCCACCGGGGTAAAGCATAAATTCAAATATCTTACCCTCATCTTCCATCCTGGAAATGAGATAGATTGAATTCTGAAAATGGACATTATCATCCATATCTCCGTGAGTCATATATAACTTCCCTTTGTAGTTTTTGACAAACGGAAGAGTTGAACTCTCTTTATAACCTTCCGGATTATCCTGCGGTGTATCCATATAACGTTCTGTGTATATATCGTCATATAAACGCCAGTCAGTCACCGACGAGCCCGCAAAACCGTGGGTCCAGAAACCTGCTCCCTTGGTCAGAGCCAGACATGTCATGTACCCGCCATATGAGCTTCCGGTGATACCAATCCTGGTTGAATCAACATACGGCTTATTGTGAAGCCATCTCACAGCATCCTCATAATCAAGTATTTCCCATTTTCCAAGATTACGATAGAGATAATCCAGCCCTTTCCTTCCAAACTGACCCGAGCCACGATGGTCAACAGCAAAAGTGATTATACCGTTCTGTGCATACCACGAAGGATTATTGCCCTGCCACCTGTTTGATACGTTCTTTGAATCAGGTCCCCCGTATATAGTAAAAACCACCGGATATTTTCGGGAGGGATCGAAATTAAGTGGATAGGTAATTATTGCAGGCATATTGAACAAACCGTCAGAAGTCAATATCTTAACCATCTCAGATTTTGAATTTTTGACAGGATCATAAGCAGGCTTATCAAACTTATAGATTTCCCTGACAGGCCTCCCGTTTTTCTTATAAGCATCAATAGCTCCTGAACTTGTAATACTGTTCCATGTATCGATATAATAGGAGCCTTTCGGCGAGATACTGATGTCATGTGTCCCCTCTCCCGCAGTAAGCTGGAGAAGATTCTTGCCGTCAAGACCGACCCTGAAAGCATGACTGTCAGTTGATTCCGGACCAGTGGCATTAAAATATACTACCTTGAGAGTTTCATCAACTTTCTCTATGCCTGTAACCCTGAAATTAAAATTTGTCAGCTGCACTATCAGCTTGCCATCCCATCCATAATAATAAAGGTTCTCCCAATCGTTCCTGTCGCTTCTTACTATAAAGCCTGAACCATTTTTCATTACATAAATATCTTCATGGATTTCAACCCAGCTTTTCCTTGACTCGTTATAAATTTGTGAATATTCATCTGATGAAGGGTCTGCCAGTAGTATCCTCAGATCATTCTGATCGCGGTTAAGTACCTGAACAGCAAGTTTCCTGCTGTCGGGAGTCCAGAAAGGCCAGGCTATGTACTGATCAACATTATAATCGGTTTTTATCCAGAATGTCTTACCCGTTTCAATGTCGGCAATTCCCATTTTAACTTTAGGGTTTGGATCTCCCGGATTCGGGTAAGGTGTTGCCTCAATCCTGCCGTGTATCCCATCAGATTCATCAAGCCTGTTTAGAGTAAAGACAGGAACTTTTGTTTCATCAGTTCTCAGGTATGCCAGTTTCGTTCCATCAGGCGACCACCAGAATGCTGCATAGTGACTTGATCTTTCCAGTATTTCTTCCATATAAACCCACGAAGAGTAGCCGTTATAAATTTTATCAGAAGCATCATATGACAATCTTGTTTCTTTATTTTTCACAAGATCAAACACATACAGATCTTTGTTTCTGGTATAAGCTATTTTATTCCCGTCGGGTGAAAAGCGGACATTTACTTCAGATGCTTCATCATTCGTTAGTCTTGACAATTCCTTATCACCAATCCTGAAATAAAAGAGATCATTATCTTTATTGATAACTACACTTTTTTTGTCGGGACTAATGACATCATTCATGGAAAGAGCAGTTCCTTTGGGCAGGGACTCAGAAATGAGTTCCCTGTCAGATTTTACGGCAGGAACCAAAACTTCTTTACCACTTTTAATATCAACACTTTTGATAACCGGATTTTTATTGCCATCAAATGTCCGGATCAGATAATGGTTGTCATCAGTCCATCCCGTTATTGCTACCTGGTTTTCGCCCCTGCGTCTCATCTGGGCATCCATCCGGCTGACCTGCGACACCAATAGCAGCAGGCAAATCAGGATTTGAAGAAATCTGAATCTTCTCATATACAATCTATTTTTATTGAACTTTTATTTAACAGGATAGCAAAAATAAGAATTTTAAATTTGAATTCAAGTCATATGTTCAACAACATCTGCCTGATAATGGGGACGCTAGGCATAATCCAATCACTTATTTTATAGTTTGGAAGATATTATTAAGAATTTTACCCTGTTTAAAAGCAGATTGAAATCTTTTAGGAGAGATTTGAAAAAAGATTATATTTATCCCTCTCAAAACTAAATATTCCAAAAAATGAAAAGAAGCCTCCTATCTGCAATTATCCTGGTTATTTTTTCTTCAGTTTTGAAATCACAGGAACTTAAATCACCAGATGAATTTCTTGGATATAAACTTGGTACCCAGTTTACATTCCAGCACAGAGCTATTGAGTATTTCAAATATATTGCAGATAATTCTCCACGGGCTGTATTTCGGGAATATGGGAAAACATACGAGGGACGCCAGCTTGGGGTGTGCATCATTTCTAGTGAAGAAAATCTTGTAAAGCTTGAAGAATACAGAAAGAATAATCTTATCAAAGCCGGATTACTGAAAGGTGAATTTATGGGCAAACAGATGCCATTTATCTGGCTGGCCTACAATATACATGGGAGTGAGGCAGTTGGAATGGAGGCTTCCATGAAAACACTTTATACCCTGGTTACAGATTCTTACCCCGGGGTTTCAGATTATCTTAAAGAGTGCATCATTATCATCGATCCATGCCAGAATCCTGATGGGCACGATCTGTATACTGAAAGATACAGGAAATCAATGAATACCGGGGAAAATACCGATAAGAATTCATGGGAGCATAACCAGGGTTGGCCTCCGGCCAGGACAAATCATTATATGTTCGACCTGAACCGCGACTGGGTATGGCAGACTCAGGCTGAAACGCAGCAGCGTATTGCATTTTACAGCCAGTTTATGCCCCAGGTTCATGCCGATTTCCACGAGATGGGGCCTGAATCCACTTACTTCTTTGCCCCATCGGCCGATCCCTGGAATACAGTGTTCACACCATGGCAGCATGAATTCCATAAGCTCATGGGAAAAGGAAATGCAGCTCTGTTCAATGAGAAGTTCAGGCTCTACTTTACAAGAGAAGACTATGATTTCTTCTACCCCGCCTACGGCGACACCTGGCCTTCATTAAACGGAGCTATCGGATTCACTTATGAACAGGGAGGAGGAGGATCTGCAGGTATTGCATATAAACAGGAATCAGGTGATACGTTAACCTTAAAAAAGAGAATCGAAGGTCATTTCACTTCTTCAATGGCAACAATAAAAGTATCGTACGAAAACAGGGAAAAACTGATATCTGAATATGATAAATTCTTTGATGAGAGTTCTAAAAATCCTCAGTTCCAATATAAATCAGTTATAATCAAAGGTTCAAATAACAGATCAGATATAAGCGAGCTTTTAAAACTGCTTGACAGGAACCAGATAAAGTACAGTTATGCCGGTAACACAGGTAAAAAATTCAAAGGGTTCGATTATTACGCGCATAGAAACGGTGAGGTAACTGTAGAAAAGGGGGACATCCTTATAAATGCAGTCCAGCCTCAGTCGCACCTTATGCAGGTTCTGTTTGAACCCGACTGCAAAATTTCTGATTCACTCAGTTACGATATTACGTCCTGGTCAGTTCCTTATGTTTATAATCTAAAAGCATTTGCAGCAAATGATAAGATTGCAGCTGACACTGGCAAAATGGAACAAAGAAAAATAGAAAACAGGCAGGGAGAAAAATCAACATACGCTTATATTACAAATTTCACAGGATTTAATGAACTTAAATTTATCGCTGCATTATACAAAAAGAGCGTTAAGCTAAGATATTCACTTTACCCTGTTACACTCGATGGCAAGAGTTATAACAGGGGCAGTATTATAGTAGCCCGCGGAGATAATACTAACCTGGCCGGAGACTTTGACAAGATTGTTGCAAATGCAGCAAACGATTGCCAGGTATATCTTGCCGGGACAAATACAGGTTTAGTGGATTCCGGGAAAGATTTCGGCTCACAATATTCACCTCTTATGAAAAAAAGAGATGTGGCCATACTTTGCGGGGAGGGAACTTCATCAATATCTGCAGGGGAATTATGGTTCTTTTTCGAAAGAGAGCTAAATTACCCTGTTAGCCTGATAAATACCGAAATCACGAGAAATCCTGATCTGCGGAATTATGAAGTTCTGATCCTTAGTTCAGGAAACTACACAAAATTAAAAGACACGATAGTCGATTGGGTAAAAAGAGGAGGAAGGGTTATTGCTTTGGAAAGTGCTATTTCAACCTTTTCCGGTATAAAGACCACGGCACTGGCTAAGGCTATAGAGACACGCGCTGCCGAAAAGAAAGCTGCGGAGAAAAAAATAAAGAGCGATGATACCACCATGCTTAAAAAGTATGAATATGAAAATGAAGGAAGATATAGACTATCAGACAGATCTGAAGGCAGCATCTATAAAACAAAGCTTGACGATACACATCCATACGCTTTCGGATTAGGAAAAGAATGGTATACAATGAAACGGTCACCAGGATATCCATTTCTTGACAAAGGAAGCAACATTGGCTATGTCCTTGACAAAGACCCGGTCACCGGGTTTGCCGGATATAAATTCAAAGAAAAGGTTAAGAATACGATTGTTATCGGTTCTGAAACCATCGGCGAAGGTCATGTAATCTATATAACCGATGACCCATATTTCAGAGGTTTCTGGAAAAGCGGAAGAGTGCTTTTAGGGAATATGGTTCTAAGGTAAGCTTAGGGCAAGAGTGGGGACCTTGTAGGGACATGCCATGGCATGTCCCTACTCCGTGGTTAAAAGGATTTAATAATAAAAATCAACGTATTAAAATCAGTATTAAAATACGTTGATAAATTTGAAAAGTCGAAATAAACTCAAAAAAATGAAATATTACATTATCCCGATTTTATTGCTATTACTGACAGTATCCTGTCAGAATCATAATCTCAAAGTCTGTGAGAAGAGCATCGCGTTATCTGATATGAAGGAATATGTTAAGAACCTGGCGTCGGATGAATTCATGGGTAGGAAACCTTTTACTG
>CAYUQR010000071.1:0-16816 GCA_964446825.1 uncultured Rikenellaceae bacterium
ATGTCGTATTCATATCCCGGGATTATGCTTGCCATAACGAAGAAATGTTTAGAAATATAAATTTATGAAAGTAATGGCTGCGAGTCAAATAAAAATTAGAAGGGGTGAAAAGGAGCATAGGAGAAACGGTGAAAAGGAAATAAAAATGTATATATTTGTAAAGATCGCTGCATTTTGTAATGTATTCTTTTTACAAAAAAAGGAGGCTTCGTAATTCTTTACGATATCCGGGACGTGATTATTCCCTCCCCGGGAAATATTTTATTACAATTTGTACTGTAAATAAATCCGAGTGGTTTGGTACAATTATAAATGCTGAATTGCAACTATCAGAAATAGGGAGTATTGCATTAAAATTATGGAGTGAAATACCACAACATTTTCCAAATATTACCCTGGATGAATATATCCTAATGCCAAATCATATACATGGGATCATCATTATTAACAGACATTACGAAAATCTTGTCGTAGGGTCGTTGCATGCAACGACCCTACCATTACCAGATCAATCAAATATTAAAAATAAAACCATGTCATCTATTTCACCGAAATCCGGGTCATTATCGGTCATTATACGTTCGTATAAATCATCAGTGACAAAATATGCTCATAAGATTGATATCGATTTTTCCTGGCAGTCAGGCTTCTATGATAATATTATCTGTACAACAGGACAATTATCACGTATAAGAAAATATATTTTAAATAATCCAAAAAACTGGGATAATAAAGAAGCTTATCATTAATTGATAAATCAAAAGAAAACTCACTAATCCTCCTGTCGTGTTTATTGTCTTTCTGGCGGTAGCTGATGAAGATGTCGTATTCATATCCCGGGATAAGGCTTGCCATAGGGTACCAATGATCCTAAGATTCCTATTTGTTTTATTATCAAAGTTAAAATAAACCTGTATGAAAGACAATTTTTTTTCGCTTAAGCTGTGAAGGATGAAAGTCACAAAAGGTGCAGAGGCAAAAATGTTTTGGGGTTATAGAGGTACGAATAGAAATATTTACCCTCCTCTGAGTTGTAACTATTTGTCTCATTATGAAGATTTTCTTGACTTTTGTTCACTGATTATGTAACTTGCATAAAATTGGATGAATAAGCTGTTCTTAAAAAACAAACGTTGAAATCTCCAGGCAATTTGAAAAATTTTGCCGGTATGAATTGACCTTAAATAACTCTGGTAAATCAGAGTGATTGAAACCTGTCAGGGATGCGGGAAATATTTCAAACAGCAAAGCCTTCAGCACTCTTTGAACCATTTATCCGGTATTATAAATATATAGAAAGCGATTTAAAAGGGATATACAAATGTGTTCCTATTCCTTATGTTGAATTATACTTCAATTTCACTCACGTGAATTTTTATTCACCTAACTACTATAATCTGAATAAACCCCAAATTCATCTTGCAGGCTTACAAAAATATGATCAGAATAGTTATTCACATATGTTCGGGACTGACAGAGGCGGTGGATTTTGTATTGTTTTCCAGCCACAGGGTTTTTACCACTTATTCGGGATAAAAAGCTCAGATTTTTGCAAATATGCCATAAACGGGGAGTCAGTATTAAAAAAAGATATAGATCAATTATTGGAAAAACTTCAGTCAGCTTATAATGTTTATGACATAAAGGAGCTCGTTGAAAGATATCTTTCAAAATATGCCATACAAGCATGCTGCAAATCTGATTTGATTAATGCAATAATAAGCTATATGGACAGAATTAATGGAATGGTAAGGGTGTCACAAATAAGCAATATATTTAATATTACTCCCAGGTCACTTGAAAGACATTTCATGAATGATATCGGAATTTCTCCGACAGAACTTCTGCACATATTCAGGATTAACAAAGCCATCAGGCTGATCAATGAAAAACCGGAATATGACCTTACAGGGATAAGTTATTTAAGCGGATATTATGACCAGGCTCATTTTATAAAAGATATTAAAAAAATAACAGGCATTTCACCAGGACAGTTTCAAAGGAAAAACACAATCGAAGTTGCAACTCAAGATAACAGATTATTTATTAAAACAAACTGATACAGGGACCGAGGAAGAAATGGGAATGTCGTAAATTTACAATACGTTCAGCTTAAAAGGATTTAATTTTGGTTTAATTCAACTTTATCAATTAAACCTGAAAGCTATGAAGACATTTAATCGTTTCTCAAAAGGATTTGGTCCGTTGGTTAATGTCCTTTTCCTGCTGTCGGTATTTATTGTAGGATGCAACAAACAGGATTTTACTCCGGACCGTTTTAAGGAAAATATAAATGGACCTGATAAAAAGTGTATGGTAATTCATAAAGGGACTATTCACCTGCAAGGTTTTACACGCTTTGGCTTTTATGCTAAGAAAGGGCATATTGTTTTATCTGACCCCGCTTTAAATGCTCTCGAATGTACAGCAGAGCTGACCTTTGGCGAAAAACAAAGTTTCGTGCTTAAGACGCAGGAATTTATGCCCGGTAATATCCTTTACAGAGAATTATCATTTAAAGGGAAGATGATGCCTGGTGGTGAAGTGAAGTTCTCCTTCCCGTATACTTATACCGAACTGGACATGGCAACAATGGAATTAGTAGAAGTAAATGTTGGGCCACTTCCTGAAATCAGATTACATACCGGATGTGTTTTATACGGCCCGGGCATTAACAAAAACACTTTAAATTATACTGGTTATTTCCGGCATGGTAAATTTCTCGCTGAATCACATTTTGTAGGCCATCAGGAAGTGCCCGGTGTACTTCCGTTTCTTGCGGAAATTGTGGAAGGCCCGATTATGATAAACTTTATGGTCGACCTGGTTGAAATACCTGAATGATCCTCACAAATTCGTAAAAATAGATTACCGCTCTTTTTAATGGCATTAAATAGGCTGACGCTGGCGTCAAAATCCAATAGCCACTGTTTTATCAGTGGTTATTTTATTTTAAAGCCTCGGGCTTCTAATATTCACTAAACAGATTAATATACAATTCAACCTTATATTTTATAGCAAAATCAAATATTGAAAAAGTTAAAAATCATTTAAAATCAAAACACCTGATTAATTATTGGAGTATTTTCGCACATTTATTATCAGGTAAAATAATTTATTTATAAAACAAGGAGAACAATATATGCTCTATCGACAACTCAACAAAACAGGCATTGGCCTTTCAATTCTGGGGTTTGGATGTATGCGGCTTCCTACTATAGATCATAAGCCTGAAAAAATAGACAATCCATTAGCTACAAGGTTGCTTCATTATGCAATAGACCATGGCGTTAATTATGTTGATACCGCCTACTTTTATCATGCGGCTGTTTTCGGACAGCGGGGAGAAAGCGAGCCTTTCGTGGGAGAGGCTCTCTCCGGCGGATGGCGGGAAAAAGTGCACCTGGCCACCAAGATGCCACTGTTTCAACTTCATAAAAAGGAACAAATGGAGTCCTTTCTCAGGGAACAGTTAGAAAGACTGAAAACAGAATACCTGGACTTTTATCTCCTACATGGCCTTAATGGAGAATTATGGGACAGGATGAAAAGTTTTGGGGTTCGTGAGTTCCTGGATAAAAAGAAAGCCGAAGGAAAGTTAAGATTCCCTGCATTTTCATTTCATGGAAAAGCTGAAGATTTCATAAGAATCTGCGACGAATATGACTGGACCTTTGCCCAGATTCAGTATAACTATATGGATATTGATTTTCAGGCAGGGTATGAGGGCCTTAAATATGCTGCCGATAAAGGAATCGGGGTAGTTGTGATGGAGCCGCTTAAAGGCGGCAAACTGGCTCAGAATCTTCCCTCAGAAATTACTTCAGTATTTAATGCATCGCCTGTTAAAAGAAGTCCTGCTGAATGGGCCTTGCGCTTTGTGTGGAACGAGGCTGGCGTATCAAGTCTTCTTTCGGGCATGAACAGCATGGAGCAGGTGGTGGAAAACCTGAGCATTGCCAACGAGGGAATAGCGAATTCTCTTGGCAGGGATGAGTTATTGATATTTGAAAAATTGAGGCATGCAATGGGCGCAAGGACAAAAGCAGACTGCACGGAATGCCGATATTGTATGCCATGCGCTTCCGGAGTTGATATACCTGATGTACTGGCTGCTCTTAATAACGCCGCCATCTGGAATGATGCTAATCCCTGGCTTACCGGTTACGTTCGTGTAAATGGCAAGGCGTCCAAATGCACCGAATGCAGGGAATGTGAGGAAATATGTCCACAGGAGCTTCCAATATCTTCTCTGATGAAAGAAGCGGTCTCTTTATTCAGGGAATAGGGAAAACACTTATTATTTATTTTCTTCCAGATATTTTAGATAGATGTTCCTGTAAAATATTAATTGTTCATATAAAACCAGCATATCACTTTTCAGGGTAAGTAAATCAGAGTCTTTGTAACGGTCATATTTCGATTGGCTAATTATCTCGTTGTTCGAATAATAGGGGTACAACTCGGCATAGGTGTTTTCAAATACACTTTTTATAACACCAGGTGACAACTGTTGCATCAATTCCCCAAGCTGAATAAGGTAGATCTTATACAGATAAGGATCGGTGACTATCTTTTTATCCAACAGGTCTTCCGTCGAAAAAAATAACTTGTCCACGAGAATCTTTCTGTTTTCAACATTTCCTTCATGCGGAGCTATAGAAAATAAATCATCATAATCCCAGGGGATTATGCTAAATTTATCAGAAAGAGGGTCAACAAAAAAATAGACTTCATCTGTATAGTCGCCATCCCTGACGAAGAAATTGAAAGCAAGCCATTTCATATATAAATTCATATCAAGCCAGTTTGAAAGAGTCTTATAAAGTTCTTCTCCTTCATATTTATTTAAAGACCTGTAAATCTGTCTGAAATAGCTCTTGTACTTTTTAGCCTTTTCGCTTTCAGTTTTTTTGTCTGTTTTTATCTTATCAATACTATTGTTATATCCCCTACGTATAATTACGGGAGAACCCTTTTTTTTCATCGCCCAGTCTTCTGGTCTTTCTATGATCATACAGATTCCCTCGCTATTACCATTGATTCGCAATTCACAGTAGGAATAAAAAAGGTCAAATAGTTTAGCAGCCTCCATCATTCCAAAAGCCAGCCGGTTGCTGCTATAGTGCTTGTCCATGGAAAGGCTTACCACATAAAACTTTTTAAAAGACTCAACCCTTTTTCCATGCCTGAACGATGCTTCGGATTTAAGAGAAAAACTGTAACTTTTTCTTCTGAAATAGAGTGTTGACTTTCCCCTTGTTTTAATTTCCGTGGGCTCCAGGGTATCCCCATTTATAATAAGGGTGATCGCTTTCACACTGACTTTTTGCCCTGAAGTAGCTTTTATTTGCTCGTAGTTTAAATTTGTTAAATTGAAACTTACAGAATTTTCAATTTCCCTTCCCAAATCAGTTAAATTCAATTTATCATCATTTAATTGCGCAGTCTGACCATTAGAATTTAAAATGATCACTATTGAAAATAACTGCAGTGAGAAGACAATTTTCAGATTGAGATTCATTTCTTTATAATTTGATCTTTACACTTTTATAAAAAGTCCAGGAAACAAAATAACAGGACCTTATACTGACTGTTAATATTTACCAATCCGCCATTTTACTTTAAATGCAAGCCTAAAGAATTTGATGATACAAGTTACTACAAGAATAAGCCTAAGTCAAATAATCCTGAAAGCATTTTTTTTGCCAGGATTGTCAATACAATTCGTAATTTTGAGATGACACAATTAAATTTGTAAATAAATTTTTGAAAAAGCTATGGCAACACTTACACAGGCAATGAAAGATATGATCGCTACACAACAATGTTTTGTAGGGACAGTCAATGAAGATGGGACACCCAATGTGGCACCAAAAAGGTCAACACGTGTATTATCTGATAATTCTCTTATTTTTAACGAAGGCACAGGGGGGGCTACTTATAGAAATATAAAAAGAGGATCAAAAGTTTCTGTTTCCATTGTAAACAGAGATGTTTTAGATGGCTACAGATTTAATGGAGATGCCTCAGTATATGAAAGCGGCGAATTATATGAACAGGCCGTGGCAATGTCTGCTAAATTAGGTTTCAATAAACCCATTGCAGTTATTATTGTCAATATAAAAGAGATCCATTCCCTAAAACCAGGGCCGACTGCCGGGAAGAGAATAGATTAATGAATGTGACATCATAAGGATCCTGCAAAACAGGATATTAACCCTACCAGGCTCCAAAAAACTTAGTGGATATTTGCTTTGACCTGTTAACTTCTTCGTTTTTATCGCCTTTAACAGCTAACCTGTTTACCTGGTTATTTAAGCCAAACGCGGAACAGAAAACAAGACAGCCATTAATTACAGCTACAAGATAGGCCATAGGTTCAGCATGGGAATAAACAGCAAATAAAAGGCAAATCCCGATTGAAAATATTATAGCAAATATTTTGGGGTCTTTTTTAAAGATTACCCTGTAGGTATTTGATACTACAATTGTAGCCAGTGTGGTTCCTCCCAGAGTAGCCAGACTTTCGAGTGTTAAAAAACTATTTGTTGATTCCATTTTGGTCTTTTTCAGGTAATTATTGCTTCCTTTAACAGCTTATGCAGGTAACAAATTTATGAATTTGCCGAACAAAATGCAATCATTTCCAGGGACATCTGTGCAGCTTATTCAGAGAACCCTGCCATAATTATATTGCAGTACCGCCTCTTTCACCGGTACGGATTCTTATGCATTCTTCAAGCGGTGTTATAAATATTTTCCCGTCGCCAACACTTCCTGCGCCGTTTGTACGGGCAGATTTCAGAATAGTATCAACTGTTATATCAACAAATGCGTCATTAACCGCTATCTCAATTTTGACCTTTGGGATCAAATCGGGAATAATGATCTGTCCCCTGTACATCTCTTCTATTCTCTGCTGACCATGACCAGAAACCCGGCTTACAGTGATTCTTTTTATCTCGGCCTCAATGAGAGCCTCCCTGACTCTGTCAAGTTGAACTTCCCTTATAATTGCTGTAATTAATCTCATCTCTCTGACATTTAAAAATTATCTGATTAACTGGGGTTTAACATGCCATATCCTCTTTCTCCATGATATGCCCTGTCGAGGCCGGCCATCTCATCATCTTCTGATGATTTAAACTTAATAAATTTGTTCAGAACAAATATTATCAGGAAAGTCATTGATGCTGCATAGAAAATTGCAATACCAACTGCAAGAGCCTGTATTCCAAACTGGTTCCATATTGTCCACCTTCCTCCCGCTGCAATTGCTGCTTCTTTCATCCACGACGGACGAATTAAGAAAGTCAGTAACAATGCTCCTACAACACCTCCTACTCCGTGTATGCCAAATGCATCGAGGCTGTCATCATATCCCAGTTTGTTTTTTATCTGAATAGCCCCATAACAGATAAAGGAAGCCAGTATTCCAAGTATCATTGCTCCATAAGGCTGGACAACTCCTGCTGCCGGGGTAACAGCGACAAGTCCTGCCAAAATTCCGGAAGCAAATCCGAGAGCCGTGGCTTTGCCCTGGTGCAAACTTTCTATTATAACCCATACTAAAGCTCCGGAGGCCGCTGCCACCTGAGTAGCAGTCAGTGCCTGGGCTGTGCTTAAACCCGATGAAATACTGCTGCCGGCGTTAAATCCGAACCAGCCAACCCAGAGTAATCCTGCTCCAAGCATTGTTATAACCATGTTATTGGGTCGGATAACCTGGTAAGGATATCCCCGTCGTGAACCAAGATACAGAGCGGCAACCATCCCACTGATACCTGCTGAAATATGAACCACCGTTCCTCCGGCAAAATCAATCGCCCCTTTTGCACCCATGTTGTAAATGAATCCATCGGAACTCCAAACCCAATGACAAAGAGGGTTATATACCAGAAGACCCCATATGGCAATAAAAAAACAATAAGCTTTAAATGATACCCTCTCTGCAAATGCACCTGCAATAAGTGCCGGAGTGATAATGGCAAATTTACCCTGAAACATGGAAAAGACATATTCAGGTATTCCAGCATCCATAATTTTTGTATCGATCCCCTTCAGGAAGAAATAATCAGGATTCCATCCGAACCACCCTCCCAGTATATTTTTGCCGAAACTCATACTGTAACCAAATATAACCCATAAAACACTTATGATCCCCATGGCAATAAAACTATGCATTATAGTTCCCAGGACATTCTTTGAACGTACCAGTCCTCCATAAAACATTGCAAGTCCGGGAATCATAAGAAGGACAAGTGCCGTGGATGTAAGCATCCATGCGGTTGCCCCTGTGTCAATGGCAACACCATCAGCAGCAAATAAACCTGTACTGCAGGCAAATAACAGTACAAGGAGCAAAAGAGATCTTTTCCTGAAAATTTTCATCAATCTGCAAATTAATATTTATTAAATATATTTGATATTTCTGCGTAAACATATATTTTTTTGGGGGTAAATCAAATATTTTTATATTATTTTTGACTAATGGGGTGTTTTTTTAATAGTCAATGTGCTATTATAGGTATTTTTTTAACATGTACCCCTGTTTTCTATCAGACTGATATCTCAGGATTTTTGGGCTAAAGCCCGGGGTTAGTGGTCATAAGTTCTTGCGGAACTTTAGTCCCCAAAGGATTGGGCTAAAGCCAGGGTTTACTGGGTTGAGGATCGATAATTAACCTCTGATTTCTTTTACAAATTTCTTTATGTTTTCAGCAATATCCCCATCCATACCAAGCACATTTACAAAGGCGCTTCCAATGATCCCTCCTCGGGCATATTTGCATGCTTCCATGAAAGCGGTATGGTTTGATATTCCAAAACCAATTAGTCCGGGATTTTTAAGTTCAAGATTTTTTACCCTGTTGAAATAGGATAACTGATCGTCAGAAAAATTTCCTTTCCCTCCTGTTACGGATGATGAAGAGACCATATAAATAAACCCGCGGGTTATCCTGTCAATTGACTTTATCCGTTCGTTATCCGACTGTGGGGAAATAAGCAATATGTTATAAAGATTATATTTTTCAAAAACTGACTGATATTCTTTGATATAGACTGACAGCGGAAGGTCAGGCAGTATAACACCGTCAATGCCAGCTTCCGAACTGCTCCTGCAAAAGTTTTCCATACCAAATTGCAGCACCGGGTTAAGATATCCCATCAATAACAGTGGAATATCTGCTTTTTTTCTGATATTCTGCAGCTGACTAAAAAGCACTTTGAGGCTCATGCCGTTTTTTAGAGCCGCCTGGTTACTCTTCTGAATTACCGGTCCGTCGGCCATTGGATCGGAAAAAGGCATCCCGATCTCAACAATATCAGCTCCTGCTTCAGCCAGTGTTTCAATAATTTCAATTGTCGAATCAAAGAAAGGGTAGCCGGCTGTAAAATATACAGATAATATATTCCCGTTTTTCTCTTTAAATAGTTTATCTATCCGATTCATCAATAATCATATTTAGTATTCATTCTGACATGCCATGACCTGCCTGTTCCATATATCTGATATAAGCTGCCATATCTTTATCTCCTCTTCCTGAGAGCGTTACTACAACCACATCATCTTTATGGAATTTATATTTTCCCAGCCAGGCAAGGGCATGAGCAGATTCAAGTGCCGGTACAATTCCTTCAAGTCGTGTAAGCCTGAATGCAGCTTCAAGAGCCTCTTCGTCATTTACATGTTCAAAAATCACTCTGTTGACTTTATGAAGATAAGAATGGATAGGACCTATTCCCGGGTAATCAAGTCCGGCGGAAATGGAATAGGGTTCCGTTATCTGACCGTCATCATCCTGCATCAGCATTGTTCTGCTGCCATGAATTACTCCCGGCCTGCCTTTCACCATAGTTGCAGCTGTTTCGCCCGAATCAATGCCTTTTCCTCCAGCCTCCACGGCGATCAGTTTAACATTTTTATTATCAAGGTAATGATAGTAAGATCCTATTGCATTACTGCCACCGCCTACACAGGCGACAATATAATCAGGATCATCTTTCCCGGATACTTCTTTAACCTGTTGTTTCATTTCCTCACTTATCACAGCCTGTAATCTTGTCACAAGATCAGGGTATGGATGGGGACCAACAACCGAGCCTATTATATAGTGTGTATCCTCAGGATGACTGATCCAGTCGCGGATGGCCTCATTTGTAGCGTCCTTTAGTGTCATATTGCCGCTGACCACAGGTACAACCTCCGCTCCCAGCATTTTCATCCTTAAAACGTTTGGAGATTGCCTTTTTATATCCGTCTGACCCATATATACCACACATTTCAGCCCCATAAGTGCACATACGGTTGCTGTTGCCACTCCATGCTGCCCCGCTCCCGTTTCAGCAATGATCCTTGTTTTTCCCAAACGTTTGGCTATGAGTATCTGTCCAACCGTATTATTGATCTTATGGGCACCTGTATGGTTCAGGTCTTCCCTTTTAAGGAATATTTTTGTCTGATGATATGAGGAAAGGCGTGATGCAAAAAATAAAGGAGAGGGACGTCCAACATAATTCTTTAGCAATGAACGATATTCATTGTGGAATTCCTGATCGCCAAGGATTTTCATATAATTGTCGCTGAGCTCCTTAACATTGGGATACATCATTTCCGGTATAAATGCCCCACCGAATTCACCATAATAACCATTTTTATCTACATCAAAGTTCATATCGGCTAATTTCTGATTTCATTAATAAATGATCTCACAAGGTTTACATCCTTTATTCCCGGAGTAATCTCAAAACGGCTGTTTACATCAATACCAAACAACCCCTTATTCTTAAAGATTTTTATTATCCAGTTATCCTCGGGCCCGATACCGCCGCTAAGGAAAAAGGGGTTATCTATAGTGTATCCTGCAAGTTTATCCCAGCTGAATTTTCTTCCGCTCCCGCCCCGCATTCCTGTTTCTGTATCAAAAAGGAAATAGTCACAAGTCTTTGAATACGACTTAACAATCTCATAATCAATAATATCTTTCACATTGAAAGTTTTAATTACTTTTAATCCCAATGACTTTAAGTACCCGCAATATTCTGGCGATTCATTGCCATGCAGCTGTATAATTTCAATATTCGCTGATTTTGAAATATCAACGACCATCTCCTTAACTGAATCCACAAAGACTCCAACCTTTGCGATACCAACCGGCACATTAAGGAAAAGAGACATATCAGGGTTGTCACCAACATATCTTGGGGACGGGGGATAAAATATAAACCCCATGAAGTCCGGTCCTGCTTCTGCTATCTCCTTTACATTAAAAGGATCGCTCATTCCACATACTTTAATTTTTAACATCGTACAATTTTATTTCTTTTACAAAATCAGAAAATGCTCTAATAGGATCACCCGATAACATGAATTTTTCTCCAATCAGGCATCCATTGTATCCTGCATTTTTCAGCTTCCTTACCATCCCGGGAGAAGATATTCCGCTTTCAGAAATTTTAATAAAATCTGCAGGGAGCCTGCTGACGATATTAAGGGAAGTATCAGTATCTACATTAAATGTTTTCAGGTCACGATTGTTCACCCCTATTATATTAATATATTCATTTGTCTTAATAAGTTCCTCAGCCTCATGAATTTCGAGTAAGACCTCCAGGCCCAGAGAGTGAGCAAGCCTGGCAAGTTCAAGTATCTCATGCCTGTTCAGAACGGCTGCAATAAGAAGAATTGCATCAGCTCCTATTGCTTTCGATTCAATTACCTGGTATTCATCTATTATAAAATCCTTTCGCAAAACAGGGAAATCGGTACTTTCCCTTGTGGAAATAAGATCGGACGTCGAGCCTCCAAAAAACTGAGTATCTGTAAGAACAGATAAACCCGAAGCTCCATCCCTGCAATATCCTGAAGTAACTTCAATAACGGATGCATTTGCATTTATTATCCCTTTTGATGGAGATTTTCTTTTGAATTCAGCAATTATACCGGTTTTATTTTTGTCCAGGAGAAACTCAGATAAAGAAATGGTTTCCCGGCTAAAATATTTCAGGCTTTCAAGATTTTTTAAAGGATTGATTCCGGTGATGATATCAAGTTCTCTTCTCTTGTTTGCTACTATTTCATCAATAATGGTCATGACTGTAATTGAATAAGTTTCATAAATGAGTTGTATGCTTTTCTGTTAAAGAGAGAATTTTCAGCATCTTCCCTGCACTCTTCAAGTGATTTCCCGGGGTAATAACATTTCAGGGCCATCTGCGCATTCACAGTAACAACATTATTCTGGATATTGTTCCCTTCTCCTTTCAAAATTTGCATAAAAAGGTCGGCTGCTTCGTTTACTGTCCTGCCACCTGCAAGATCAGATTGCCTGGCTCTGACGTAATTCATCTCTTCAGGCTTAACAATCTGTTCCACTCCATTAAGTATATATTTGAAATCGGAAGTAAGGGAGATCTCATCATAGCCATCGAGGCTGTAAACAATTATGTAATTCATTGATGATTGCTGATAGAGATAATTATAAAGCCGGGCAAGTTCAAGACTGTAAACACCAATAAGTTGTTTCTTTGGAAATGATGGATTTACCATTGGTCCCAGCATGTTGAAGAAAGTCTTGATCTTTAATGCCCTGCGCACCGGGGCAACATTTTTCATTGCGGGATTAAAGAGAGGCGCATGTAAAAAACAGACGCCTGCCTGCTCAATTTCCCTCCTGAGCTTATCCTGATCGGTCGAAAATCTGTATCCGAAATGCTCCAGGATGTTTGACGAACCACAAGCTGATGTGACACCATAATTTCCATGTTTGGCTACTCTGACACCAGCTCCTGCTATTACAAAAGTAGTAAGCGTGGAAATGTTGAATGTCTCCTTGCCATCACCTCCTGTCCCGCAAACGTCCATTGGATCAAACTCTGAAAGATCGATTCTTATACAAAGGTTTAGAAGCGCATCGCGAAATCCCGACAATTCATCAACTGTAATGCTTCTCATCAGGTAAACAGTGAGAAAGGCTGCAATTTCTGATTCAGAATAAAGGCCTCTGGCAATATTCGTCAGTACTTTTTCTGCTTCCTGTCTTGTGAGAGTCTTTTGTTCAAACAAATGATTTAAAACTTCACGCATAACTTTTTATATTATTTATTTGAATTTTTGATAATTAATCGTCTGAAATAATTTTTTCAGTTATCGATCCAGTTTGATAAAATATCCATTCCGTGTTCTGTCATAACCGACTCAGGATGAAACTGCAATCCACGAACGTCATACTTCTTATGACTGATACCCATGATAAAACCTGATTCATCGGTACAGGTGATTTTAAAACACGCAGGAAGATCATCTTTCGATACAACCCACGAGTGGTATCTCCCTGCAATTATTGAACCGGGAATATTCCTGAAGAGAATATCATTTTTTGAATCAATCAGAACAGGGGTTGCCACTCCATGATATACTTTACTGAGATTCACGATTTTACCACCAAAAGCTTCTCCAATTGCCTGATGACCCAGACAGATTCCAAGTATACTTTTTGTCGGAGAATACCGATGTATTAAATCGATACATATGCCTGCATCAACAGGGATACCTGGTCCGGGAGATAATAATATTTTTTCGAAATCATCGACCTCATCAAGAGTTATTTCATCATTCCTGTATACAGAAGGATAATTACCAGTTAGCTTCTCTATATAATGCACAAGGTTATAGGTGAAGGAATCATAATTATCAACAACCAATATCTTTTTCATCTTTTCCCAATAAATTATTAGTTAATCTCTTCTGCCATTTCAATGGCTTTTCTGAGTGCCCCCAGTTTATTATTTACCTCCTGCAACTCATTTTCTTCTTCAGATACTGCCACTATTCCTGCACCAGCCTGGTAAAAAAGTGTATTGGCTTTGCTGAGAAAAGTCCTGATCATTATAGCATGGTTAAACCTGCCTCTGAAATCGATAAAACCAATAGCGCCGCCGTAATAACCACGACGCTGGCTTTCATATTTATCTATAATTTTCATTGCCATGTATTTAGGCGCTCCAGAAAGAGTGCCTGCAGGAAATGTGGCAGACATCATTTCTGACATTGTGGTCCCTTCCTTAACTTCTCCTGAAACAGCGGAGACAAGATGTATTACATGCGAATAAAACTGGACTTCACGATAACTTTCGACTTTGACATTAGTGGCATGCCTGCTAAGATCGTTCCTGGCAAGGTCAACAAGCATTACATGTTCGGCATTTTCTTTCAGATCGGTGGTAAGTTGCCGGGCAAGAAGCTTGTCTTTTTCATCATCTCCTGTTCGCCGAAAAGTACCAGCAATGGGATTAATATACGCTTTCCCCTTATTAATCTTAAGATGGGCCTCGGGTGAAGAACCGAAAATCTTATAATTGCCATAATCAAAATAAAACAGGTAAGGAGACGGGTTTATAGAGCGCAAAGCCCTGTAAACATTAAACTCATCGCCTGTGAACTTTCTTGAGAACTGCCTCGAGAGTACCACCTGGAATACATCGCCAAGATAACAATGGCTCTTCCCTTTGTTCACCATTTCCCTGAATTGTCCATCGGAAATGTTCCCTCTTTCTTCCCCGGCAATTTTAAAGGAATAGAATGCCAGGTTCCTGCTGTTAAGAAGAGCCTCAATCCTGTCAAGTTCACTTTCTCCATTATTAAAATTATTTTCAATTATCTGCAATGTGTTCTGGAAATGATTAATTGCTATTATGTATTCATACAAGTGGTACCTGACATCAGGAATCTTATGCCGGAAATCTGAAGAATGTTGCAGTTCAATTTTTTCGAAATATTGCACCGCATCATAAGATAAGTATCCAAATAATCCGTTAACCGGGATATCTCCCTGAATTTCATTCTGTTTAAATGAGTCTGAAAAAGCTGAGAATCTCTTATTAAAAATCAGGTTATCTGTTATTTCAGTTCTTACAATCGACCCGTCAGGATATGTCTCGGTAATAAAACCATTATCAGCCTCAAACCCAGCCACGGGTTTCATGCAAATAAAAGAATAGCTGTTTTCATTCCCATGATAATCGGAGCTCTCAAGAAGGAGTGAATTCGGATATATATCTCTTATCCTGAGATAAATGCTTACAGGAGTTATTATGTCAGCAAGAAGCTTTCTTGAAGTAGTGTTGATTTTGAATTCTGCCATGCCTGAATTTTTAAATATTTTCCATAATGTTAACCAGTACCTCTAAAAACCGAAACGGCCTGTCGTGAGTACGACAGGCCGCAGGATTATATCATTTATAATATACAAACAGGAGTCAGTCTCACAATATCAGGTAGAGTTTGATATGCCACCAACACCAGTTTGTATTAACTTTATTCATTTTTCTCTGTTTTGATTTACAAATGTAAGGTAAGTTTATTAAAATGCAAATATTTTATAAAATTTTACAGGAAATTTTTATCGAGGTATTCCTGGAATTTCTCTTTGTACTGATCGCTGACAGGGATATATGTTTTATCAAAAACGATGCGACTTCTTTCTATTGTATCAATTTTCTCAAGGTTTACGATAAATGAACGATGAACTCGCATAAATTTATTTGACGGTAGTTTTGCTTCAAGCAACTTTAAAGAGGTTAATGACAGTATCGGTTTTGCCTGGTTGCGTGTCTGGACTTTGACATAGTCTTTTAACCCTTCAATATACAGTATGTCATTGAAATTGATTCTTTTAATCTTATAATCTGATTTAAGAAAAAGGAATTCGTTGTTGGCATCTACTTTTATTAAAGCTTTCTGCTCAAGGTTCATTATTTTCTGGACTCTCTGAACAGCGGCAAGGAACTCTTCATAACTGAATGGTTTCAGCAGATAATCAACAATTTCAAGTTTATAGCCTTCAAGTGCATATTTCTCATACGCTGTTGTAAAGATCACTTTTGGACCTTTTTCCATCAGACGTGTAAACTCAATCCCTGACAGGTCAGGCATCTGGATATCAATAAAAATAAGATCAACTTTTTTGTCTGTGAGAAACTCTGTTGCATCAATCGGATTATCAAAAAGCCCGACGAGTTTTAGTCCCGGAGTCTTTTCGATATAGCCTGTTACCAGTTGCAGCGCAAGTGGTTCATCGTCGATTGCGATTACTGAAATCATCTAACCAAACTTAATATAAAGGAGCACTTCAAATGATTTATCTGACTTGTTGATTTTTAGTTCATGCCTGCCAGGAAAAAGAAGATTAAGTCTTTTGCTTACGTTATCCAGACCGATTCCGGAGTGGACAGGTTCGCCTTCTTCGCTCGATTTCATTATACTGTTAATACATTTAAAGGATATTGAATCTTTCATTGCGATCATGCTTATATCAATAAAGGATTTTTCCCGGTAACTGATCCCATGTTTAAAAGCATTTTCAATAAACGGGACAAAAAGTAACGGCGGAATACTAATATCTTCATAAATTTCAGGAAAGGATACAGAAAGGCTTATCTTTTCACTCATCCTGAGTTTCATCAGATCGATATAATTGTTCATAAATTCAATCTCATTGCTTAGCCGTGTATTTCCCTGCTCCGATTCGTACAACAGGTACCTCATTAATTTAGAGAGTTTCAGTATAGCGTTTTTAGAATCTTCAGCATTAATACTTATAAGAGAATAAATGTTATTCAGAGTATTAAAGAAAAAGTGGGGGCTGATCTGGTTTTTTAAAAACGCCAGTTCAGAATTAAGTTTTTCCTTTTCAAGTTCTTTCTGCAATTTTTCTGTAAGTGTATGACGTTCCAGGATCCGAAGTCCCATGGAAAAGAAAACCAGGAAAGAAGAGGTAAAAATATAATTAAAAAGATGCATTTGCCTGAAAGG
>CAYUQR010000072.1:0-16802 GCA_964446825.1 uncultured Rikenellaceae bacterium
ATATTGTTTTTATTCTGAAGAAGTGTCATTGATTCAAGGGCCATATCTAAAGCCAGTTTTCTATGTTCATCATTATTTACAACCGACATTGGAATTTTAGCCCAGGGCACCAGTGCATCATCATCCATCTCGCCCAGGTCGAAACGGCCAACCAAAACCCTCAACAAATGCTTGTTTATTTCTTCTTCTGTAATCAAACCTTTTGCAACAGCATCGGGCAGTTTCTTAAAAGCGTGGCCAATCCATTGGCACTCAACATCAGTTCCTGCCAAAACGGCTTTGGATGCAGCATGAACTGCATCAGATGATACTTTATGGCTGGTATAAAAATCAGCTATAGCTCCGCAATCAGAAACGACCAGGTACTTAAAGCCCCATTCATCCCTTAAAATCTTCTGGAGCAATCGTGAACTTCCACAACAAGGCTCATCATCCAGACGTTGATAAGCGCACATCACTTCGCGGACATCTGCTTCCTGAACTAAAGCCTTAAATGCGGGAAGATAGGTTTCCCATAAATCACGGGGGTCAATGTTGTTGAGGTTTAATTCATGACGGCTCCATTCCGGACCTGAATGTACAGCATAATGCTTGGCACAAGCCAGCAACTTTTTATATTTTGAATCGGAAGGTCCCTGCAATCCTTTTACCACAGAGATTCCCATCCTTGACATCAGATATGGATCTTCACCGTATGTTTCCTGACCTCTTCCCCAGCGTGGATCTCGGAAAATATTAACATTGGGAGTCCAAACCGAAAGACTAAGGAACCTTTTATTTTCTTCTCCTTTCTGTTTTGCCGCGTTGTACTTAGCGCGTGTTTCGTCAGAAGTTGCGTTAAAAATACGATATACCAATTGGTCATCAAATGATGCTGCCATACCAACAGGTTCTGGAAAAACAGTAACATTACCATTATTGGCGAGGCCATGCAATGCCTCGCTCCACCAGTTGAATTTCTTTATCCCCAACCGTGGTATGGCATCCGATATGTCGCACATCAGGGCTGCTTTTTCACTTAATGTTAAACGGGCTATCAGATCCTGAGCCCGTTCTTCAGAGCTTAAACCTGGATTTTGATATGGGAATTGCTGTCCCCAAAGGCTTGATGACAGAATTAACCCGAGGGTAATAAATAAAACTTTCTTCATAAGCTTTGTATTAATAATGTCTGCAATGAATTCAAATGGATATTTTTTTGTTTATATAAAGATTAAGTGGGTACTTTCAATTGTTTTTACTCTTTTTCCTTTACTGCCAATGAGTCGAGATAAGAACGGGATTGTGTTTTTGTCAGGGACATCCAATACATCATATATCTTGCATCATGAATTCTGAAAAAGGGTTCAAGCACAACATTAACCGGATTGATCATTTTCAATCCGGGGGCAGTAAATGTAAGAGGCCAATCCTTTATCGGCACCAGTTCATCAGCGATTTTAGAAATGTCATCTTCAATTATTATCGGGGCTTTGTCAACAGGAAGTTTCTGACCGCTTGCGATTTGGCCCCATCTGCCATCATCTGCTATCAAACCTTTTAGATCCTCCGTACCGGTTTTTGCACCAAGCAGGATCGGACCATGCATAATGGCAATATAGGAAGGTACGTTTGGCAAACGCTCAATTGAATTATGCATTGGGAGTAAAACTCTAATCTCATCACCTGCCTTCCACAACCTGTTAACAGCAACATATGATGATGAATGATCATTAAATGATATAGCATTGCCATTGATTATGATTTTCAGATCACCGTCTTTTACCCATGAAGGATATCGAATCATTAAACAAAAATGAGAGGATCCTTTAGTCACTGTAAGTATAGTTTTTTCCTCATCGGGAAATATTGTTTCCTGCTTGATTTTTATCCCTTTTTCCTGCCAGTTAAGTTCCGACGCAATAAAGAGGTTTACATACAAAGAATCATTTTTATGAGTATAAATAAACTGATTGTATTTCCCATGGTTTTCCATGCCGGTTCCTACACAACACCACATTGCTTCATTTGGTGCAGAATAAACCCTGTAATGACGAGGACGGGCCGGAGTGAAATAGACATAACCACCGTGTTCAGGATGCTGGGTTGATAAAATATGATTATATAAAGTTCTCTCATAGTAATCTGCATATTTTGCTGACGGATTAGTTCTGAACAGATCTTCCGTTAGTTTTAGCATATTATATGAATTACACGATTCAGGCCCCTCTACATCATTAATAAAATCAATACATGAAGCAGCGCTTGGGAAAAACTCTCTTCTGCTGTTCCCTCCAAATGCAAGCGATCGTTTTCCTGTCACAGTCTCCCAGAAAAAACTACCTGCCTCTTTAAAATTTTTATCACGTGTAAGTTCGGCAATTCTCTGAAAACCAATGGCCTTAGGAATCTGGGTATTAGCATGTTTATTATCAAGATTATCACTATCGGCTGCCATTGCATCCAGCAACATTCTATGGGAGAATCGTTTCGCGGTAGTAAGATATTTTTCATTGCCGGATATCTGATAAGCATCAACGAAAATCTCATTCATGCCTCCTTGTTCCGAATCAAGCATCGATTGCATTTGTGCATCTGTAAGTGAAGAGGTTAAGTTTATACCCCAATCGCAGAATTTTAGAAAAACTGTTCTGGCATCTTCATTTCCTGTATATACCCAGGCATCTCTTAACCCTGCATATAATTTATGTAAGTTATACCAGGGTGCCCATGCTGACCGATATGCAGTGAAATCCCCTTTTTTCAAAGTACTCCAGATCGCCTTACTTCCCGGAACTCCGCCAACGTATCCCTTTCCCCAGTCAGCATTATTTATTTCATTTGCTTCCTGGCAAGCTTTGAGTTCTGAAATCATATAATCCATACGTTTCCTACATTCAGCATTACTGGTAGCAGCACAGTTCATTACCATTGCTGATAAGTAATGACCGCCTATATGCCCATCCAACCCTTCCCAGTTAGGATAAAGTGATGCTTTTGCCGGTAAACCGGCTTCTTTTCGGAATGGAGCAAGTAAACGATCAACATCATACTTTAAAAGAGTTTGAATATTCAGATCACGCGCATGTTTAAAAGGTCCGCTAAGTAATGTTACATCCTGTAAAGGGAATTCATTGTGGTAAAGTCTGTCCTGGGCCTGAATATCACTGCAAACCAAAATAATGCAGAAAAGTACATTAATAAATAAATACGTTCTCATTATATTTCAGATTTGATTCTATATGAATTTTTTAAAGGTGCCGGGAATACCTAATGTATTTATACATCTAATCCTGGACGTTAATTTTTAAATCATTTAACCGGTATCTCAAACTGTGTAAAAGAATGTGCCGGAAAACTATAGTTAATAATATTCCCCTTAAATTTCACCTCCTTTGAATCTATACTTACAGCCTTTTCAGTCCTGGTAGTCCTGCTAGTTAATGATTTTCCATTTAACTCGTTAGCTTTTGCAACCCCGGTAAAATTACCTGACTGCAAGACAATATCTGCAGGCATGGAATTTGTCTCATGCCTGTTGACAACATTTAAGACCAGCATCTTTTTTGGTTCATTTAAAACCGCAGTAACGTCAAGATAAGGTATATCATTAAATATCTTGTTATTATACTTTTCGCAGCCTGTATAAACATCGAGTGAGGTACCGTGACAATTATTTGAATATAAGTAAAATGCCTGGAATAATGCGTTCTTGAAATCACCTTCCGGTGATTTCCCAACCAGGCTTGACAACATAGTAATATTTGCCATCTTCACGATATCGGCATGCCTTATGAATGAGTTCAGGTGTTGGGCAAGCACTAGTGATCCTGTAAGGTTATCACCTCCACCTGAATATTCATCAAATGATATATATACGGGTCTTTTCGATCCTGTTTTTACAATTGCCTTCTCAATCAGGGCTTTTACAATGTCAATCTTTTTATCAACATCAATACCCAGCGACATCATAGCTGGGAAACTCCTGTCGCCTGCCAACACCTCTGCAGCATATCTGTGAACAGAAAGATAATCGATCTTGCCAACCATATGCTGCAGTACATAATCATTCCAGTCGATCCAGCCATTATCAGCAGTATAGTTTGATGCACCTGAAGCAATAAATTCAATATTCTTATCGATCAGTTGTATCATTTTGGCTGCCTCCAAAGCAAATTTGCAATAGTCTTCAGCATTTTTCTGGCCCAGCTGCCATGGTCCGTCAATCTCATTTCCAAGTGCCCAGTACTTAATATTATATGGCTTTTCATTACCATGCTTCCTCCTTAGGTCTGAATAGTAGGTTCCGCTTCCATAGTTACAATATTCTACCCAATGCCTTGCCTGATCAAGAGTACCTGTTCCTCCATTTATACAAACAAAATTTTTAGCTCCGATAAGGCTGCAAAGCTTTACATATTCATCGGTTCCCATCTGGTTTTTGTCAACCTGATTCCAGGCAAGGTCTAAACTTACCGGACGTTGTGTTTTTGGTCCGATTCCATCCTCCCAGTTATAGCCCGACACATAATTTCCACCTGGCCATCTGAGTACAGGTATTTTCAATTCCCTGATAAGCTGGAGGAAATCTTTCCTGAAACCGTTCTCATCAGCAAATGGAGAAGCAGGATCATAAATAGTGCCATATACCACAGTATGTATAGGTTCAACAAAAGCACCGTAGATGTTCGAATCAATTACACTTATTTTACGGTCAAGATCAATTTTAATTACTGCCGGTTCCTGCGACAGAAGATTCACAGATACCAATCCGAATAAAATCATGCAACAGGCTAAATTTCTCAGTGTTTTCATAGTTAAAACTTTAAAAATTAACTAATATGTTGAGTCGTTGTATCTCTTGTCTATTTAAACAACAACTGGGCAAAGTTGTACAGGTTGTTCCTCCACACAGGCCATGCATGCCCTCCGGGATAATCGACATAGGTATATTTAAGGTTCAGTTCATTAAACTTAGAAATCATTGTCTGACAGTTATTATATGCTATATCTTCCTTGCCGCCTATTCCTATCCAAAGGAGTTTCAGGTTGTTTGTAATTTTGTCAAGGTTCTTTTTCATAAAATCATTTTGTTTATCGGCAAGATCGTTCTGTAGGGGCAATATCCAGCCGGAACTGAAAACTCCCAG
Source organism: uncultured Rikenellaceae bacterium (assembly GCA_964446825.1). Classification (GTDB taxonomy): domain Bacteria; phylum Bacteroidota; class Bacteroidia; order Bacteroidales; family VadinHA17; genus LD21. The sequence goes on from CAYUQR010000072.1 coordinate 5,130, forward strand.
ATATGAGAATAATTCGGTATTATTAATTCCTACATAAAGAGTCTGAATGCCGCCCATTGATAAACCTGCAAGTGCCCGATTGCCGGAACTTGTTTCTGCCGCGTAATTTTTTTCGACAAAGGGAATGATGCATAGTTTCAATTCCCTTTCAAACATTTTAAGTGTGTTTTCACCAAAACCCTTAGCATTTACATTTCCATCCGGCATTACGACAAGCATTGGTTTTGCTTTAGTTGCAGCAATGAGATTATCTAGAATCAAATCTGTTTTACCCTGGGTGGCCCATCCTCTTTCATCTTCGCCTCCACCGTGTAAAATATACAATACCGGGTATTTTTCGCTTATATTGACATCATAACCGGCAGGTTTATAGATATAAAATCGACGCCATCCGTTGAAAACAGTTGAATAATAATATTTTATACAAATTTCCCCGTGAGGAACATCCTTTATTGCATAATAGTCGTCGCCTTTGAACGGAACCTCAATACCACTTGCCATCCGCCCCATTCCGTAGAATGTTTCACTGGATGGATCAGCGACAGCTAATCCGTCAACCAGGAGGGAATAATAATGAAAACCTTCAGTTAAAGAATCGGTTGTTACCTCCCATACTCCCTCACTGTTTTTTACCATGTCGTATTTTTTTGCCAGATCGAGCTGAACTTTTTGTGCATCAGGTGCTTTTACACGAAAAATAGCACGGCTGTCAGGTAATATCTGCGGATATTTTACTCCTCTCACATTGGTTGAAGCTGGAAAACCCGCTATACTGTATTTGTTAAATTTTGATACATCCACAGGCTTAAAGATGAGCTGTGAAAACATGTATAAAGAATTTTTCCATACTTTAAAGTCGTGCACTCCTGGTTCGATATAATAGATATGCGGGACATTATTTTCGTTCAAATAATTATGGGTACGCTGGCTGTATGAAATCAGACCGTCGTTATCACCACACGAGATCCAGAGCAATTTCAGCATTTTTCTGGCTTTTTCCGGGTCAGGCAGAAGCTGTTCAGGAGGTTTGGTATTGGGAGCTGAAGAGAATCCGCCTATCCAGGCAAAAATGTCGAGGTTACCCAGCCCGAAATTCAAAGATTGCCCTCCCCCCATCGAAAGACCTGCTATAGCGCGGTGATCATGGTCTTTTATTATCGGGAATTTTTTTTCGATAAATGGAATAAGATCGTTAAGCAGATCTTTCTCGAAAGTCGCAAAAGCTTCCACCTTATCGGGCGCCATAATATTTCCTGTGGCACGGTCGTCCTTCATAGCCCTTCCGTTTGGCATAACTACAATCATAGGCTCAATTTTGTTTTCAGCATAAAGATTATCAAGAATAACCTGTGGCTGGCCCCCTTTAAGCCATTCCTTTTCATCGCCACCAATGCCATGCAAAAGATATAGAACAGGATACTTCTGGTTTTTTGAGTAATTCGGAGGCATGTAAATCAAGGCCTTACGATTTGAGCCTACAGTTTTTGACGGATAACTGATGGAATCAATTTTACCGTGTGCAATTCCAGTACGAAGGGAGTCAAAACCTACAGGCGCATGCTTTACGATATTTTGTGAATTTGCAGTCACGATGACCACAATCAACGAAGCAAAGAGGGCAATTAACTTTTTCATGGAAAATGTCATTTAGCATTGTTTAAATAAACAATAGATAATTTGAATTAGGATTATGGTAAAAGTCACAATTATTTATTGAAGAATAGTTTAAATTTTATGCAAATTGTGACTGAAAATTAAAAAATGAAAGGGAAAATCGAACTTGGTTTTTGATTATGCAGCCAAATGATTTTGCAGAACAATATCCTTCTTACTGTAGTTTCCTGATAAATTGAGAAGGAGAAAACCCGAATTGCTTCTGGAAACTGGTTGCGAAATATGATGGAGATGAGAATCCGACAATGTATGATATTTCATTGATTCTGTAACTTCCTTCCGACAATAATTCTGCTGCTTTTTTAAGCTTTACCAGCCTGATATATTCAACTGAATTCAGGTCTGTCAGGGCTTTTACCTTTCGGTAGAGAGTTGAAACGCTGGTTCCCATTATATCTGCTATCTTTTCCACTCTTAAATTATTCTCTGAAATATTATCCATTAATATGGAATTTAGTTTTTTAAGGAATTCCTCGTCAGTTTTATTTATTGCAACTGATTTGAAATGAGCAAGAGGAGAATTTATGAAATTTTGCTGATTGAGACTCCTGTTTTTGATAAGATTAAGGATCTGGGCTATTAAAAGTTCTGTTGTGAATGGTTTTTCGATATAAGCATCTGCCCCTGAATCAAGGCCCTCTATCCTTGCATTCAGATTTATGGTGGCAGTAAGGAGAATAACAGGTATATGGCTGAATTCTATGTCAGTTTTAATCTGCCTGCAAAGTTTATATCCATTTATAACTGGCATAATAACATCACTGACAACCAGAATTATATTATATTTCTTAAGTGCCTTCAGTGCTTCTTCGCCATTACGAGTGAGGATGACGTTATAATCCCCGGATATTTCTTTAGCTATAAATTTCCCCATTTCAACTTCATCCTCAACAACAAGTATGTTGGGGAGAGTGCTTTCAATAGATCCAAATATCTCAAAATCAGCATGTTCACTAGGATTCAATTCATCAGACTCATTTGTATTCCCGGAAACTGATTCTTCCTGGTACTTGGGTAGTTCCAGAACAAATGAATTATACTGCCTCAAATTAGTATCAAGAAAAAGTTTGCCATTATGAAGTTCTGCGAGCGACCGGGCAAGAGAAAGTCCAAGTCCTGTACCTTTTTCCCCCGGCTTATCAAAATCTATCTGATAAAATGGCTCGAATATTCTTTCACCAAGTTCTTTTGGTATTAATTTACCATCGCTGTTTATACGTATCCTTATTATTTTTTCCTGTTCTGTTTGAATTTCGAAAAATAAGTCAACCTTCGATTCGGCAAATTTAATGGCATTTGAAAAAAGATTACTTAATATCTTTGTTATTGCTTCCCTGTCCACAGCCAGGTTATAATGATTTACCGCCGAATGCAGCTGTACTGATATTCGTTTTTCTTCACTGTATGATAGGAATAAATTGAATGTTGAATCAACCAGCTCAAATAGATCAGTCTTAATAAAATTGAGTTTAAATATTTCTTTCTCAGTCTTCCGGAAATCCAGCAGCTGGTCAGTAAGGTTCAGTAGCCTGTCGGTATTTCTTTTAATAATTGAAAGATTTTCTTGTGTGTCCTTTGAATTTGGTATCATCAACTGTAAAATCCTGTCCAGGGGCCCCTTGATTAAAGTCAGAGGGGTACGGACTTCATGAGTGATATTAGTAAAAAAATTAATTTTTGCATTAAGTATCTCCTTCTCCTTTTGGGTTTCCAGGATATCTATCTTTCTTTGTTGCTCCAGGGTTTTCCTTTTTAAGTAAAAGCTAATCAGCGTATATGTGATAAATGCTGAAATAAGAATGTAGAGAGCATAAGCTGGAAGTGAGAGCCAGTAGGGTGGCGAAATATTAATATCCAAAATAGCTTCATTAGAGCTCCATATATCACCATCAGAAGAAGAAATAACCCTGAACCTGTGTCCTCCGGGAGAAAGATTAGTATAATAGACCTTCCTGTTGCCTGATATCAGAACCCAATCAGGATCAGAGCCTTCCATTCTATATTTATACTTTGTCAGACTAGGACTCGTAAAAGTTGGAGATACAAAGTCAATACTAAAAGAAGATTGATTATGTCTTAATAAAATCCGTCTGGTCTCAAGAAGTGATTTGAAATCGCGGGATCCTGTGGAATTATTAATAAATTCTTTACCATTAACCTGGAATCCAGTAAAATAGACAGGAGGATTGTATGTGTTTTCTTTTATATCAGAAGGATAAAATGATATAAGGCCGCTAACTGTGCCGAAATACATTTTACCATGTTCATCCTTATAAGCTGAATTATAACTGAACATATTGTCCAAAAGGCCATCGTCTTTAGTATATGTCTTAAATTTATCTGAGGAAGGATCCAGTCGCAGGAGACCCCTGGTTGATGTTATCCAAAGATTTCCGAGACCATCCTGCAGGATAGCACAATATATTGCAAAATCAATATCCTTCCCAGGTATGTATCTGGTAATTTCTTCTGTTCCCCCTTTAATAAAGAAGAAACCATTACCTTCTGTAGTGAACCAGATTTTATGGTTGGTATCCTCATATATTGAGGTAACATGCTCATACCTTAGACCTTCATAATCTCCTTTTTCAGACAATATTTTTTTACATATCCCTGCTAATCTGTCATATTTATACAAGCCTTTTCCATAAGTTCCTATCCAGATATTTTTTTGGGAATCCTCAAATAAACAATGGATAAAGGTTCCTGATGCAACATCATCCAGGAATCTGAATGATGATGTCTCCCGGTTAAATTGATATAATCCTATTACACTTCCCGCATAAATTGCTCCATCGGTTGTTTTCAGGAATGTAACAAATGAATTTGTTTCAAAACCGCTGCTTTTATTGTCCATCTCAAAATGACTTTTTAACTTTTGAGAAGGGATGTTGAGGACATATATTCCATTATCATATGTTCCAATCCATAGATCATCAGCATCAACCAGTATCCCCTGGATATTTCTGCTGCTAATTTTTACATGATTATAACCATTTACGAAGCTGAAAAACTGCCCCGTCTGATTATCAAATTTCATCAGACCACCATCTTCGGTACCAATCCATATATTTCCATATGAGTCAGCATGAATCTCTCTTACAACACTCCCGTTAAGTGCTCCGGGCAACCCTGTCGGGTAATATTTTTCAAACGACTTGTTTTCCTGCGGAAGGTAATTGACTCCTCCATAAAAAGTCCCTATCCATATACCCCCTTCTTTATCCTTAATAATTGTACGAACTGCATTGTTTGAAATGGAAAAAGAATCTGAACTAACCTGATGAAGATTTGTGACAAAGCCCGTTTTCAGGTTATAAATATAAATACCCGTTTCTGTACCAATCCAGATTTCATCGTCAGTATACAAGAAGGTTGTTCGTATAAAGATATTATCCCAACTTTTATATTCTTCGAATAAACTTATAACCCTTCCGGAATTTGGTTCAAACTGCCTTAAGCCACCAATATCGGTCGAGATTATCAACCCATAAGTTCCTGCATCCAGAATATTACCAAGATGAACAGAAGCAGATATCTCTTTTTTGGTAAGAATCTGGTAGCCGATAAAGCTATCATTTCGTGCATCATATTTATAAATATTACCATCAGTGGCCGATACCCAGACATCTCCCGCATTCGTCAATGAAATATTTCTTGGTTCAAAGTATTTAACTGTAGGATAAAAGCTAAGCTTTTTACTCCTTTTATCATATTTGTATAATCCTGAGTAAGTCGCTATCCATATACAATTTTTATTATCAGCCTTTACATCAATTACCATTCCTACAATTTTGGGACTTTCAGATTCAATTGTCCCAAAAAAATCATTATCAGGTAAATAATAACATATGCCATCTGATGTGCCAATCCAGATACAGCCATCTCCGTCTTCGCACATTGATATAATGAAATTGTTTGAAAGACTATTTGAGCCTGTTGGGTTGTGGAGGAATACTTTAAACTGAAATCCATCAAACCTGCTTAGTCCCTCTTTAGTGCCAAACCAGATAAAACCTTTCCTATCCTGCAGGCAGGTCATGACAGTATTATTCGATAAACCATTATCATTCCTGTAATGCCGGAAATAATAGGTTCTTCCACTCGTCACTAACGATAATAATGAAACAATAAATGAAATAATGAAAAATCTCATTCCTGTAATTTATAAAACTTCTATAGAGGATTGAAGATTACTCAAAGATAATTTATAGATTAATATTATTCGTAAAATTCTGACCTTAAATGAAAGTATCATTATAATAAAACATGTTAATATTGTCGGTGAGCATTTGAAGTGAGGATTGTCATTTCTTATGGGATCTTCTTTTGAATAAAAAAGAGGCTGGTCTCCCTTGAAAGACAGCCTCTTTCTAATACAACCCAAGACTAACTAACCAATACAAAGTAATACTAACTACACAAATATTGCTTTAGTATATCAGGCAAGAAGTTACAATTAAGCATCAGTAGTTAATTAAAAGAATCAGCCAAATGCTTCAAATAATCAGTCAGAAGTATTTTTAGACAAAAAAAGGGGAATACTCACTGGTATTCCCCTCAATTTTTTATATAATGTCAGGATAACATTACATTACAAAAATGTAATTTAATTTCTTTGCATTACCGGTATGCCTCATTTTGATCGCACAATTTGTTTTTCAACAATTCATCAGTTGGAATTGGCATATCCATCCTTAAAAGAACGAAATCAAAATTACGGTAAGTATTCCATGAATCCTGTACCAGAGGGCTGGTGTTTGGATAACCTACCCCTTTTGGATAATTGATGTTAATGTGATCCTCCATAAACCCGGAACGTATCAAATCCTGAGCAAGACACCATTCAGCATTGAATTCCTTACGACGTTCCTGGCCCAGGGCTACCAGCCATACCGGAGAAGTAAAACCTTTAGCAGCTTTTAACGAGGTATAATAAGTCTGCGCATCAGGGACAGTTACTGTGGCTGTATTGAATGGAAGAGGATAAGTAGCAGGCTTTACTATATCTGTAGCGCCGTTAGCTATAAAGAATTGAGCCATGTTTTGATAATAAGGAAGGTAGGTAGCAGTTAATGCAGCCTCCTTACCAACTTCCAGATTACCCCAGGCGCGGTCACGAATTTGATTAATATAGCCCCAGGCGGTTGCATCATTGGCACCATTCAAATGGAACAGGCATTCTGCGCGGTCTAATAAAACATTTGCATAACGTTTGTAATAAATCTGTTGAGGGCCCCATGGTGCCTGATAGTTTGCACGGGTTGTACGGAAATATTTTAAAGTCCAGATGGAAGGAGCAGCTTCACCACCCATTAAAAAATGATAATGAGTATTTAATGAATCACCAACTGAATAATTTACCTGAAGATATGGATTGTAACCATAGTTAGTGGCAGATCTCCATGCAGGATCAATATTTGTTACTTTACCGGTAACAGCTGAAGCTTCACGACGTTTATCGCCTGGTTCATAACAACTCCACCATTCCCATGAAAGGTACAAGGTACCCCATCCACCCACAGATGGAGGAGCTACAAAATGGATCATCCAGTTATGAGCCTGGGATAGATTGGACCATTGGTTCCATTGTGAACCTTCGTCAAGAACTTCTTCCCAGATACTTTCTTTTGTCCAGACAGCTCCCGGATCATACAAAGTAGTATATGAAGCATTTAACTCGTATTTACCACTCTGAATTACTTGTAATAAAGCGGCATCTGCTAATGTGTAGTTAGCTTGAGCTTCATCAGGAACACGATATGCTTTCCACATATAAGCTTCTCCCAGGTATGAAAGGGCAAAACCTTTAGTACAACGTCCATACTCTCCACCCATTGGGTCCCAGTCAAGTTCATCAACTGCTGCTTTCAAATCATCAATGATGAAATCCCACATTTCTGCGAATGTTGCAGCACGGGCTTTTTCGGGAGTGTTAATATAGTTTTCGCCAGTTGCCAGCATAGGTACACGACCGAAAGCTTTTGCAAGCCACATATAGTAGAAAGCACGGATGCACCTGGCCTGACCGTCAAGCGAAGTTTTTACAGAAGAAGTAACTTTATCTGCGTTACCAAGACCGGCGAGGAAATCGTTGCAACGGGAAATTGCTGTATAGGCCTGTCTCCAACCGCTCAATAGTTCAGGGCTACCTGGAGTCCAGCTTTGTGAGTTCCAGTCTTTGTCCCATCCTGTTGCCTGAGTATCCATTGTTGGGTGGCCACCTATAAACAAGTTCGGTTTAATACCCCAGTCTCCGTCGATATCTGTCGGAAGCATCATAGTATAGCAACCAACAAGACCAGCCTTAGCATCAGCGTCTGACTTAAACATTTGATCGGCAGCCAGAATGGAATAGTGGTCCACCGACAAAAAGTCCTTTTTGCAGGAGGTTATTCCTAACAGAAATAACACACTTGCAACTGTAAAAAATAGTTTTGATATATTTTTCATAATGTTAATCTATATTTATGTGTAGCAATTAGAATTGAATATTCAAACCAAATGAAAAGATTCGTGCGGTAGGATAACGTCCTGTATCCAAACCTGTAAAGAGCACACTTCCTTGTCCGGCTTCAGGGTCACCATATTTGTTGTAACTGGAGAAGCAGAATAAGTTTTGGACAGAAGCGTAGACACGTGCACTTTCAAAGTGTATTGAATTCAACACATTCCCGCTAAGATTATAACCAATCTGAACAGTACTGACTTTAAAGAAATCCCCTTTTTTAACCCACTCGTCAGAACCACGCATGTTGTAATTCAAATCCAGGAATGATAATCTCGACATAGTGGTGCTATGATTTTCTGGTGTCCATGCATTTTCTGCAACCTCTTTTAAGACGTTAGGCGTAGTACTGTTATCACTCGGGAACATGTTAGATAATGTCATTGCAGAGTAAGAATAGATTTTTGCGCCATATACTCCATAAGAGTAAATTGAGATATCCCAATTCTTATAAGCAGCGTTTAAAGTCAAGCCGTAGTTTAATTTAGGAAAACCATTACCTAAGATAGTCCTATCCATATCATCAATAAATCCATCACCATTAAGGTCTTTATACCTGAAATCACCAGGAACAGTCGCTGACCCATTATTGTATCCTCCAGGGTGACCTGCAGCTATAGCAGCAGCGTTGTAGGAATCAATTTCATCCTGAGATTGGTATATACCATCTACCTCGTATCCCCAGAAAGAACCTACGGCATAACCTTCACGACAGATTGAGTGACCGTTCCAGTGCGTACCTGAAGTAGCTCCAACTGCAGCTTGATTGGAACCGTCAGGACTCCCATTAGGCCATGATGAGTTTTCACTGAACAAATCAGCACCCATTTTTATAATTTCGTTTTTTAAGGTTGAACCTGTCAATGCGACACTGAAAGACCAATCCTGATTAATTTGCTTCTTATAGTTTAGGCTGAGTTCAAGACCTTTATTCTGAATATCTCCGTAGTTGGTATATACCTGGGTGTAACCCGATGAAGGGCGTATTGACTGGTACAACAACAAATCTTTAGACTTCCTGATGAAATAATCTACGGTAACAGTCAGTTGATTTTGCAATAAACCCAGGTCAATACCTACGTTACTTTGTTCATTGGTCTCCCATTTCAACCTGGGATCAGTTAATGTTGGGGCATAACCGGTAACTATTTGTCTTGAAGTATTCATACCTGATTGTCCATTCTGTCCATAAAAAAAGTATTGAATCTTATCTGTAGTTAATGCTGTAACAGATAGATCTGTCGGACCTCCTGAGTTACCTGTCTGTCCCCAGCTCAAACGAAGTTTCAAATTACTTATAGTCGGATTGCCTGCCAGGAAATCCTCTTCTGAAATACGCCATGCAACAGCAGCTGACGGGAAGGTACCCCACCTGTTTTCGGCACCGAAATTAGAAGAACCATCACGGCGCACTGTTCCATAAAGGATATAACGATCCTTCAAAGTATATTGGAGACGACCGAAGTAAGATAATCCACGAGTTTGAAGGTTATAAGCACCAAGTCCACTCCTTGCAGTAGGATCTTTAGTCAAACTGACATCACGGATATTAGCTGCAGGGAAATCATTTCCAGAAGCATTACTCCAGTTTCCGAAGCCTTTGCTTACAGAATTACCTGCCATCAAAGTTAAACTGTGAATTTCATTCGTCCAATTGTAAGTCAGATAACTTTCAATAGCAAGATTGTTATAATTGCTATTGTTGATTCCTAAATAATATTTGGCATCGTAATTCCACAATGGAATCTCTGTTACCCCGTCAGACAAGTAACGTTTATGATTACCCGAAAAGCGATACCAGTTGACTGTGGAATAATTATAAGATGCTATTGTTTTGAAAGTTAAACCTTTAAACAATTTAACATTGGCATTAACACTGAGAAGTACCTGGTTAAGTTTGGTTATACCATTATTTTCCATCTGAACAGCATAAATGTTATCACCCAGATTCCCATCGTTTGAGCCAACACCGCCTTGTTCAGCAATACCAAAAGTTCCATTTGCGTTTTTAACTTTAGGACTTACAATCTGATTAGTTATGGGGTCAACATAATCCATTGTGGGACACGTGAAAGCCCAGTCACGTTGAGAAGAAAGGTTCCCGTTATTACCATTAGCAAAATTACTACCATGTGATTCTGAATGAATGAAATTGAGATCACTACCAATCTCAAGGAAATCAGCCACTTTGTTAACTATATTGGCACGACCGGTCAGACGCTTGTAATTTGAATTTATAACGATACCGTCATTATTCAGATAACCTATTGATAAGTTAGACTGGGTCTTGTCTGTACCTCCTGAAGCTGAAAGATTATATTGCTGTTTATAGGAAACGCGTGTCATTTCCTTTTGCCAGTCAATGTTGTTTCTTTTACCGTCATATTGAGCAGCCCAAATTTGGTTAGCCAGAATTCCACCATCGTTTGCGCGTGCTGCACGTATATTTGCTGCATACTCGTCAACATTACAAACATCCAATGTACTAGCTAATGTTTGGACACCAAAGTCTGCTGAAAGAGTAAAACGTGTTTTACCTGTTGTACCATGTTTAGTAGTAATCATGATAACACCATTAGCTCCGGCTGCACCGTATATAGCTGTAGCAGAAGCATCTTTTAATATTTCAATGCTCGATACATCACTTGGGTTAAGAAAATTGACGTTTGTGCCTACCTGTACACCATCTAATACATAAAGCGGATTGGCACTACCGTTAATGGTTGCAACACCACGAATACGAATGGCTGAGTTTGCATCCGGAGCACCATCTTGTGCTGTAACAACAACTCCCGCAGCCTGTCCTTTTATACCTTGCAAAATGTTCGTAGGAGCTTTTTTCAACATTTCGTCTCTGGTAACTGAAGCAACAGATCCGGAAATATCGCTCTTCCTGGCAGTACCGTAACCAACAACAACAACCTCTTCCAGATTTAAAACCTCTGGATTCAAAATAACATCAATGGTTGTTTGTCCTTGTATTGGAACTTTTTCAGTAGTATAACCAATATAAGTAAAAACAAGGGTTTTAGCTGAACCTGGAGGAACAACAGAATATCTTCCTTCTGCATCAGTTATCGCACCTACTGCAGTTCCTTCAACGGATACGTTAACGCCTATAAGAGGTTCATTTGTCTTAGCATCCCGAACAGTACCTGTAACTTTCTGTTGCTGATCATTAATCGCCGGAGTATAAGTTACGCCTAAATCCAGCGCTAAGGCATTAAAAGTGGTTAAAATGCTTAAAATAACAGTTAGTTTTAAAGGTAGAAGCAGTCCTTTTAGTTTCCCATGTGGAAAACAATAGGTCATGAAATAAAAACAGTATTTCTTCATAGTAAATTAGAGTTAGGTTTATAATTAAATGATTTTTTAAACTAAATACATGTTCTTTAGTTAGTTAATAATGAAAAAGTTCAATTTGTTTAAAACACCGATCTAAAATTTCTGGCAGGTAACTGGTTTGATTTTACTTTGTTTCATAGGCAAAT
>CAYUQR010000073.1:0-16390 GCA_964446825.1 uncultured Rikenellaceae bacterium
ACCCCGACCTTGGCAAGGTCGTGCTCTACCAACTGAGCTACTCCCGCAATTTCACGGGCAAAAATAAGAATTTTTTTTTATCTTCAAATAGCATCGGATAAAATTACACTCTTATCATTTAATATAATACAGAGGCAGATTCATCTTTTTACAGGACCCCAGTCAACCAGGATGTTATTCTCGAAATAGAGCCATGTATTCCTGTAGATCCACTCTTCTTTAATCACATTTCCGCTTATCACCCTGTTTATCTTCTGAGCTGTTCCCCAGCTGTCATTTACCATCTCTGAATTCATACCCTTCCAGATCTTTCCTGCCATGAGCCTGGCAGCCATATTCGATCCGTATTTGTTTTCAAGGTAAGAAAACCTGCTCTCCTGTTGATTCTCCACAGGCTGATTGTTCTGAACCTGTTGCTGAGGCTGGGCAGGTTGGGTAATGACTACGGGTGTCTGATTTATAACTGCATCTTTTTTATAGATATATCCGTCGGCATCCTGAAAAGTGACATGAAGGTAGGTGCTGTCCGATCCCAGAACAGTAACAACAGAATCTACCGGAACAATCATTATGACGCTTGTAAGGTCATCTTTTTCTCCGAAAAGACGGCTTGCAGATTTTAAGGTAGCAGTTGTGATGACATCCTGATTTGATTGCTGAGCCCTCTTAAGATTTTGAAGAAGATCAGCATTGCTGGCCTGGGCCGTGCCGGAAAGAGCTCCGGATATTAAAAATGACAATAAAATTAATTTTTTCATCTCAAAATGTTTTTATAGTATCATTTAACTCTTATAATGAAGATTTTATTGTTTTAGAGATTGTTTTTGTTAAACTTCCCCGCTTATAAAGTTATTTGATATTGCACAAAAAATATACCAACCGGGAACAATTATAATAAAAACAAATAAAGAGCCGTTCTGTTTTGTCACTAAGTTTTATATTCATTGCTATTTCTGCTGAAATTAGTTTAAATTAGCGATATCACATAATTATTGGGTATGTGTCTTGCAATTCCAGGTTTAATAATGTCAATATCTTCGGAAGAAGGTTTGAAAATGGCCAGGGTCAGTTTCAATGGTGTTATAAAAGATATTTCCGTTGAGTGGGTTCCTGAGGCACATGTTGGTGACTATGTAATTGTACATGCAGGATCGGCTCTGACAATCCTCAATACCAGGGAAGCCGAAGAGACTCTTGATTTATTCAGGCAGATTTCGCAAGCACAAACGGATAATTAAATTCCTTGCCTTGAAATACATTGATGAATATCGTGATATTAATATTATTAATGCTCTCGCAACAAGCATCAGGGATGTTGTGAAGCATCCCTGGAATATAATGGAAATATGTGGCGGACAGACTCATTCCATTATGAAATATGGTCTTAATGAATTCCTGCCTGGCCAGGTAAACCTCGTGCATGGTCCGGGATGCCCTGTTTGTGTTACTCCCCTTGAAAAAATCGATAAAGCGCTTGCGATTGCAAGAATGAAAGATGTTATCATGGTCTCTTACGGAGATATGCTGAGAGTTCCGGGTACTGAGTCGGACCTTTTGCTGGAAAAGTCAAAAGGATGCGATGTAAGGATGGTTTATTCTCCTCTCGATGCCGTTAACATAGCCTCTGATAATCCCTCAAAAAAAGTGGTTTTCTTTGCAATCGGGTTTGAAACAACTGCCCCGATAAATGCACTATCAATTATTAAAGCGAAGAATTTAAAGCTGGATAATTATTTTGTTCTTTGTTCCCAGGTACTGGTACCCCCGGCAATAAAGATGATTCTTGAACTTGAAGGATCTTCAATTCAGGGATTTCTTGCACCGGGTCACGTTTGTGCTATAACCGGCTATAACGATTATGTCTCTCTTGCAGAGAAGTTTCACGTTCCTTTTGTTGTAACCGGTTTTGAGCCGGCTGATATTCTCACAGGGATCCTTGCGCTTGTAAAACAGCTGGAAAACGGGAGGTATGAGGTTGAAAACGAATACAAAAGAGTTGTTTCAAAAGAAGGAAATCCAAATGCCCTGAAAATCATCAACGATGTGTTTGAGGTAACCGACCAGGAGTGGAGAGGGATCGGCACTATTCCGGAAAGCGGGTTAAGGATTAGCTCTAAATATTCGGCCTTTGATGTTGAAAAACACTTCAATACGGGGATTACCGGCTCACGGGAATCGGATATCTGTATTGCAGGTAAAATTCTCCAGGGATCCTGTAAGCCAACAGATTGCAAGGCATTTGGCAGAGAGTGCATTCCGGAACATCCGCTCGGCGCCCCGATGGTGTCACTTGAGGGGGCCTGTTCTGCATATTATCGTTATCAATAATCACTGTATGAATAGCAATTGTCCTTTGCCTGTCAATAATTTTGATTCTGTAACAATGGCCCATGGAGGGGGTGGAAAATTAACCGACCGGCTGATCCACGATCTCTTCATTAAGGAACTTGATAACTCGTGGCTGAGGAAGGCACACGACGGTGCAGTACTGGAAATGAATGGCAGGATAGCATTTTCAACAGATTCATTTGTAGTGAACCCTCTTTTTTTCCCTGGTGGCAATATTGGTGATCTTGCAGTTAACGGTACTGTAAACGATCTGGTATGCTGCGGAGCTGTTCCGGAATATCTTTCTCTTGGCCTCATTATAGAGGAAGGACTGAAAATGGATGACCTCAGGTTAATAATAGTGGCCATAAGAGATGCCGCGATAAGAGCAAATGTTAAAATAGTTACAGGTGACACAAAAGTCGTTGAAAAAGGCAAAGGTGATAAAATCTTTATAAATACATCAGGAGTGGGTACGATTCTACAGGGAATAAATATTTGCCCTGAAAGATGTACCCCTGGAGATGCAATTATTATTACAGGTAATGTTGCGGACCATGGGATTGCCATTCTTTCTTCGAGGAAAGGATTGAGCTTTGAATCATCCATTAAAAGCGATACCGCTCCGCTTAATGGTCTTGCGGATGCTATATTCGAAGTCACAAAAGATGTACATATGCTCAGGGATCCGACAAGGGGAGGGGTTTCGAGTGCACTGAATGAGATATGTGCTTCCTCAGGCTGTGGTATTATGCTGGATGAGAAAGAGATACCCGTATCGGATGAGGTTAAAGGAGCATGCGAGATCATGGGATTTGACCCGCTTTATATCGCCAACGAAGGCAAGCTTCTTATTATTTTGCCGGATAAATATGCTTTAGATGTTCTAAATGCAATACGGAAAGATCCTTTAGGAAAAGATGCTGCAGTTATCGGACATGTTACTGAAGGGCCTCCGGTAGTAAAGCTTAAAACTGTAATCGGTTCTACAAGAATTGTCGATATGATCTCCGGGGAACAACTACCGAGAATCTGTTAGCTTTGATTTATCCAAGATCGATTCCAGCCATTTGTACCATTCTGTCATTCCTTCACCTGTTTTAGCAGATAACTTAATGAACTTAAGATGAGGGTTGACCTGGTGACCGTATTCTATTGCCTTTGATATGTCATAGTCGAGCCAGGGAAGGAGGTCACATTTATTTAACAGGCAAAGTGAGGCATTCCGGAACATGTTAGGATACTTTACAGGCTTATCCTCTCCTTCGGTTACACTCATAATAACTACTCTGGCTGATTCACCAAGATCAAATAAGGCAGGGCAGACCAGGTTGCCAACATTTTCTATCATGATCACTGAACCATTATCAGGATTCAGTCTTTTTACTGCCCTGTTTATCATCTCAGCATCAAGATGGCAGCCACTGCCTGTGTTAACCTGTACAACCGGCACTCCCGTGCGATTTATCCTCTCGGAATCATTCATTGTCTGCTGATCGCCTTCAATAACTGCAAAGCTGATTTTATCTTTTAATTCATTCATTGTTTTTTCCAGAAGGGTGGTTTTCCCCGATCCGGGTGAACTCATAAGATTGACTACTGTCAGATCTTTTGCTTCGAATATTCCCCTGTTTCTTTCCGCCATCAGATTATTGGCATAAAGGATATCAGTCTCTATATTTATCGTTCTTTTTTCATGATTGATATGATCATGTTCATGACTGTGATCATGGTCATGATTATGTTCATGTCCGTGAGTATGATAATGAGGGTGACTATGCTCATGCTCATGTTCATGCTCATAATGGTTATCAGCATTATTATCCCGATTTTCGCCGGGGACACTTATCAACGCCTTTTCCCCTGGCTTTCCGCATCCGCATGTATCACACATTTTTTTGACTTTTATTCAACCGTTATTGATTTTACTCTGAGTTCTCTACCTTTAATAATATCGATATCAAATGAATTGCACAGATTACAGCATCCGATAAAATCATTCAGCGCAAATTCATTGCCACAATTATTGCATCGGGCCAGTCCCTCGGGCTTTTCAATTGAAATTTCTGCTGACTCTATAACTGATCCGGGGGCAAGATGTTTTAATGCAAAATCAAGCGATCCGTACTCAATACCTGAAAGATTACCTATTTCAAGATTAACTTCCAATACCCGTCTTCCTCCGTTTTTATCAGATTCAGCGGATACAATGTTAATAATATTTTGTACTACCGACATCTCATGCATCGCTCCGGAATTTATATATACCCTTCATCTCTTCTGGCGGCTGCAACAACAACCTGTCCGAGTGCCAGTCCTCCGTCATTTGACGGAACCTGATGATGAAAATATACAGAAAATTTTTCACGTGACAATTCATTAATTACATATTCAGAGAGGTATTTGTTCTGAAATGTACCACCTGACAGGACTATTTTGTGTATTCCGCTGATTTCGTGCAGTTCTTTTACACCTTCCACAACGGCTCTGCCGACAGTGTTATGAAAAGCTGCGGAAATTTCCCCGGCCGGTATCCCTTTTTTAAGATCATGTAAAATTCCTTCTATTGTTTTACCAAATGATATCTCCTCGTCTTTCATCTCAAAGTCATAGCATCGCGATATTCCCTTTTGAACAGCAGATTCAAGCAGCATCGGTGCTTCCGCCTGGTAAGACGAGAAAAGACAAATTCCGGATATTGCGGCTACCGCATCAAATAACCGGCCTGCTCCTGAATACTGACATACATTTATTCCGGCAGTCATGATCCTCCGGTAAAGTGTAATATTGTCCTGTCCGATCTCTTTTAAACGCAAAGTTTCAGAGATTGTTTTCATATCTTTTACATATTTATCAAGATATGCAACACCCGATCGCCATGGCTCCGGAGATATTTTATCGGCTCCTGATATAGGAACATATTCAAAATGCATCATGCGTTCAAAATCGCAGAGATCGGCGATCATAAATTCTCCTCCCCAGATATTCATGTCAGTTCCGAGCCCGACACCATCAAGGGCAACGCCGATTACTTTTTCATTAAGGTTGTGCTCAGCCATGCAGGAGGCTATATGGGCATGGTGGTGCTGTACATTAACATGCCTGATATTTAATTCCGAAGCCATTTTCTCAGCAAAGGCTGATGACAGGTAATCAGGATGAAGATCTTTCGCTATTATGTCTGGTTTGAACCTGAACATATCGGAAAGTCTATTGAATGACGTTGTGTAAAAATCAAGTGTCTCAGCATTTTTCAGATCTCCGATATGCTGACTGATAATTACCTGTGTACCTTTTCCAATGGCAAAACAATTATTTAGTTCAGCTCCTGCACCAAATATACCTTCCGTTTTAAGTTGAGTATTTACAGGGGAAGGCGAATAGCCCCTTGATCTTCTTATTATAAACTCCCTGTAATTTATTGTGCGGCATACCGAATCGTCAGTTCTGTTATAAATCTCCCGGTTGTATGTTATAACAGCTGATGCCAGAGACTTCAACTTAGTGAGGGCTTGATCATCCGAAATTATTACCGGTTCATCTGAAAAATTGGCGCTCGTGAAAACAATGGTATCTGTATGCAGTTTTTTAAAGAGCAGATAATGAAAGGGCATATAGGGTAATATGACTCCTACAGTACTAAGGCCGTTTGAAATGGAAGGAGCAAGGATTCCCCTGCTTTCCAGGAGCATTACGGGTCTTCTCCATGTGGCTATAATTTCCTTATCGGCAGAAGTCATCTGTGCTAATTTATCAGCAATGGAAATATCCCTGCACATTACGGCGAAAGGTTTCCCTTCCCTGGCCTTTGATATTCTCAGATTCTTTATGGTATTCTCATTATATGCATCACAAAGTAAATGATAGCCACCGGTGCCTTTCAGTGCTACAACCGATCCGTCATGGATTAGTTGTGCGGCAATTGTTACAATTTCATTGATGTTTTTGGTTGTCTTGTTATTAATGTGAATTGTATACATTGGTCCGCAATTATTACATGCAACAGGTTGTGCATGAAACCGGCGGTCGTTTATATCGCTGTATTCTTCCTCACACTTCGGGCACATTCTGAACTCTGCCATAGTTGTCTTGCTGCGGTCGTATGGA
This sequence comes from uncultured Rikenellaceae bacterium, assembly GCA_964446825.1. Classification (GTDB taxonomy): domain Bacteria; phylum Bacteroidota; class Bacteroidia; order Bacteroidales; family VadinHA17; genus LD21. The sequence goes on from CAYUQR010000073.1 coordinate 6,436, forward strand.
ACTCCTTTTATTATAGAGAACCTTGGACCGCAGTTTGTACAGTTGATAAGGGGATAATCTTTACGATGCTCCTGCAACTCCATATCAGATAAACAGTCAGGGCAGACGGCAATATCGGGACTTATACCGGTAATATCATCCGAAACATTTTCGCTGGTGGCAATTGAAAAATCCGAGAATAGTATCGTTTCAACTGTTTCAACAGTTATCTTATCTATCCTGGCATGCTTCGGAGCAAGGCTTTTTATCTTCTCGACGAAACTATCCATACCGTCCTTATCAGTATTAATAAAGATAAAAACTCCATTGTTGCGGTTTTCCACAGTACCGAATAAATTAAGCGAACCAGCCAGCCTGTGAACAAATGGTCTGAAGCCTATTCCCTGAACCAGCCCTTTAATCTGTATCCTGTACGTATTCACCGGACCCATAAAAATTCATTTATCTTTTTATCTTGTCTGTTTCTGATCAATTCGGATTTTATCTTCTAAAGTTATGAAATCCGGATTCCTGGGAAGTATAAATGTAAATTTTGTCCAAACTCCAAGTTCACTGCTTACCCATATTTTACCGCCATGATTTTCTACTATCTGCCTGGCAATTGAAAGGCCTAATCCCGATCCGGTTTTGATGTCTTTCGGTACATTGGTTCCGCGATAAAATTCATCAAAAACTTTTGGGATTTCGTCCTTCGGTATCCCGATACCGGAATCGGAAATTTCTGTAAGTATATTATTATGATGGTTCTTGACTGTTAATGAAATATGCCCGTTATCCGGAGTATATTTAATTGCATTCAGTAACAAGTTGGAATATAATTCCTCTAAAGTAAATGGGTCGCCTATTATCTTCTCTATTGATTTGTCAACATAAATATTAAAGTCAATATGCCTGTCGCTGGCAAGCATCTGAATGGGGCTTACAATTTTATTTATCAGGTCCTTAAATAAGATTTCTTCAAACTCAATGTTGTGTTTCAGTCTTTTTCTTGTAAGATTCAGGAGGTTTTTTACAAAAGCTGACAACATTTCTGTGCGATCAAATGTCCTATTGGCAAATTCTGCCTGAATTTCATTCAATGGGCCGGCAACCCCTGACCTGATTACTTCTATGCAACTCAGAATTGCTGCAACGTGTCCTTTTATATCATGTGTTACCCGAAGGACATATTCATTTTTCAGCTTATCCTTATTTTCTAATTCAATATTGGCATTTACGTAAGCCTCTTCGCTTTTTATCGATCTGTAAATAATCATATGAGAAAGACTAACGATAATGATTGAAGTGCAAAGAAAAACAAAACCTGTTCCAAAGATATAGAAGGCGTTATTATACAGGTTGTTACCAGCAAAACCTGTCAGGTTGTAATGAGGAATTACAGAATAATACTCAAGTGCCACCAGTAAAGCAATAAGCATGATGGCAAAAATTGTGTAGAAATAACTTTTACGTGTTGAAAATATGGAACTTGCAATGATCATATGGAAAAAATAAAAAAGTATCAGAGGATTCTCGATACCTCCCGAATAATGAAGGATGAAGGTCAAAAGAATCAGGTCTGTAAGTATTTGAAGATCAATCTCCTTCTTAATCCAATATATAACCCTGTCACCTCCTTTTCTTGTGATTTGTCTAAGGATAATTACATGAAGAATATTTAGTATCAGCAGAATCAGCGAGATGAAATAAACAGGTCTGTCCTGGATTGGAACGTTAAAAAGATGCTTTACTATGAAGTTTGAGATAATCAGAATTAACAAAGCAAACCACCTGAGTCTGATAAACCACCTCGCAAAATGTATATGAGCAGGAACCAGTTTGTCATTCATTGGATGCTCCTTTTATTATTAATGAATTTTAAATGCTCCTGAATTATTAATGATAAGACATTTAACGCCGGAGGCAAACTCAAATTCCATCATTCTTTTTCGGGCCAGTTTTTCCATTTACTGATTTTTTGCCTTAAAAGTTGTTCAACTTTTAGAAAAAGCTCATTAAATTGAACAGGTTTATCAAGGAAAGCATCGACAGGCAAATATTCATTATCAGTATCAGGTGAAAAATTAAAGAAAGGATTTTGTGAATTAATTGCTGTTAACATTAATACGGGTGTTCCTGAAAACTGGCTGTCAGTTCTGATCTTGTTTGCAAACTTAAAACCCTGAGATTCTCCCTTGCTGCCGAACATTACATCAAGGATGATCATATCGGGCTTCTCATTCTTTAATTTCTCATAGCCCTTGTCAGGATCGTAGTCAAATATTACTTCATAACCTTTATTTTCCAACATTTTTTTCATTGCGGCAACAAGATCGACATCATCTTCAATAATCAGAATTTTTGATTTTTCATTCATGTTAAATTCCCTCCATAATTAGTTATTTAAAATTTGCCACAAGCAGTAGAAGTAATGCAAAATTTTTTTAAAGATCTGTCCAACATTGAACCAGGTATTATTCACCATTTTTCATATGAAAATTACAAAGAAAACGGAGAAACTACAAAAAAATCGTATTAAAAATTTAATTACCAGATGATTATCCTATCGATTTTTCTGGTTAACACTATCCTGCTATATCATTTATAATTTCAATTATCTTTTCTGCAGACTCTTTCACAACAGGCGTCAGATTCTCTCCAACACTCAGACTGGCAGGTTGAATTCCCAGTACATAAACCTTCATTTTTAAAAACTCAGAAATGCGCTTTAATGTTATATTATGGCTTGAGATGTTGAATTCATTTGTCTGTTCAACAGGTATAATATCGGCATACCCCGGTTCCCTGTTAAAATCAAGACAGTCAGCAATTATCAGGATATCAGGTGAAATTGAATTTATTTTATTGATATAGTTTTCTATACTTACTTCAACAAGAAGTTTTGAAACATTATTACGATTTTCAAGGCCGGATACTACGTATACACCAACGCCATCATCGCTTCTTAAAACATTACCTACTCCTGCAAAAAGAATTTTTGAGTGATCTTTTTTAAGTATATTTTCAATTTTTGTCTTCACTTAAAGCAGGTTTTTGACCTGTATGATCCTTTGACAATCAGGACATAATATATTGAACATGTCTTTTCTCTTCAGATCATCCTTTATTTCCATATCAGTGTCGCTGGTTGAAGGAACAAGACTCTCATTCAGCAAATTAAGACTTAATACTGAAGAATATCCCCTTGGACCCAGTTTTTTGAACATGAACAAAATATGCTCTTTTGTTGTGATTACATCTCCACAGTATTTGCAGATAAGCAGTTCTTTTTCCTGTTTTTCAATATTACTTTTAAGATCGAACGTGGCTATGTCAAATATCAAATTGGAAAGTTTAACGCCTTTACCTGTAAGACAGAATGCTTCACATTGCCCGCAGAAGATACATTTACCGTAGTCGCGTGTTATGGTTCGGATACCCTTTTCTTTATCATCAGCAACTGTAATTGCTGATGGTGGACAAACATTGGCACATGTCAAACAGCCAACACAGTTTTTATCATCAACAACCGGCTTTCCCCTGAATTTCTCCTCCGGGATATGCTCCTTATGCGGAAAGGATGTCGTATATGCCGGCGAAAACAGGGAAGTTAGCGCCTCTCTTACTTCTCTTAATTTAGGATATCTCATCACTCAGTTCTTTTTGATTTTCAGTACTGGAACTGTGGCCGTACCCGTCTGCCTCATAGTCATCAATTATGCTCTTTTCCCAGAGCTTAATACCAAAAATATGTGCTCCTCTTATCAGTGAATGGGCCCCGACAGTAGAGGTAAAAAAAAGTACGGGTATGGCAAAAAGTCCTTTTATTCCTGAGTCATTAAATCCATACCTGATCACAAGGCTGACAAGAATACAGCATGCTCCCAGCGTAACACATTTTGTTGCTGCCTGAAGACGATTATAAATATCAGGCAGCCTTATTAGTCCGATACATCCCATAAGACTGAATATCAGTCCTATACCAATAAAAATATTGCTTATTAAATTATTCATCCAATCTCCTCCTTCCAAGATATTTTGCCATTGTGAGTGTACCAATAAAACTCAGGATTATCCAGGCTATTCCGATATCAATCATAAATGCCCTTCCTGTGCTAATGCTCAGAATGACACATATTCCAACAACGATTATTCCCAGAATCTCTATAGCCACAACTCTGTCAGCAACAGTTGGTCCTTTTATTACCCTGTAAAGACATAAGACTACAAGGGCAATCAGAAAATAAAGAGCAAAGTCAATCCATTCCATTATTCAAAGATCTTAGTTAATATTCTTTCGAACTTGCCTGATATATCGTAGGTGTAATTATCGGGATTTGTGTCATGAAGATAAATGCAGTGGACGTATAATATATCGCCTATTATATCAACTGAAATGGTACCCGGAGTCATAGTGATGGAGTTGGCCAGAATTGTCCTTGCAAGCTCTCTTTTTAGCGTAAGTCTGATTTTCACTATACCGGGTCTGACAGGCATTGAAGGATGCAGGACCCTGTAAGCCACATCGAAGTTGGCTTTAATACATTCCCAGATAAAATAAAGAATGTATACAACCAACCAGAAGTATCTCGCGGGATTAGCCAGTTTTCTTGCGTCAATCTTAAAATACCTTGAGAAAATCAGAGTCGTTATCAGTGAAACCAATGCACCGGCTATAAGATTTTGCCAGTAGAACCTGTCGGTTAACAGCATCCATGTAATAAAGCACATTATGAAATATATCACAGTACTCATTGGTGAGATTTTTACATTTTTAATGAAATAAGTGAATTAACAGCCGGCATCAGGAATGTTTCTCTTATTCCGGGGATAGCCATAAGGCTCATTACCAGGCACAAGATTACCAGGATTATCATTGAAAAGCACATCAGGAAAGGGACCTCTTTTATATTTGATCCTCCTTTTTTCAGTTTATCGAGAAAGGCATATCTCTGTACCTTCATAAAAGATGCCAGAGTAATTATGCTGACTATTACAGCAAGCAAAGCAAGAAAATAAAACCTTCCTTCAATTGCAGCAATTATTATGATCAGTTTGCTGAAGAAGCCATTAAAAGGAGGTATCCCTGATATGGATAATGAAGCGCCCAGCGATGTGGCGGAAGTGACAGGCAAAACTTCCGACAGACCCCCAAGGTCCTTAAGGTTACGTGTTCCTGTCGCGTATTCCACTGAACCTGCATTCAGGAATAAAAGTCCCTTGAAAACGGAGTGATTGAACATATGAAAAAGACCTCCTGTTAATGATAAAATTGCAATATTCCTGTTTCCTCCTTTTGCAAGTATTATCATTGCAATGCCGGCAGCCATAATCACATACCCCATCTGGCTTATACTGTGATATGCAAACAGGCGTTTCATGTCCCATTGACCTATCGCCAGAATGACGCCAATAACCATTGACAGTACTCCGATAAGTGTAATTATAATACTTATTTCGTATGTCACGCGGAACATATTAAAGAATAGTCTGAGCAATGCGTATATTCCGATCGCTTTAATGAGGACCCCGGATAGCATGGCTGAAATGGGAGAGGGTGCCGATGAATGAGCATCGGGCAGCCATGCGTGGAAAGGGATAAGGGCAGCCTTGAGTCCAAATCCCGCGATAAGAAACAGTTGAATAAATATTGTGACTTTATTGACGGGAGCCTGTTTAAGCAAATGTGAAATATCACTCATGTTAAGAGTACTTGTATACCAATAGGTTATGGCAAGTGCAAATAATATCAAGAGTGATGCAATCCCTCCAAGCACCTGGTATTTGAATGAAGCTTCCAGCTCGTCTTTTGAACTGCCGAATGCAACGAGGGCATAAGATGAAATAACGGATATCTCGAGAAAAACAAACATATTAAAAAGGTCTCCTGTAATAACCACGCCGTTCATTCCTGCTACCATAAGTGAGAAGAGAACAAAGAAATAATTCTCACCCGTGAATTTTTTCATATATGGAATTGCATATATGCCGGCCAGGAATCCAATAAGATTTATTATTATAAGCATAGATGCTGCAAGCCCGTCGACTACAAGATGTATGCCTATGGGAACATTCTTTACCGGTTCCCATCCCCCGACTTTGTAAATCAATGTCTCATTTCCATTAGCAATCAGGATATAAAATGCCAGTACAAGGAGAAACAGGATCCCTGTTGCAGGCAGATATTTAAAGACAGATGGTATCAATTTCCATATTAGAGGTATCAGAAAGGCTATACCAAGCGGAATTATGACAAACAGGGGGATAAGTGAATCCATCTTTCAACCTTTTAAATTGTTAATTTTATCTATATCAAAGGTTTTGTACTTTTTATATAATTTAATCGCTATTGCAAGAAGCAATGCGGTAGTTGCAAGACCTATCACAATAGCTGTAAGCACAATAGCCTGCGGCAAAGGGTCAACATATTTTACATTTTGCGAAGAAGACAGGTCAACAATTGGTGCAACACCTCCCTTAATATATCCTATCATGATAAAGAATAAATTCAGGCTGTATTCCATTATGCAAAGCCCGATAATTATCTTAATTATGTTTTTCCGGGTCAGTACACCATAGAGCCCTACCAGGAACAATACAAAACAGAGTATGTAATTCAGCATATTAATCCTCCTTCTTATAGATCACGAATGCAAGGAATATTGAAAGTAAGCCTGCGGCAACTTCTATTCCCACGAATATGTTGTAAAGCGGAATTACGCCGGCACTTAAAAGGTTTCCGGGCGTACCGTAAGGCAGAAAATTCCTGAAGAAAACATGAGCTGTCAGCAATAATCCGCCTGCAGCAAACAAAAGAAAAAACAGGATGCCTGCCCCTTCAGCCAGCGAGGACTCCTCTTTTTCCTTCTTCAATCTGAAGTATTGTATACCGTTGGCAATTATCAGAAGGATGAATGATCCTGCTATAATTGTACCTCCGGCAAAACCACCGCCGGGAGTAAGGTGACCATGGAATATTATGTAGCAACCATACAAAAAGACCAGACCTGATATCAATGCTGACACTTTTTTTACTATCGAAGTCATTCCTTTCATCACAAGTCCTGTTTATGTGTTTTTAATCTCAGAATAGCCAGAACACCCATTACTGCCGTAAAAAGGATTGTTGCTTCACCAAGGGTGTCATAGCCCCTGTAATCGAATACGATTCCTGTTACAAGATTGATCGCTCCAATGTCCTTAACGCCATTATTAATATACTCTGTCGCCATCCTGGTTTCATGTGATCCGAATGGATTAAGATTACCGGTAGCCAGAATAAAAAAGTAAACAAGTAAAAAGGCAGCCACAACGGAAAAGAGTATATAATACAGGTTCCGGACGTTTATATATGATTTCCCTTTTATTTTGACCATATCTTTTTCCGACAGATCTTCGCCTGTACTGATGATAAGAACGGAGATCATTATTATCAGCGATATCGTTTCCACAACAATCTGAACAATTGCCAGATCAGGCGCTTTGAGGATCAGGAATGCAATTACAAGACTAAATCCCACAATGCCATAAGAGACTATAGCAGAAAGCAGGTCCTTTGCATGAAGAGAGAAGACAGATCCGGCAATCATTATTATAAGAATCATTGTAAGGAGAACTTCCATGTCAATTGTATTTATAAGAGCATTATTATCAACAATATAATAAGTCCGGAGATCATCCAGGCGACGTAAAACGGGAGAATTCCTGTATGCCATGAACTGATAACCCGGCTGCATGAAAAAACCATATTCCTGCCTATGTCATAAAGGTCAAACCATTTTTTAGCAGCAGCATAATAGAACCCCGAGAAAATTCTATTTGTGCTTATAGTCTTGTAAAAATCAAGTACGCTTGCCCTGCTTATATCCTGGTCTTTTTCACCGCCGATGTAACTATCTTCAATCCTGAATTTTCTGATATTGCCAGCCAGGTAAATTAATATCCCGATAATAATTGAAACACCGACCAGAAAAGCAACCTGGCCAGATTGCCATACAGCAGGATTCTCAAATCCTGAGTATAAAGGTTTAATGATTGAGGGTATTACAAAACCTGAAGCAAATATTCCAGTAACAATACAGACCAAAGCAAGAATGATCATAGGTATCATCATCAGTGTTTTTGTTTCATAATTTGCTGAAGTTATGTTCTTTGTCCTCCCAAGAAAAACACCGGCCAGGAATTTCATAAAACTTGCCAGTGTAAGAGCAGATCCCAGTACAGCAAGTCCAAGCCAAATCATCCAAAGATGGTTTGCTATCCCGGTTCCATGACCAAAGTCAATAATTCCCTGGTAAATAAGCCATTTGGAAGCAAATCCGTTCAGAGGAGGTACCCCCGATATTGAAAGGGAAAAAATCAGTGCTGAAATGAAAGTCAGAGGCATAAACTTTGCTGAACCTCCAAGATGTTCTATTTGATCTGTCCCGAACCGGTCCTCAACGTTGCCGGCAACAAGGAAAAGTCCTGATTTGTACATCGTGTGGTTAACCATATGAAATAATCCGCCTGCAATCCCTATAGGGTTACCCAGTGCTAATCCCAGAACCATATACCCAACCTGAGATACTGCATGATAGCCAAGAAGTTGCTTGGTGTTATGCTGAACCAGTGCCATCATTACACCAGATATTATAGTAACTACTCCGATTATTACAAGGATCAGGGTTATTATTTCCGTAAGAGTAAATAATGAAGTACAGATTCGGAACATAAAATAGATACCCAGTAATTTATCGAGTGATGCCGGTAGGAGTGCTGTGGATGATGCTGGTGCTTTTTTAGCAAAATCCGGTACCCACGTGTGGAAAGGGAAAGCTCCTGCCTTCGTGAAACTACCGATAAGCAAGGCATACATTGCAACAGCTCCCAGTGTTGTCCCTGTAGGTATTGAGCCTGCTGAGATACTGAATGAACCATTTATTTTGTATATAATACCTATCCCAATAAGCATTATTGTATCTGATCCGCCTATGAGTATCATTGTTTTTTTGGCAGCAGAAGAACTCTCCTCATCATAACCAGATATCATTTTATAGAGCAATATTCCCAGAATGCCCCAGCAGAATATGAAGAAGAGAAGGTTATCGGAAATAACTGCCATGGAAGAAAATGAAGCTGTCAGAAGGATATATGAATAGTAACCTTTAATCCTGTGATTTTTATCGGTATATGCAATTGAATAAATGATGATGAGAAACGAGAAAAAAGCTATCATCATAACGACCAGTTTTGCTATGTTATCGATAAACAGGCCACCGAATTTCCCCAGGAACCTGTTATAATCAGCCAGCTGCTCTCTGAGCGGAGAAATAAGAGAGATAACTCCATGTGTAAAAAATTCCTTGTTGAAGAAAAGGCTGACAGTCATCGCCAGAGCGAGAGCTGATATTACCGAAGCTATTACACCTGTGATCTTTCTAAATGAATCAGGCAACAGGAATAACATAAGTCCTGCTATCAGAGGTATCCAGATTATATATAAGAATTCGTTCATAATAATTTCTTTATAAGCTCATTCTGATATCGCTTGTTTTTTGCTGCGAGATCCTGATCAGATCAAGTCCGTTCATAATCCTCTTTCCTGAGTAATAATCGTAGGCAAATGCCATTCTTTCAGTGCAGCAGTAACAAGGATCAACAGCTGCAAGAATAATAGTTGCATCAGCTATGGTTTGTCCAATACATGATTTTTTAAAGGTGGCTACATTAACATAGCTGGGAGCTCTTATCTTATGTCGGACAGGAGAGTTGGAACCGTCCGATTTAACAAAATGGAAGACTTCGCCGCGAGGAGCTTCGGCTCTTCCAAATCCCATTCCTTCAGGTATGTTTTTGACCATTGTCACAATATCTCCCTCTTTGAGGAGCTCCATTTTTGCAAGGCACTGCTCTATTATTGATATGGATTCGTATATTTCAAGAAGTCTGACTTCAGCTTTGGCAAAAACATCGCAACCTTCAGAAGTTATTACCT
>CAYUQR010000074.1:0-16362 GCA_964446825.1 uncultured Rikenellaceae bacterium
CTGTTTCTCCCGGTGAAAAGACTGATATAATAATTTCATTTAATGAGGTGGATACGAAAAACAAGAAGTATCCTGTTCCAGGAAAGGAATTAGAAATAAAGGTTACAGGAATAGTAGACGGCAATATATCTTCTAAAGGTAATTATATTACTGATGAACATGGGGATGTAGTGCTTACATACAAAGCAGGAGATAATGATAAAAGAATAAAAATTACCGCTAAATATCAACCAAAAGATTATCCTGAATTTGTTCAGGATGAATCGACTATTACAGTTGCACATTATGAAAGCCAGGCAACAGTTACTATAACTGAGAAGGGTAAATTTACTACTGAAGACGGTATCGAAACTACAATTGCAACGCTAAATGCTGTGCTGAAGTTTACTCATACAGAGGTTGATGACGATCTGGAATTTGTCGAGTGTTATGATTTGGTATCATGGAATGTAAGCAATGCTTTTGCAACTATAACTGTAAAAGACAAGCAAGGGACACATAATTATGAGACACATAAAGTGAAAAAAGAGGAATTGGAAGACGAGGAGAAGACTGACCAATTACTTATATTTTTTGGTAAGAATGGAAAAGCAAAGAGTATAGAGCCTCCAAATTTAATGTATTGGTTCATTTTTGATGATTTTAATGGTATGAGGCTTGATCCGCCTGTGGATCCTAACAATTATGTAGATGTAAAAGACGGGGATGGAATTAATAAAATATTGGGTGGGGGAACTGGTGTGGACGGAGGTTTAGAATACACAGTAAAATGGGAAATTAAGAGATATAGAAAGAAACAGGTAGAATAGGTTGAGTTTCCGGATGAGCAAAAAACTCTGACGATCCTGCTTAGCAGGATGTCAGGGCAGGCGTGACAACAGTGCCAGCCGTCTTCGTCGGCCATAGGGCGACTACGACGCCCGAAGGCCGAAGCCTTCTTTGACCACCGAAACTTTAGCGAAGGTGATGGCGAAGGTGTAAAAGCCTAATGACAACCAATGACGCGCGAAGCGCTAATGACTATGAATGACGGCCGAAGGCCAAATTACAATGAATTACCCGCCTCCGCTGACGCTACGGACGGGCAAAGCGTAAAGCGAATTACGTCCAAATGATTTACTACTGACCGTTATTGTCCATGATGGCAGTTGTAATTTATTACTACCCCCCAATTGGACATACTCTGATACATAATCCGCAAATACGTTCTTCAACATTAAGTTTTTGTTTTGCTAACTCTTTACATTTTTCTCTGCATTTGAAAGCATCAAAGAATTTATCTCTGTGAATAGTGATATCCCATTGTAAGCCAGTAGCCGCTTTTGCAGGACATTCTAATACGCAAATATTACAGTTACCGCATTTACTTTTTACTACTGGTTTTACATTACAGCCGGGATCTTGTTTTAAGAGTATAGTCACTAATCTTAACCTTGGTCCAAATTCTTTTGTAATCAGTAAATCAGTTTTCCCAATCCAGCCCAGACCGGCTCTTGTAGCCACCATTTTGTGAGAAATATCGTAGCTTAAAGATTTCGAGTATTTTTCATATTGTTTCGATCCAACTTCAATCGTTGGGACAATAGGTAAAGAATAAATATTGTTACTTAAAAGATCCTTTTGAATTTCTTTTGTTATTTCTGCAAGTTGCTTATTAACACTGTTATAGTGATTGAAATACTCAATTGTTGGCCCATCTGTCAGGTTATTAATTATCTTGTCGTCAAGCCTTTTGCCAATGGAAATACCATATCTATAATCGGAATATTTACCTGGTAATAAACCTTGCAGATTTGCAAAACCGTAAACGTAATCTTGTTTTGGAACAAGATGATTCTCAATTATGTCCCTTATCATACATGATGTTTTTTATAGCTGCTGACATGTGTTTTCTAAAATTTGTGCTAACTAATCCATGCTACCTTTTGTTCCGGATTATGGCTTTGTCCGATGATGTTCCTGTACAAATCCGGTCGTCGTGCCTTAAGATACCTGTATCCGCCTGCTTTGACAAGTTTTTCAGGTGTAATTGCCGCAGTTGCAAAACTGTTCTCAAAGGTACGGCATTCAGTAAGTATATCTCCAAAAGGATCAATAATCATGGAACAGCCGTTCCTTACCTGGTCATCATCCATTCCTACCGGGTTTGAGAAAATTGCATATATCCCGTTATCATAAGCCCGTGACGGAAGCCATTTCATTAACCATTGACGTCCTTTCATGCCATCAAATTCAAGCCGTAAAGAAGCAGGATCAGTTTCGCGGTTTTTCCAGAGATCAGGATTCACTAAGCCTGCACCGGGCCGGGGAGAAGGTGTACACATTGTTACATGTGGCATAAAAATAATATTTGCCCCCAGGAGAGTCATCGCCCTCACATTTTCGATGATGTTATTGTCATAACAAATCAGGATGCCACATTTCCAGCCATTTATTTCAAAAACACAATAGTCCTCACCAGGTGTTAAATAAGGATTTATAAAGGGATGTAATTTCCTTGCTTTGGCAATAAGGCCATTTTTATCGACACATACATAGGTATTATATAGCTTGTCATCCTGATCCTTTTCAAAAAGTCCGGATAGTATTATTATGTTATTCTGCTTGGCAATGTCAACGAGCGTTGCGGTGCTTTTTCCATCAGGAATAAACTCCGCCAAATCAAGCATCTGTTCTTTTGTAAGATGCCTTGCAAATGTATAGCCAGTTATGGAACACTCGTGAAAGGCTATGGCAACAGTCCCTTCATCTGATGCTTTTTCCGAAAGCTGAGAAATAACGGATAAGTTATAATCCTTATCAGCGTTTTTATGCTCAAATTGCGCTGTAGATACCAGTATCTTATCCATAATAATTCTTTGTTAAGTTCAAACCATAACCTGGTCTAAAGATAACAGGATAATCGAAATTGTTTAATAACTTTTTTAAACTTACCCGGAAAAGAGAGCGGCGTGCGGTACGCGGCTTGCGGTATGCGGTACGGGATTCATCTGCTCACCGCTTCTCCCCCTCTCCCCCTCTCCCCCTCTCCCCCTCATTCTTCTGCGCCTTTGCGCCCTTAGATATCTGAAATAACAGAAAAAGTGTAACTATAAACTCCGGATATCGTAAAAGCATTTAATGTGAATGTCATTATATTTTATCGTGTGAATAAAAAATCATGAAGTATGATAAGGTTTATCATATCCCTGCTGATAATACTGGTGCTTGTGCCTTTCCTTTCCGGGTGCGCATCTTCGAAAAAGAACACTACTGAACTGAGGGGACTGATGCTCCTGGAGAATACACAGCTCGGAAGGAACAGGTCATACTACTCCAGGTACGGTGCAAAGAAGCTTGTTAATAAACACCAGAAATTCCACAGGAAGATAAAGAAGAAGGCATTGCGTAACCTGCACTGACTCACGGCGGTCGGTATGTGATGTGGGTTGCGGGGAGCGGGGAGCGGGGTGTGAGGTGTGAAAGAAGAATTATTGCGAAGCAGGAACTGATTCCTTCACTTTTTCTGCGAGTGCCTGACGGATCATCTTCCTCAGTTCCAGTTGTTTGTTTTCAACCGCATGCCTCGAAGACGGCCGGAAATATTCTGCATAACGGCACTTGGCCAGCTTATAGGATAAGTTATCCTCATTGCCTTTAACATCAACTCCGAGTTTTATAGGCAACGGACAATCAACCACAGAAATATGGTAATCGAAAGTCATGTCAAAATTATGGCGGCCTGCTATAACTGCCTTGTATTTATCCATAACAATCAGGAAAGGATAAACATCAATTTCGTTACGGAATATGGTGAATTCGGCCGACAGAGAATCAACCTTGTTCTGGGTTTTTTTATTGAACCTGAGCGTTTTGGCAATCTCACTGAAAGTCTGACCGTCCATTAGAACCAGATTATTCCCTTTAATTGACGCAGCGCCACGCAAAGTCGATTTTTTGATATTATACAAAGAATCGAGGTATGTCTCAGCAGCAATATGAAATTCTCCCCTCCCGCCGAATGATCTCAGCATAGGCATCAGAGAATCAATATCAGGGATCATGGTCAGCAATTCACTGATCTCAACATCCATCAAATGATAATCAATTCCGAGATACAGGTGATTTTTGCGGGGTGTACGATACATAGCCGTTAACTGCATTCTTGCTGCCGGTGTATTGAATGTAAGTCCGTCGAGAAGAAGGATGCCATCGTCAACCTGCACGACACCTTTAATATTTGTAGCTGTGTCAACGCCTATTGTAGCCAGTTTGACATTTGCATTAAGAATCACATTAATTCTCTTTGGCACCATGTAGGGACCGGAAATTACAGTATCAACCGTTGTGTTTTCTTGCTTATTTACACTTGTTGAATCATAAGTGCCTATTCCGCTTGTCAGAGCCATTAACTGGGCAACGTCGGTTTTATTCGATACAAAATTGAATTTACCCCTCAAAATTGAATCTCCTCTGAAATATGACAAAACGTTATTTAAATTACCTGTAAGCTGAAAATCAGAAAGGCCAATCTTCATGCTGCTTTCCTTAATGTTGAACGTCTCAGGGTCGATATCCATTTTTACGGATGGGATCTCGACCGGATTTGTAAGTTCTGACATGGTAACCAGGCCCTGGTTAATATCAACATAACCTTTTACGAGCCATTGCAGGAATATATCTTTCTGTGTATTGTCATTCGATATGTCGAGGTCGGTGCTGATTTTATTAACAATTGCAGTGTTTTTACCCATGGCTGTTTTCAGCTCACCGCTGTTATACGATAAAATTATATGCGGCTGATCAGAGTTATCTGGTCTGGGAGATACCGACACTTTTCCATGTGGTGAGGCAATGGCGATGGTCATGTCATCCATTCCGGCCGTCATCGAATCAATGCTGAAGCTGCAGATAAGATCAGGTATCCTGGTAGTATCTCTGATGTCTGATGTTTCGAGGATGAGTGACGATTTTTTTAGAGATGCATTATAGCTTGCAAGTTTCCCTGCCACAATATTGTCCGAAATTATTGATGCAAAAACAAAACCGGTGTTTTTCGACAAAGGTTTATTGTTAGGCAATGCAAAATCGATCTTTGATTTGTCAGTTTTAAGTGATATGCTATCATATTTAACATCAAAATCCGACAGAGTAACGAAACCAGACAGTTTCATCTTTTCAAATTGCATCTTCTCAACCTGACTCATCGTAAAACGCGACTTAACCTGTCCCGATGCTTTTCCCCTGAGAGTAGTCTTCATACTCTGCGGGATCATACTGTTAAACTCATCCAGTGTTAATTCTGCATTAGTTGTGAGATTGCATGAAATATCCTTAAACAGATGAGTGACCATACCCCCGGTCCTCAAGGTTGATTGAGGTGTTCTTGCAGTGAACCGGTTAATGCGGACAAATGAAAGTGAGTCGCTGTTCAGATCGGTATATATCGTTAAATCACCATCAATATCATGAAGTGGTAACGGAAAAGCGGAATACTTCATTGTCCCTTTTTCAAACAATATATGCATATCCATAAGCGGCATATGTGAATCATTATATACGCCTGTGATACTCCCATCCGACGACAACAATCCGTCAACATTCATACCATTGAAATATGACTTATATGAAGGCGGCACAAGTGCCAGGATATTTTTAACCGGCCATGATGCAAGTTTATAGGTCAGGTCGGTAGTAATGTTTTTACTTACAGTGTCATTTTCAATTGTCCCGTTAAGGAACAATTCCATATCGTTTATTGAAGCCGTGGCGTTTTTGAGTCTTATAAACTGGCGTGAAGTGATAACATCTACGGGAAAAACAAACTGTACTGATGCCTGATCAAGGTATTTTTCTCCGCCATATTCAAGGGATATCTGTGAAGAACTTACCTTAATATTACCGCTTATAATATCGTGTATAACTGTTCCGTTAATCTTTGCATCCAGGTCACGTATTTCAGAGTTAACCTTTTCTTTGGTATATTCAATCGATATCATTGAAGTGCTGACGTTAACATTCCCGCTAATACTATCGCTGGAAACCTGTCCCTTAATTTCTGCGCTCAGGTTATGGATCAGAGTGTTAAGCTTCAACGACAGATCATTATAATGAAGGCTGACATCCTTCAGTTCAACATTCCTTATGTCAATGAAAGGTAATTCGGTTTCTGACACTGCAGCCGGAGCTGGATTTGTATCCTGCGGCATGATGTTATAGTTAGTATTTCCGAGGCTGTCTGAATAAACATTAAAAGATCCGCTGTTCATCTTCAACCCGATAAGGATTATATCTTTCCTTTTCAAGTATGCTTTTGCATCAACTACTCCAACGAGCTCCTTCACCCTGACCAGGGTATCAGACATGGAACCCGTTACAGGGTTGATCAATGTAAAATCCCTGACCTTCAATCCAAAGTTCGGGAATGTGCTGAAAAATGTTAATTCCACTGAGCCTATCTCCGACTTGCAGGTGATATATCTGGCAACCTGTTTGCGAACAATCGGAGTGATCCTGTCAGGAGTAAAGACAATCCAGAGCAAAACACTGATTGTAACGATTAACACTCCCAGCAATGAAAGAAGAGAAATAAAAAAAATCTTTATGAATTTTTTCATAGAAATTCAATCCAATATTAACAAACTATGGCAGCGGCAATATTTTATTTGCCCACTTTGGTAAAGGAGAAGCTTACCCCAAAATCATCATGATATTTCAATGAAGTTTCAGTTAATTCCGTAACTGTATATATCTTTGGAACAGAACCACCGATCTCAAGAATATGTATCTGGGTCAGTAAATCCTTTACCAGTGTCCAGGTAAATGCCTGAGCTTCCGCTTCAGTAACATTATCGGCTGTATCCCAGGTACCACCTGTGCCGTCAGCAAGATATTTATAGAATAAAGTTCCTGACTGCCATTTTCCGGTCAGCAGGGTTTGATCGAAAGTTTCCTCTTCCTTTGTACATGAAACAGCAAGATAAGTAATCACAGCTAGCATCGTGAAATAACGGAGACTCTTTTTCATCATTACAGCGGATTTAAAAATAAATTGATTAGTAATCATTCAATAAAGTAGTCAGAACTTCCAATCCTGATTTTTGCGGTCAGATTTCAGGCGAATATAATAAAAAGCCGCCAAATAAAAAATTTGACCGCGTGACGGGGATAAGTCTATAAAAGGGCATACGAATCACTACACCCTGGAAGAATGGCGCAACGTGCCCTTTAACCGTTGTGCCATCTTTTATCCGTTTATTTATTTCTTCAATAACCGGTCGGACTTCTGTATGCCGATGACCTCCTTCCAGACGATGCACTGCAATGTTATATTTTGTAAACTGCTTCTTCTCAAATCTTTTTTCATTTTTCCCCCAGAACACAATTATCTTTTTATTGTCGATCTTCATTATTTCTTTCAGCACATTGTAAGGCCAGCGCCTGAAGGTAAGACCCAGCTGGTCAAGAAAATGGATTTCGAAATCTGAGTTGTCAGACGGGGAAATCAATACTATAAATTCCACTTTGTCTTTCCATTCATCACTCATTAAATTGTAAAGAAAGGGTACCACTTCAGATCCGAATGAATAACCTGCAAAAATAAATTTTCGGCGATCATACTTTTTTAAATCCAAAGCTATATAAGGCAAAATACTGTCGAGAGTCTGTTGAGGTGTTTTTCGCTGGCGAAAAAACTTGTATGAATTTATACACAATAATGGCATATTATCTGCACATAAACTGTCGGTTAATTTTGCACCAAAAGAGCTCCTGCCTGAATCGCCCGTAAAAAAAACTATAAGGGGTTTATTGCCGGAATTATTGCACTCCGGTTGTATTATATAATTCGATTGCGCCTGTGCATTGGAATAAAGTATAATCAGAATAAAAAACAGATACTTTCTTGACATGTTAATGTTTCTATGAATAATTAAAGTCAATTTTAAATCATTCAATATAACATGCAATTTAGTCAGAAGTTTGAATTATCTGAGATGAATTATTCAACATCACCTATCATCTATAATACATAATACATTTCACATTTCGCCCCTTCTACTCATATTTGAGAATATCAACCGGATTTGAATTGGCAGCTTTAAGTGTTTGAGAAAAAACCGTCAGTATGCCTGTTATAAACACAATTAGAATGCCCGCTAAGATGGTTCCAGTTCCGAATGGAACATGGAAAGCAAGGAACTTAAGCCAGGTTGAATTTAATAAATACGCTATAGGAGAAGCTATGACAGCTGCTATCAGAATCATGATAATAAACGTTCGTCCGACCCGGAGTGCAACACTTTTTGATTGTGAGCCAAAAACTTTTCTTACACCGATCTCTTTTAGTTTTGTCTGGATGCTATATGTTGCCATACCAAAAAGTCCCAGACATGCTATTATAACTGCCAGTATAGTTGTAAGACCAACTGTGTACAAAACATCTCCGAATATGCCATAATAATCCTTTATCGCATATTCAAGAAATGAACCCTGCAGATCGTGATAAGGATCAATTGATGTCCAGGCAGCTTTAAATTTAGCTATGGAGGCCTCCCTGTCATTTGTGTTTACCCTGAGAACTGCAATTCCGTACTGCTCCGGATTCATCCTGATAATTAGCGGTTTAATCGGCAGAAACAGCGCAACATATTTATAATTATCAACAACTCCGATGACCCTGACAGGTATAGTATCAAATATCAATATGTCTTGTCCGACTGCATCCTGAAGAGATTTAAACTTAAAATACTCCGCTGCTTTTCTGTTAATAATTACTAAATGGGTATTCGGGACAGGATCTTTTGGAAAATCTTCACCGGCAATAGTCTTTATTCCCATTGTACTAAGGTAGTAAGGATCTACTGAAAAATAAGCGGCATCGTATGACTCATCTTCAGGTCTGATCTTTATGCCTGTGCCCCAGAAATTGCCAAGACCAGGTACATGAGATTCTGCAGAGATTGAGGTAACTTCCGGTAACTGGCTGAATTGATCCTTAACCTTTGAAAACTTCTGCCCATTAAGATTTATATTATATACAACATCCTTGTCAAAACCCAGTTCACTGTTTAACATAAAACTCATCTGCCTGTATAACAGGATAATTGAAATTATAAAGACAATGGAGAAAGTGTACTGGGCTACAAGAAGTATCTTTCTGAATGAAACTCTTTTTAAATGCCTGATATTTGAAGAGGCTTTAAATATTTTCACTGGATTCATAGATGACACATAAATTGCAGGAATCAGACCGGCCAGCAGTCCTGTTGTAATGGCGAAAAGGAGGTATGCTGAGTAGCTGGAAAGATCCTGATGCGGATCAATCTTAAGAAGTGTCATAAACCTCATCCCTGAAAATGAAGGAACAAGTAATTGAAGCATTATAAAGGCAAAAACAAGTGAGATTAATGCAATTATCACTGCTTCAGTAAGAATCTGTGAAACCAGCTGACCCTTGGACGCTCCAAATGATTTTCGTATTCCATATTCTTTTGCTCTTATTAGAGAACGGGCTATAGAAAGGCTTGTATAATTGAAAGCTGCCGAAAGCATAATGACAATTGCGAGCCCTGCGAAGAAAATTACAAATGCCTTGGGAAGGAAAGTTCCGATTTCATTCGCCAGTAAAGGTCCCGGAACAATTTTGGAAATTGGAGTACTATAAAAAGAGATATTTACTTTTCCATTCTCAGGGTATTTTAGTCTACCGATTTTTACCAGGGCAGTGTCAAGGTCACTCTGACGTGCATTTTTTTTAAGTAATACATATACATAGTTTGAACCAAATTCTTCCCAGTTATCAGTAATGTTATCCATCTTCTTCTCCTTTTCCATGGCAAGGAGTGTTCCGGCTGATATCAATGCTTCAAACTGCAGATGGGATTTTTGGTTTGTTTTTAAAAGGACACCGGTCACTTTCAAATTACCATATCTCTCGAAAACTATTGTCTTTCCAATTGGGTCATTATCGCCAAAAAATTTGTTAGCCACCTCCTCTGTTAAAATTATTGAATAGGGCTCATCAAGAGGTTTTGATGCCAGACTGTTCTTTAGTTTAAAATCAAAGAGATCGAAAAATGAAGGAGTCACAAAGAAACCTGAAACCTGGAACCTTTTTTCATTAAATATACCTTCGCCGCCAAACTGATTATTAATTGCAACAGTCTCTTCAATGAAGGGATAATTGTCTTTTAACTCCTTTGCCAGGGGCCACGTTGTGGATGCAAATTTTGTCAGGGCTATTTTACTTAAATTATCTTTCGATTGAATTCTGTATATGCGGTCACGTTGCTTATGAAAGTTATCGTACGACAGTTGATCCTGAACTACTAAAATAATAAGCATACATACTGCCATACTTACTGACAGGCCAAAAATATTGATAATGGAGAAACTCCTTTGTTTAAATATATTTCTGAAAGCTGTTTGAAAGTAACTTTTTATCATAGAAATAAGGTTATTTCATTCTTAATTCGAATCCTAACAGTTTTTGCTTACCCTTTGACGATGAAAACCGGTTATGGTTACATCCCTTCAACTTTTAACACCAGGAATAAAGACAGACTTATTCACATAATTTTTACCTGGAAAAATAATGGTCAGACATTTATGTAGTGCCTTATCACGGCGCTCATATAATTTGAAAGTGCCGGCAGCCGTTTATTGATTCAGCTATTTTTAAGAATCCTTTTTGGTATAAAGAAGTCTTCCCTTTTAAGGTTGCATTTTTTTGCAATGTATTTGCAATAGTCCAGCCGTCCGGCTTTCTGATCGCGAGTATCGGAACCAAAGGTAAACTTCAGACCCTGTGCCTTTGCCATGTTAATAAATTCCTCATGTGGCGTGTGCGACATGTCGTTTATCTCGATAGCAATATTTTTTTTCTTTGCAGCTGAAATAATTTGCTGCATGCGTTCCTTTGTCCAGAAGGTATAGTAATCGCGGGCTATACAGACCGGCAGAAAGAGCGGCCAGCCAAATATTGTGAGAGGTTCGTTGTTGGTCAGGACCTCGAGGTTATGAGCCATGTAAATCTCCATGAACTTATTCGGATCATCCACATAGGTATCAAAATTCCAGATACGCAGGGTCTCCCCATATTTGTTTCCATTTGGAACAGTCTGGGAGTCCATAAGCACATAGTCAAGTTGAGATATGACTTCAGGCGAAAAGTTTTTGGACCAACCCGGACTCATAGGTTGCAAACCCATGTAAACAGGATACGGGCGAAGGGATTCAATATAACGCTTCAGGCTGGCATCATCGTTAACACCATATCCGGGATTAACCATAATACCAAATTGAACTCCTGTTCTTTTAGCAATGTCCATGACGTCCTTAATCGTAAAATTGTTGGTCAGGTGAACATGCAGATCCATCATGGGAAAACCATCTTCACCAAAAGCATTATTAATCCCAAAAAGTGGTGACATAGCCATCGCCCCGCCTGCCAGGGCAGCATTCTTAATGAAAATTCGACGTTTCATCTTATTGATTTTTTAGTTGATTAGATAAATATAAACAAAATGCCGGGATATTTCCAATCCTTTTATCAGGTAAAGCTGCGGGCGGTACGAGGTTAGGGATGTGAAGGTACGACTGTGCGATTCTCGCCTCTTCTTACCACTCTTGATCTGTCATCAAACACCAATATTAGTTACCAGAAAATGGACTACTATAAAATTGATCTTGATCTGTCGCAGATGCCATCTCTTGAAAAAGTGTGCGTGTGGGTATTACCATTTCCACCAATCAATATGACTGTAGATCTGACAGGAAGTCCGAATGCGTACTTTTCTATGGATTGTGGTAAATAATGTACCGGACGTATCGTAATAATTCCCCTCCCTTGAGGGTCCCGATAACTATCGGTAAGGAGTGGGTAATTTTGAAGACGCTGGACGCTGGGCACCAGCCTTCGCCATCACCTTCGCTAAAGCTTCGGTTGACAGAGCTGGGCACTGGACACTAGACGCTAAACGCCCGGCTTAAGAATTCCTGCTAAACCGAAACCTTACTCTTCAGATAAGGAATTATTACATCGTTTTTATAATCATTCGTGCCATCATAGGTTATTGTTACAACCGGCACTCCCGTTATACTGGTTATTTCGCTGGTCATAGCCTCAGTAACCAGTGAGGGGCAGCAAAATGCAGGGTTTGCCTGGACAAAAAGTGATATACCAGGGTAATTTTCCATGAAATAGAATATTTTTAGAATATTTTCATAAGATTCCCCTGAATGATAGGGATTTATGTTGAACCTGACAAGATACTTTTCCAGTTTTTTGGGATTAATAATTTTCTGCGGTCCCAGATATTTTTCGAAATACCTGTAATATTTATCGTCAAACAATTTCAGACACGAACTGATAACTCTTTGCTGTGCTGCAGTAATATACTCTCCCCTGTAAAGAGTCAGGCGTATCACATTTTCGAGTGACATTTTTACCAGGTCAGTATAGGGGGCAGTTATCACTTCACCCCCAGATTCCTCAATAGCATGGCTCAAATCCTGGTTCATAATGTCATTGTCACATATATAGAAATCTCCAAACAAAGCAACTTTTGGTCTGTTCCCATCCAGGCGTGGGATACTGTCAAACCTGCAAATAACTTCAGAAACAGCTTTTTCCATTGATTTTTTGCCAAGAAATGCCCCTTCAAGGATGCCGACAGTTTCCTGTAGCACCTGATCTGTATCACCTTTATTTATTTCATAGGGCCTTATCCTGTATCCTACCATCCGTATTAAGCCACCAAACATATAAGCGAAATATGCATAATAACAGGCGCTTAACGAAATCTCAAGATGTGTGAGCAAACCGCTGTAAACATGTGCTTTCTCCATACCGTGACCCCAGTTTTCGAAAAGACTTTTAATATATTCGGGATAGAGCCTGAGATTACATGACAGCTTTGATTCAATTGCCCATAGCATGGCATTCTCGGGTTCTATTTTTTGCTCTGTGACGTAATCGATAAATTCCTGGGCAATAATATTTATCGGAAGGCATTGTCCCGAATTATGTGCCATGCTCTTTTTTATTATCAAATCGCTCGATTTCATTAAGCGGGCATCAATGCCAAGTCTTTTCAGATTAGCTACCAGGAGTGGTGATACAACAGGGTCCCACTTCGGGAACAACAATATCTTTCCGGCAATGTTTTTTGATACCTGTGGCATGATCAGGTTTGCTTCAACTTTTGGCTTTTCCTCGCTGATTGATGCATGATTCTTAAATGACCGTATGGCGGCTTCAATACGTGTTTCATATCCCATATTTGAATCATGTTCATCAATCTGAAGAATGAGATATGGTTTATGGCAACTGTTGAATATCTTCCTGAAATATTCTATGATGAATGAATCGGGGGCACATTTAAAAGCCGTGATCAATACAGGATAGAGATTCTTTGTTTCGGCTACTATTTTTGCAACTTCAAGGATTTTAGAAACAAAATACCAGGGAACTTTTTTTAATAAAATTGTGATGTCTTCCTGGTCAATATCATCCGAAGAAATCATATCCTGATAGAAGGATTTAATACCAAGGCTGTTAAAAATATCCGGAATCCCTTTATTAAGAGTCTTTGAAAGTACTATATATGGCCTTCCCAGTAATACAACAGAGATCTCTTTTTCCGGATTAAATTGCTTTTTAAAAACATCTCCAAGCTGTTTCTTCTGACTGGAATAGAAAGATAAAGCTTCATTAAAAGCATTGAATACGGCAAAATAACTGAGGCCATTTTTTAATAATGGCTTCAGGCATTGCAGGAGCTTCTGCGACACATGATATTTCCCTTTCGGGAAGCTTAATAATGGTGATATGCATTTATTCTGAATATCATTAATCTTAAGGGTATAAACCAGCGATGCACTGAATTGAGTAAAGTAACAATAATGGCCCTTATTTTCTTTGGCACTTTCCCGCTCCTGCAGCAACACAGGTAAAAAAATATAATCCACTTTATCGGAAAGATAAACCACATGACCAAAAACAGAGTTTACGGGAGAACAGAACTCAGCCCCGGCCAGGCATTTGCCGGTTTTCACGGAATCATAATAATCTTCGCTTGTTACTACTCTGATTGAAAGGTTATTAAAGAACCTTTTCCAGAGAGGTAATTCCTCGAAGAGATGAAGAGAGGCGGGTATTCCGATAGTAATATTACTGTTGCAGGCAGTTGTCGGTTTAAATGAGAATATCTTTTTCCTGTTTTTCAGCAGATCAAAATCTGTCTTGTTCCCTGAAGTGAAACGCTGAGTCTCGTAATCGCGTCCGCACATAAACCCGTATGCAACCTTTTCCCCTGAAACAGTTGCCAGGCTGATGCAGCAATTATTTGTGCAAAGGTTACAGGTATCGGTATCAACAGGTATCTCTTCGTTGTATAAATCAATTCCCCTGAAGCCGGTTCTGAGTATATTCCCTTCCTTAAGCATCAGTGCAGTACCGAGAGCACCGGTAAGGTGACAATATTCCGATACATATATCGGTTTTTTTAATCGTTGTTCAAAAGCCGCAACCAGTGATTTATTTTTTGCAGTTGCGCCCTGAAAACAGATATAATCTCCTATGGATGCCTCGGTAGCGACCTTTTGCAGATAGTTCTCCGCAACAGAGTGCAATGCTGTTGCAAGAATTTCGTTAACTGAATAACCATTAGTCAGCAGTTGACTGAGATCCCTTTCCATAAATACAGCGCATCGGTTGCTGGCCAGAGGTGCATCGATATTTTCAGACATTTTTGCATATTCAGATACTGAGCAACCCAGCTTCTCGGCCTGTTCCTGCAAGAAACTTCCAGTACCTGCGGCACAAACACTATTCATCTGTGAAAAGGTCACATTCCCATTATGCATCAATGTAAACTTGGCATCCTGTCCGCCTATTTCAATTATTGTATCTGTAAGTGGATTAAGCTCATAAGCTGCCCTTGCATGCGAGGTGATCTCATCTATAATTAAGTCGGTGTTCAGAATTTTCCCAATAAATTTTCTGCCTGAACCGGTTGTTCCTGTTCCCTTAACAGTAAACTCAATTTCCTTTTGCCTGGTAATATCTTCAATGGCTTCAAGAATCGATTTGACTGCCGATAACGGCTTCCCTACAGTGTATGTGTATAAGCCTGCAACCGGCTTTTTTATTTCATCTATTAAAATAGCTTTGGTACTTGTTGAGCCTATATCTATGCCAATATATACATCATAGTTATTGCCGGGAATTAACTCAGAGTAAATATCAACCTCCACTTTCGCAGGATGCTTTGAAATTTCAGGTATAAACAGGTAGGATGCTTCAGTTGAGAATTCGGGATATTCACTTAAGCTCAATGACAAGGGTTTATGAAAATATTGTTTTTCCGTGTCTGAATGCACCATAATATCTTCAAAAGACCTTATGTTTAACGGAACGACACCGCTTTTTTCTTTAAGAAGCAGAAGTCCTGCACCAACCGCCCCAAAAAGATGAGAATCTTCGTGATACAAAAATGTGGTATTCAATTGCTTTTCTAAATATTCTCTAACAGCTAAATTCCTTGAAACGCCACCTGTCATAAGGAGGGGCAGGAAAGGCGGTTCTATGTTAAAAACGGTGTTTATTATATTCCCGGCCAGCCCTTTGCACAGACTGTCACAGATTGCGTTTACAGAATAACCTCTTTGCTGGGCATGTATAATATCAGTTTTGGAAAATACTGCACAACGCGAAGCTATGTCAGGAACTTCTTCTTTATTTTTCATAGCCAGGTCACAAAGTTCCCTGATACCTGAAAGGTTTAACCTTAAAGCCTGCTGATCGAGAAAGCTTCCTGTTCCAGCGGCACAGGATGAATTTACTTTGGAGGATTGATAATTACCCCTGGTGTCAAACCTGATAAGCATGAATTTCTCTGCTCCGATGTGCAACACCGATGCAGCATTAGGACAGTAATGTCGTGCGGCTGCCATTATAGCTACCTGGGCATTATAATACAGAATAAGTTTCTTATTTAAACAAACTGATGATGAAGTGCAGGCAATAGCATATACCTGTGCCAGATCAAAAATTTTACCTGCCTCCGAAAAAGCATGGCGGATATTACCTTTATGAAATTGACTGAACCGACAGAAAATATTGCCTTCAGTATCGAGTTGAACTATATTAAGTGATACAGACCCGATGTCAATGCCGAGAATTGAATTCCGGGCTGCAGAGACTTTAGCCATAATTTTAACTTATTGTATTTACAGTTTGTCACATCAGATACAATAACTAAAGATAAGATATAAATTCAGTTATCTGGTAAATCGCAAATTAATTAGTTGCCGGTTTCTGGGTGCTGGGTACTGGGTCCTGATTACTGATTACTGATTACTGATTACTGATTACTGATT
>CAYUQR010000075.1:0-9146 GCA_964446825.1 uncultured Rikenellaceae bacterium
CCAACTGCGCCACACCCCGAAATTTATATTCAACCAACTATTAATCTTTCTGGGCAAGTGCGCTAGTCCCGAAAAACAAAGAATCTGTGATTCTTATGTTTTTCGAGGATCCTCGAAAAATATGCAAATTGTAAATTTGCTATTTTTCGGGACCAACTGCGCCACACCCCGCTTTGACCTCCGTAGCCTTGGCGAAGGAGGTTAAACTTCTGTAAAAATAGTCAACATATTTGATTCTGCAAACTTCGGGAGATATGCTATATTGCATTTTTCAGCTTTCAAATGCACGATTGGTAGCAATCCGGTCTTTAACTTTAGTCGCAGATAAAAGTCAAAAGTTATGTATATTTGCAGTCAAAATTAAGTAATTCAGATATGGAAATATTTAAACCCGTGGATCTTCAGAAAGATTCACATAATAATACTGATATTGAGAGTGTTGAAAAAGTTAAATGTCTTATTATAGGATCGGGACCAGCCGGTTATACCGCTGCTATTTATGCCGCCAGGGCAAATCTTAATCCGGTTCTCTATACCGGATTGGAGATGGGAGGGCAGCTTACCACAACTACAGAGGTTGAGAACTATCCAGGATATCCTGAAGGAGTGACCGGACCTGTAATGATGGAAGATTTTAAAAAACAGGCCGAGAGATTTGGCGCTGATATCAGGTTTGGTATTGCAACCTCTGTTGATTTCTCTGGGAAAAAACATAAAGTCACTATTGATGATAAGAAGATAATTGAAGCGGATGCTGTTATTATTTCAACAGGGGCAACGGCTAAATATCTCGGGTTAGAGTCCGAGGTTAAATATGCCGGAATGGGTGTTTCTGCATGCGCTACCTGCGATGGTTTCTTTTACCGGGGAAAGGATGTTGCGGTTGTTGGAGGAGGGGATACAGCAGCCGAAGAATCCACTTACCTTGCAGGTTTATGCCGTAAGGTTTACCTGATTGTAAGAAGAGATGTGCTAAGAGCCTCAAAAGCAATGCAGGACAGGGTTTTAAATACCAAAAATATAGAGATTTTATGGGAACATCAGGTTGTTGATCTTTTCGGGGAAAACGGAGTGGAAGGAGCAACTCTTGTTAAGAAAAAGGGTACTGATGCTGAAGAACTGGTTAAGATAAAAATTGACGGATTCTTTCTTGCTATCGGACATACTCCTAATTCTGAAGTTTTTAAGGATTTTCTTGAAACGGACAAGGTAGGATATATTAAAACCATTCCAGGGACTTCGAAGACAAATGTACCAGGGGTTTTTGCTGCAGGCGATGTTCAGGATCCTCATTATAGGCAGGCAGTTACAGCTGCAGGCTCAGGGTGTACCGCTGCTATTGATGCTGAACGTTACCTGGCAGATTTAAAATGATATTATTTATTCTTTTATGAAGACTTTTAAAAAGACATTCAGAATAAATGCTGAACCATCTGATATCTATTCCGCAATAACAAACCCATATACAATAGAATTGTGGTCAGGTTATCCTGCTAAAATGAACACAGAGCCCGGAAGCGAATTTTCATTATGGGAAGGAGATATAACCGGGAGGAATATTGAATTTGTTCAGGATAAAAAAGTAGTTCAGGAATGGTATTTCGGAGAACAGACTGAAAAATCTGTTGTTACGATTTCCATTGTGCCTGATGGTGAAAATTCAGAGGTAACAGTTGAACATTCAAATATACCGGATGAAGAGTTCAGCAGTATTGCTGAAGGATGGAGAGAGTATTATATTGGCGCAATAATAACATTCTTCAATCCGAATTTCTGAATAATACTAAAGCTGTTTCTTTATTACTGATATTCATTCTATTTATTAAATTTATCCGTTGAAATTCAAATAATTCGGAATATAATGAAAAAGATACTAATATGATTAGTTGCTATTAGGCTCCAGGGAATTCATCAGACTGTAAATATCTTCAACGCATGCAACCACAAGAGTCCCTATGCCTTTGAAACATAATGTATTAGAATAGACTTGAATTTTTTTATTCCATTTATTTATCCATGACAATATATGGAGGTTTATAAACCTTCTGATCTCATTTCTCATTTCAATCCGGCAGGCTTTATCATCAAGAACAATATATTTATCGATAAGCAATGTAAGGAAAAGCAGTTCAATGCCAAGGTGATCATCTTTTACTTTTCCTTTGAACTTAGATTCCCACCCGTAATCGGCATAAAATTCAGTAACACTGGTACCATTAAGACCTGAAACAGATGTTACTTTTTCACTGTAAATTGATTCATATGCAGGTGCAAGAGGCATATTTTCCATTCCAAATAACCTTGTATAATCTTCAATAAGCTTTTGACTGCAGGTAGATTTGTCGACACATGACTCCCTCAGTTGTGATGCTGCTTTTATAAAATTAGGATTTGAACTTGAAACAGGCAGATTTTTTATAATTCCATTTTTCCAGAAATCAATAACGCATTCCTCTGATGGTTCATACATAATCATGGTTCCTGCAAAATAAATAAGCATATTATAACCCTTTAAAATGTTATGTTCCTGGCTATTTAAGACCATTGTTATCAAACTAAATTGCAAACAAATACAGAAATTAAAACAAAATTGAAGTCTCAGGAATGACTATTTTGAATATATAACCCAAATAATACAGGATTTGTTCGAAATGCTAAAAAAAAAGCTGCATATGAATAATGCAGCCTATATCATTTAACAGTACTTACTATTTATTAAAATCAGCAATTTCGTCGGGATATACATTATTATCAAGCTTTTCCTTTATTGTCCTGAATACTTTTACCGTATATTCCACATCTTCAAGTGAATGAGCCGCTGTGGGTATGATACGTAACATAACAACATCCTTTGGAACAACAGGATATATAACAACTGAACAAAATATGGCGTAATTTTCGCGCAGGTCAAAGATCATCTGGGTTACCTGTGTAAGCGGACATTTCATAAATACAGGTGTGACAGGCGACTCTGTATTACCCAGATCAAGTCCTGCATCTCTCAGACCCTTCTGGAGAGCTTTAACAATTATCCACAGTTTCTCTTTATATTCCGGGTGAGTTTGTAACAATTCAAGCCTTTTGATTGCGCCTATTGTCATAGCCATAGGCAGCGATTTGGCATATATCTGCGATCTGAGGTTGAAACGCAGGTAGGTTATTACCTCTTTTGTGCCGGCAACGAATGCTCCAATGCCGGCCATCGATTTGGCAAAAGTTGCAAAATAGACATCAATCTGATCCTGAACGCCAAAATGCTCACCTGTGCCGGCACCGGTTTTACCCATCGTGCCAAAGCCATGAGCATCGTCAACAAGCAGACGGAAATTATATTTCTTTTTGAGAGCAGCTATCTTATCAAGTTTTCCAAGGTCTCCTGCCATTCCAAAAACGCCTTCGGTAATAACCAGGATGCCGCCTCCAGTCTGTTCAACCAGTTTAGTCGCTCTCTCCAATTGTTTCTCGCAATTATCAATATCATTATGATGGTATACGAACCTTTTTCCCATGTGAAGCCTCAGCCCATCCATAATACAGGCATGTGATTCCGAATCATAAACAATAACATCGTGCCTGTCGACAAGTGCGTCAATTATCGATACCATTCCCTGGTAACCATAATTGAGAAGGTATGCAGACTCTTTTCCTGTAAATTCCGCAGCCATTTTTTCGAACTTCTCATGCATCGAAGTCTGTCCCGACATCATTCTGGCTCCCATAGGATAAGCAAGACCATATATCGCAGTTGCATCAGCATCAGCTTTCTTGACTTCCGGAAGATTCGCCAGCCCCAGATAATTGTTCAGGCTCCAGTTAAGTACCTCTTTCCCCCTGAATTTCATCCTTGGAGAGATTTCTCCTTCGAGTTTTGGAAACATGAAATAACCATCGGCAAATCCCGAATATTGCCCTAATGCGCCCTTGTCTGATTTAATTTTTTCAAAAATATCCATTATGATCTGATTGATTGTTAAAATTTTCACAAATCTAGAAATAAACAGTCAGACAATCATACCTATTTATACCTAATTTGGCGTGGGTCTGTTTGCACCAGTACTCGGGATAATTTAAATGTTTCCTGAACCCGCAGAAGCCTGCAGTAATAATAAAAGCATAATTGTTGCGTTTTTATCTCTGATATCAAATTATTTCAGTAATTTTGCGCAACAATTTTTTTTATGAAGTTCAGATTATATTTTGTCCTGATAATTTTAATACTTGTAAGTTCCTGCGGCGAGTATGAAAAAGTA
The DNA here is from genome assembly GCA_964446825.1 of uncultured Rikenellaceae bacterium. GTDB lineage: Bacteria > Bacteroidota > Bacteroidia > Bacteroidales > VadinHA17 > LD21. Next base: position 4,251 of record CAYUQR010000075.1, read on the forward strand.
CTTAAGAGTACTGACTTTGAATTAAAGAAAGCAAAAGCTAAAGAGTATTTTGATGCCGGTCAGTACGTTAAGACAACGGAACTTCTTACTCAGATTCTTCCAAGGTATAGAGCTACGGATGAAGCAGAAGAGCTAAACTGGATGAATGCCCAGGCATATTTCGGCATGAAGGATTATTACGTGGCAGCAAGTTATTATAAATCATTTGTTGACCAGTTCCCTTTTGGAAAACATGCTGAGGAAGCTAATTTTATGGCAGCATTTTGCGACTATAAAATTTCACCGCGCCCTGAACTTGATCAGGAGAATACCAAAAACGCTATTGAAGGATTTAAGATTTTTATGACAAGATTCCCTAACAGCCCGAGAGTTGAGGAGAGTAAAAAGTATGTTTCTGAGCTTGAGGACAACCTGGTGGAAAAATCATACCTGAACGCGAAGCTCTATTATGATATGAAGCAATATAAGGCAGCTGTGGTGGCTCTTAACAACAGTTTGAAAGAGTACGCTAATTCGAAGTACAGGGAGGAAATGATGTTCCTTAAGCTAAACTCTCTTTTCCTGTATGCTGAAAAGAGCTTTGCAATCAAACAAAAAGAGAGATATCAGGATACTCTTGATGATTATTATTCTTTTATGGAAGAATTTCCTAAATCGCACTACTCAAAAGAGGTAAATAGTATCTTTCAGAAAACAAATAAATTTCTAAAACCAGTAGTTCCTGAGAACGGAACAAATAATCAATAAATATATGGATTACAGAAAATCAGCAGCGCCAGTAACAACCGTTACACGTAACCTTGATCTGATGACCCAGGGGACCGGAAATATTTATGAGACAGTAATTGTTGTTGCTAGAAGAGCAAACCAGATTGCAGTTGAAATGAAACAGGAACTAAATAAGAAGCTTGAAGAATTTGCATCTTATAGTGATAACCTGGAAGAGGTATTTGAAAACCGGGAGCAGATTGAAATTTCTAAATTTTACGAAAGACTTCCCAAAGCAACGCTTATAGCATTGCAGGAACTGGAAGAGAAGAAAATTTTCTTCAGAAATCCTGATTCAGTTGTCAAATAGTGGGAAAAATAAATAATAATGCTGAAAGGCAGACACATACTTGTCGGTGTAACCGGGGGTATTGCAGCATATAAGACTGCAACTATCATCCGGTTGCTTGTTAAGGATGGAGCTGAAGTGAAAGTTGTAATGACTGAACACGCTAAAGAATTTATAACTCCCCTTACACTGGCAACCCTTTCTAAAAACCCGGTACTGACAGAATTCTATAATCCGGATAACGGTGACTGGAATAGTCATGTTGACCTCGGCATATGGGCCGACGTGTTACTAATAGCCCCTGCTACAGCTAACACCATTGCAAAAATGGCAAATGGTGTTGCAGATAATCTTCTGCTTACAACTTATTTGTCAGCCCGATGCCCTGTTATCGTAGCTCCTTCAATGGATGTGGATATGTTGAATCATCCGGCTACAATAATTAATATTGAAACTATAAAAGCCTTCGGTAATACTATTATCGATCCCCCTGAAGGTGAACTGGCAAGCGGACTTACAGGAAAAGGCAGAATGGCGGAGCCTGAAGATATTGTAAAGGAAATTAAAAGCGCCTTTACAAAAAAAAAAATCTTTAAGCCTCTGAAGGGCAAGCATATACTGATCAGTGCCGGACCAACGCAGGAACCTCTTGATCCTGTTCGTTTTATCAGCAACTATTCATCGGGGAAAATGGGTATTGCACTGGCTGATGCAGCTGCTGAGTATGGTGCTATAGTTCATCTTGTTCTTGGACCTGTAAGCCTGTCCCCATCGGTCAGTTCTGTAAAAGTAACCCGGGTTACTACAGCAGAGTCGATGGCTTCTGAATGCATATCATTATTTCCGGAATGCGATATAGCTATTCTATCAGCAGCAGTAGCTGATTTTACACCTGTTGAAGTTAAAAACAGCAAGATTAAAAAGGCAGAAAATGACCTGGTTATCAAATTTAAACCAACAACCGATATAGCTCAGACCCTTGGAAAACTAAAAAGAGCTTCCCAGGTTCTTGCAGGGTTTGCACTTGAAACAGATAATGAACTGGATAATGCAAAGGGAAAGCTTATCCGTAAAAACCTCGATCTGATTGTGTTGAATTCCCTTAAGGATAAAGGTGCCGGTTTTGGTAACGACACAAACAAGATCACAATAATTGACAAAAACAATAATATTGATAAATTTGAGTTGAAATCTAAAGAAGAAGCTGCTGAAGATATTCTTAACAAAATTGTTTCAATGATCCAATAATTTATCAGGATGACCTTATTGCGCCTTTCCAAATATTACCTGCTTATCCTGTTGGCCATGATGCCAGGCATAATAAAATCACAGGAATTGAATTGTAACGTTCAGATCTCAGCACAGAGGATACAGGGATCGAACCGTGAGGTTTTTGAATCAATGCAGAAGGATATTTATGATTTCATGAATAACACTGTATGGACTAATTATGTATACAACTATGCTGAAAGAATTGACTGTAACATCCTGATCAACCTTACTGACCAGTTGTCGGCAGACGAATTTAAGGGAACCATACAGATTCAGCTTAGTCGCCCCGCTTTTAATACGACTTATAATTCCACAATGCTCAATTTTATTGATAATAATTTTCAGTTCAGGTACGTGGAGTTCCAGCCTCTTGAATTTGACCCGACAACCCACAGGTCAAATCTTATTTCAGTGCTGGCCTATTACGCCTATATAATAATTGGTTTTGATTCTGATTCTTTTGCCCCGTTGGGAGGTACTGAAGCTTTTCAGATGGCTGAGAAGATTGTTACAAATGCTCAGAATGCCCCTGAAGCAGGCTGGAAACCTTATGATGGATCAAGGAACCGTAACAGGTACTGGCTGGTAAAGAACCTTCTTGATAAGGAATATGAAGGAGTGAGGCAGTTCATTTATGAATATTACATAAACGGCATTGACAAGATGGAGTCGAAAAACACTGAAGCCAGGACCAATATAGTTGAAAGCCTGAAACTTGTGCAGGATGTTTACAGGAGAAAGCCAGATCCTTTTATGTACCTCCTTCAAATTGTAATGGATTCTAAATCAGATGAAATTATTAATATTTTTACAGATGCATTCCCGGAAGAGAAGAGTCGCGTAGTGCAGATACTGACCGAAATCGATCCTGCAAATAAGGCAAAATATGAAAAGATCAATTCAGCCAATATACCTTAACATCCGTTTATGCTGTTAAAATTGTTTGTTCAAAATTATGCTCTTATAAAGGAACTGGACGTTGAACTCGAAAACGGACTGACTATAATTACCGGCGAAACAGGTGCCGGTAAATCAATCCTTTTAGGCGCATTATCACTTATTCTTGGCAACAGGGCTGATTCATCCGTGCTTCTTGATAAAAATGAGAAATGTATTGTGGAAGGCACATTCAGAATTGAGGAGTATGATCTTAATGAGTTCTTTTCAGCCAATGAACTCGACTATGAACCGGTTACAACAATGCGAAGGGAGATCAATCCTGCCGGAAAATCAAGAGCCTTTATTAATGATACTCCGGTTACTGTGAATCAGATGAAGGATCTGGGCGACAGGCTTATAGATATCCATTCCCAGCATCAGACCCTTATGCTGAATGATAACTCATTTCAGCTGAATGTAATAGATTCATTTGCAGGAACTTCAAAACTCAAATCACAATATAAAGTTGCATATTCCAGTTGGCTTAAGCTGAGGAAAGAGTATAACGGACTAAAGGAAAAAGCTGACAAGAATAAGGCTGACCTGGAATATTACCAGTACCAGATTAACCAGCTTGATGAGGCAAAGCTAATGCAGGGAGAACAGGAGCAGCTGGAAGCTGAACAGGAACTCCTGGGCCATGCTGAAGAGATAAAACTTGCATTAACGGGCTCATCTGCTTTGTTTTCACAGGATGGCCAGTCGATACTTTCAATGCTCAGGGAGGCAAAAATGAATATCGCTAAAATCAAATCATTCCTGCCTGATGGTGATACGCTTATGGAACGGATCGAATCTGCTCTCATTGAGCTTGACGACCTTGCAGCCGAGATCGAGAAACTCTCTTCTTCAATCGAAGCAGATCCACATCGGCTTAATATTATCAACGACAGACTCGATACTATATATTCTCTTATCCAGAAACACAGGGTGAATAATCTGAATGAGCTTATTGTCAGGAAGGAGGACATAGAGAATATGGTTAATTCAATTGAATCAGGCGACGAAAGACTTATTAAGCTGGAGAAACTTCTTGAGAAGGAGGTCATTGCATTGAAGGTCTTGTCTCAGGAAATATCAGATATGAGAAAGAATGTGTTGCCTGATATAGAGTTGAAAATTACAGATATCCTGAAACAGCTGGGTATGCCTAATGCCAGATTCAGAATTTCCCTTGCCCAGGCAACAGAATTTGCAGCAAATGGTATCGATCATGCTGATTTTTTATTTTCGGCAAACAAGCAGGTTCCTCCCGAGAATCTGAGTAAGATAGCTTCAGGTGGTGAATTATCGCGAGTTATGCTGAGCCTTAAATCATTACTGACAAAGAATAATAATCTGCCTACAATTATATTTGATGAGATAGATTCAGGAGTATCCGGAGAGGTTGCTGATAAAGTAGGGCAGATACTTTCAGGGATGGGAAAATATATGCAGGTAGTCAATATAACGCATCTTCCCCAGGTAGCATCTCGCGGAACAAAACACTATCACGTCTATAAAGATGATACCAAAGACTCAACAATTACCAGGGTTAAGTTGTTATCACCTGAAGAACGTATTCTGGAGGTAGCCAGATTGCTGAGCGGCAGTGAAGTTACTGAAACAGCTTTAAAGAATGCCCGTGA